>JBJEOJ010000092.1:0-12219 GCA_051880655.1 Acutalibacteraceae bacterium | reverse complement strand
GAGGGAGCTGTCACGCAGTGACTGAAGGAGAGTTCCCACCGCCAAACTATAATTTTATGTTATCTTATGTCGCGGCGAAATTATAAAAGTTTACCACTTCCTGCCCCGCGTGAGTCCTGCGGACGATGTCCGCCGTGAGTCCTGCGGGCGTTGCCCGCTATTCTCTCATTCCCGGTCTGCCGCAGCATTTTTTATATTTCTTTCCGCTGCCGCAGGGACACGGATCGTTCGGACCAATCTTTTTGCCTTTTTTAACCGGCTGTTTCTTTTCGCTTCCGTCACCCGAATTGGTTGCGGTGACCTTCGCAACCTGTTTGCGCTTGACCTCTTCATCTTCTCTGATCTGAATTGTGAGAATCATTCTGACGGTTTCTTCACGAATCGCATTAATCATCGCGTCAAACATATCTGCGGTTTCTTCACGGAATGCAAGAATCGGATCTTTCTGTCCGTATGCCATAAGACCGATGCCTTTTTTCAGCTCGTCAACGGCATCGATGTGATCCATCCACTGAAGGTCAACACAGCGCAAAAGGACAAAGCGTTCAATTTCACGCATCTTGTCTGCGCCGTATTCTCTTTCCTTGCTTTCATGAAGCTCATGTGCTCTGTCGCAAAGCATATCAAGAATTTCTTCCGCCGACATATCGTTATCGACAAAATCTTCCTTGGTTGTCAGCCAGCCGAGATATTTTTCTCTGAGTGCGCCGAGCTGCCATTCGTCCTGATTAACATGAGCCGGGCAATAAAATGCAACGGCGTCTGTAAGTGAATCGTCAATCATTTTTGCAATGGTCTTTTTCATGTCCTCGCCGTTGAGCACCTGGTCACGCTGACCGTAGATAACCTCACGCTGACGGTTGAGAACATCGTCATATTCAAGAACATGGCGGCGCATGGCGAAGTTGTTGCCTTCAACCTTTTTCTGAGCTGCTTCAACCTGCTTTGTCAGAATTCCGACCTCAATCGGCATGTCATTGTCAACAGGCAGCGATTCCATGATTCTTGCCATTCTGTCGCCGCCGAAAAGTCTGAGCAGATCGTCTTCCATGGAAAGGAAAAAGCGGCTTTCACCGGGGTCGCCCTGTCGTCCGGAACGTCCGCGCAGCTGGTTGTCAATTCGTCTTGATTCGTGACGCTCCGTGCCGATGATGAAAAGACCGCCGGCTTTTCTGACTTCTTCTGCCTCGCCTGCAATTTCCTTTTTATATTTCGCTTCAAGCTCTTTGAAAGTTTCTCTTGCTGCGATAATATCCTCGTTGTCGGTTTCGCCGAAGCCTGTGGCTTCCGAAATCAGCTCTTCGGGATAATCAAGGCGGCGCATTTCGCTTTTTGCAAGATATTCCGCATTACCGCCGAGCATGATGTCGGTACCGCGTCCTGCCATGTTGGTTGCAATCGTAACAGCGCCGAGCTTACCTGCCTGAGCGATAATTTCCGCTTCCTTGTCGTGGAATTTTGCGTTGAGAACATTATGCTTGATCTTTTGCTTTTTGAGCATTGCCGAAAGTCGTTCGCTCTTTTCTATCGAAACCGTGCCGACAAGAACGGGCTGACCTTTTTCGTGGCATTTTATGATTTGTTCGATAATTGCATTGAACTTGAACTGCTCTGTCTTATAAATGACATCGTCATTATCAATTCTGATAACGGGCTTGTTTGTTGGAATTTCAACAGCGTCAAGAGAATAAATTTCCCTAAATTCGTTGACCTCCGTCATTGCAGTACCCGTCATACCGGAAAGTTTTTCATAAAGACGGAAATAGTTCTGGAATGTGATGGTTGCAAGGGTTTTGTTTTCCTTTGCAATTTTAACACCTTCTTTTGCTTCAAGAGCCTGATGTAGACCTTCGTTATAGCGTCTGCCGATCATGATACGTCCGGTGAATTCATCAACGATGAGAACCTGACCGTCTTTGACAACATAGTCAATGTCACGCTTCATGACGCCGTGCGCCTTGATTGCGATGTTCAGATGATGCGAAAGGGTAAGATTTTCCGGTGCGCTCAGATCTTCAATGTTGAAATATTTTTCTGCTTTTTCAATACCGCTTGCCGTGAGCATTGCGGTTCTTGCCTTTTCGTCAACGATATAGTCTGCATTTGCGTCCTTTGCAAGGTCTTCAAGGTTGGTTTTTGTGTCCGCTTCGGCAATACGCAGACATTTCAGACGTGTTACGAAATCGTTTGCAAGAGAATAAAGCTGGCTGGACTGCTCGCCCATACCGGAAATGATAAGCGGTGTTCTCGCTTCATCGATAAGAATTGAGTCAACCTCATCGACAATTGCAAAATAATGACCGCGCTGAACCTTTTCTTCAATATATTGAACCATGTTATCTCTCAGATAATCAAAGCCCATTTCATTGTTTGTGCCGTAGGTGATGTCGGCGGCATAAGCTTTTCTTCTTTCTTCGGTGTCAAGACCGTTGACAATCAGTCCGACGGAAAGACCGAGGAAGCGATATACCTTGCCCATCCATTCGCTGTCACGGCGTGCAAGATAGTCGTTGACCGTTACGATGTGAACGCCTCTGCCTGTCAGAGCGTTCAGATAAGCCGGCAAGGTTGCAACAAGCGTTTTACCTTCACCTGTTTTCATTTCGGCAATTCTGCCCTGATGAAGAACGATACCGCCTTCAATCTGAACAGGGAAGTGCTTCATGCCGAGCACTCTCCAGCTTGCTTCACGGCAAACCGCAAAAGCTTCGGGAAGAATACTGTCAAGGCTTTCACCGTCGGCAATTCTTTTTTTGAATTCTTCTGTTTTTGCTTTCAGGTCACCGTCTGAAAGGGCGGCATATTCCTCTTCATAGCCGAGTACCTTTTCAACAGTGGGTTTTATGCGTTTAATTTCTTTTGATGAATAATCACCAAACAGTTTTTTGAGTAATCCCATTTTTAAGTCACCTCATAAACATTAATCATAATATTCTAACATATATTGAAAAAAATTTCATCATTTTTTTCAAAAAAACTATTTTTATCTGAAAAATCAATCCGGGCAGACTGCGAGTATCAAATTATAGCCGTATTTCTTCAATTATACTTAAAAACAATTTTTAAAATAGTTAAGATTTGATTACAATTGCTTAACTTTTATTTACTTTCCGAGATTTATCGTGTATAGTATTCAGCGGCAATTATCAAGCTGCACTTTTCGGCAATTTCTGCGGTGATTTTGCCTGCGGCAAAACTGATTATAATTTGTTTTACTTCACTTTTGTGCCTTGAAGCGCAGCGGAAAGGAATGGTCATATATATGAAATTAAAAAAGAGAATAAAAGAAACCTGGAAGATGATTTTTGATGACATTACCGTTGTCGAATACATAATCATCTGGATTGTAAGGCTTTTGCTTTTATATGCGGTGATTTTTCATAATGACCCGAACGAAAGGGTAATGTGCTTTATCAATATGCTTTCGCTTTATGCCATGACGCTTATCAAGTTTGTTGCGCCGAGAAACAGCTTTCTTGCAAGGCTTGATTTTCGTTGTCAGCATATAATCGGCTTTTTTGAGCTTATCGGAACATTTTTCGGAAACTTCCTCAATGCCTATTCCTATATTTTCAAGTATGACAGAATTTTACATATTCTTTCCGGGTTCGGAACTGTGATTGCAGGCTATTATATTTTCAAGGCAATGGATTCAAAGAATGGCAAAAAGCCTTATTATTCGCCGTCACTCGGAGCCTTCTGCGGCTGGTCGTTTTCGTTTGTGGTAATCGTTCTTTGGGAGATTACGGAATTCATGGGCGATTTCCTGACAGGTTCGCAAAATCAATGCTATTACTATGCACCGTTTCAGGATGACATATGGTTCAAAATTTTCGGTCACGGTGCGCTCGGCGGAGAAGGTCAGTTCCCGCTTTGGGATACGATGATGGATATGATTGACGCCACCGTTGCAACAATGATCGGCTCGGTTATTTTATATATCGTTTTGGCTCTTTGGAAAAAGCACAAAGAAAAGCAGCTTAAGATGACAGAAAAATCAGAAATCGCTGATTGTCCTGATGCTTCGGAAAAAGAGCCGGTCAAAGCTGAATAATACAAAAAAATCGGCACTGTTTCATTTGGCAGTGCCGATTTTTTTTATATAATTGTTATATAATCGTTCTGAGCATTGCTGCCGAAGCACCGCCCTGGGACGCCATCAGACTTCCGTCTCCGAAAAGCCCGATTGTGTCCGCTCCGACAAGCATAAATGACACAAAAAGTATCGGACGGATAATCATGATTAAAACGGTAATCACAATTGCGGCTTTTGCAAGCTTTTTTGAGCTTTTGGCAAGCACCTGTGCTTTCTGCATATCGCCCGAAAAAAGTGCCTGCTCATATTTGTTATATTTTGAAAGCGACATAACCGACAAAATTATGCCGATGATGTTGAAAAAAACAAACGACAAAACAACCGAAACAATCGGCGTCGTGCTCGGATATTCTTTGCGTATATTCAAAACAGCACCTTGCTCAATATCATTTATCGGCTCTTCTTCTTTTTGAATCAGCGGTGTTGCGCAAGCGAAACAAACCGTTTCTTTATCATCGTTATAAACATGACAATTCGGACAATACATATCTTATCATTCCTCCCGGATAACAGTCAAAAGACTGCCTCTCTTTTGTTTTTTCACTTTTTCGGATTTTATTTTTTCTGTTTCTTCTGATTTTTTCTTGCTTTGCAAATCGGGAATGTGAACGGCTCTTCTCCGTCAAGAAGCCACGAAAGAGAAAATTCCTTGTAAATTCCCAAGCCCGCCGGCAATGCCTCATAAAAAACCGCAAGGTTGCCGTTTTGAAGAACGGTAAGGCTTGAATAGGCAAAAAAGTTTTCGCATTTTCCCCGAACGCCGTCGGTATAAAGCCGCCTTTGCTTTATCCAGGTTATTTTCTGGTCGTCCTGAGCAATTCCCAAGGTCAGAACGCCGCCGAAACGCTCGCTGTTTTTCTGATAAGTTCCCGACGGATTGCAGGCCAGAATATAATCCTTGCTTTTGTCCATTTTATCACAGTAAATTTCTTTTGGCAAGGCGATAACGGACTTTTGACATTTCACTGCGGAAAGCTTTGTTTTGGAAAGCTTTTTCCACGTTTCGCCGCCGTCAAGGCTTATGCTAAGCGGTGTTCTGCCGAGCTTTCTTTGTCTGCCGAAGCAATAAATCGCACCGTTTGAAAGCTCACAAAGCTGGGTTTCGTCAATGTTCCTGCTCGTTTGCGAACGATGCCATGTATAGCCGTTGTCATCGCTGAAAAGCACGGCGGTTTTTTTCGTGTTATAAACCGGAACAAGCACTCTGCCGTTTTTGGCTTGCTCATTTTGATTTTTCAGGCAGATTGCAACGCCCGGACCTGTTCCGAGAAAAACTTCATCGTCAAAAATCATATCTGCGGAAATATCCAAAGGCTGCTGCCATGTTTTTGCGCAGTCGGAGCTTCGAAGCACCCACAGATAATTTCTGACGCTGATGCTCAGCGGTGCGCTTTCGGTTTCGACGCAGGGGTATTTTGAAAATCTGTCGCCGTCAAAATCAGGACCGACCGTTCTTTTTTGAATTCGTTTCGGCTTGTTTTCGTCAAAAGTGCCTTTATTATAGGAGAGGAAAACATTTCCGCAATAAATGTCACCGTTTTCGGTTTCTTCGGGAATCAGCGGCGGGCAGGTGTCGATGTAATCGGGCTGACCGACTGCATAATATAAATCGCCCACCGTTTCAAAGGCATATTGCGCGCTGTGGTTTTTGGGAAGATAATAGTTTGTTTTTCTTCCGTCGGGCGTATAAACAAAGCCGTTTTCCCGGACAGTATAAGGCTCTGAGCGGTCTCTTGCCGTGCCGCCGACCTTTGTTTTGCCCTGATAAAGCGCAAGATAATTTTTGCCGTTTATTCTGACATAGCCGCTGCCTCTGTCAAGCCACGCCTTATGCATAAGCCCCTTGCCTTCGGGATAAACATCGCACACAAGCAGAACATCGCCGTTTTTGCACTGAACAAGAATCGGGTCAATGGCAAAAGCGCTGTTGAAATCGTTTCTTTTTTGCGGCGCTTTGGCAACAGGCAAACTCAGCACCGTTTCCATTTTGCCGAAGGTTTTTCCGCCGTCAGAGCTTTTTCTCATCATGACCTGAATCCGTCCGAAATCTCCGCCGCTTTCAGACATATCAAAAGCGCAGAGTATTGTTTCGTTTGCGTCTTTATCCGTCACGCTCAGAAGCGACGGGATTCTGTAAGCAAGACCGTCAGCAGTGTTTTTTGCCTGTTCGGCATTTTGCTCGGCGCTGTCTTTTGCACACTGACCGAAATAAAGCTGATAATCCTTTAATAAATTGTTGTCCATTTTCATTTTTCCCTTTAATTTTAGTATAGCAGTGTGGAGTTTGGAGCTTATGACAGTGTGGAGTGTGGAGTTAACCTCATTTTAAAGTTTGTGCAGTGCAGACACGGCACGCCGTGTCCCTACCATAATCTGTTTTTTAAATTAATAATCAGGAGCTTTGTTGAAATTTTCAGCAGAAATTTTTGTTAACTCCACACTCCAAACTCCACACTGAAAAAAGCTTATTCCTTTCCCGGGAACAAGAATGTTTTCACAAGGTCGGGAGTAAGAAATTGCTTGTAGTGCCCCAAAACGTCGCCAGCCTTTCTCAGCGGCTTCGGATCCCATCTGCGGCTGTCCGCCATGGTGATGCCGAGATTTTCAAGGTCGGGCGCAGCTGCTTTTGCCCTTGCAACAAAGCATTTATAGTTTTTGTTTTCTTCATTCGTCCAGCCGATTTCCGCCGCCGCAAGAAGCCTCGGGAAACACATATAGCTCATTCGGTCAAAATCTTCCACAAACTCTGTCCAGATCGGTGATTCAATGCCGATAACGTTCTCTTTTCCCTTTTCGTCAAGGTCTTTCAGAATCGGATTAAAGGTATAGGTCTTTTTCAGCGGCGTCATGCCGTAGGGATAGTCAAGATAAAGACTGAAAAAGTCTTCGGCGATGATTTTTCCGCCGGCATTTGCAAATTCTTCGCTTTTGTGCTTTTTGTCAAGCCAGTCGCAGACGATGACGTCTTTGGAAAGCATTCCGGAATTTAAGCTTTCGTTCCATGCAATCGGCTTTTTGCCTTTTGATTTTACATAGTCCGAAATTCTGCCGACAAAATAGCCCTGAAGCTCTTCTTCGTCTTTGAGGTTTTCTTCTTTCATTCGTCTTTGGCAGTCGGCACATTCTTTCCATCTGACTTTCGGTGCTTCATCGCCGCCGATGTGAATATATTCCGACGGGAAAAGCTCCATCACTTCATCAAGCAGTCCGAAGCAAAAATCAAAGGTTTCTTCTTTACCGGCGCAAAGAATGTCTTTGTGTACGCCCGGCTTTGTTGAAACTTCAACTTTTTTGCCGCCGCAGGCAAGATAAGGATAGCTTGCAAGCATTGCCATGGTGTGACCGGGCAAATCAATTTCGGGAATGACTTCAATGTATCGCTCTTTGCAAAAATCAATAATTTCTTTGATTTCGCTTTTGGTGTAATAGCCGCCGTATACGCTTTCGTTTTTGCTGCCGAAGCCGTGACCTTTTCGGAAAGAGCCGATTTTGTTAAGCATCGGATACTTTTCACATTCCATACGAAATCCCTGATCGTCGCATAAATGCCAGTGGAAATAATTGAATTTATATCTTGCCGCCGCTTCAATATATCGTTTGATTTCATCAACGGTCTGCATATGTCTTGCGCTGTCTATCATGAAAGCACGATAGGAAAAGCGAGGGAAATCCGTAATTTTAACAAGCGGCACGCTTCCGTTTTCGTCTTTAAGCTGTCTGAGTGTTTGCAGCGCATAAAATTTGCCTTTTTCACCTTTTGAGGTGATGACCGCCTTGTCTTTTGTGATTTCTATTTCATAGGTTTCTTCAAGAAAGCTGTTGTCATTTTGAAAAACGATTTCGTCTTCTCTTATTTTTCTTTTCCCGCCGTATTCTTTGGTGAAGTTTGGCTTCGGAATAATGCTTAGCATATGTTTTCTTCCTTTCTCGTATCTTTAATTAAGATTATAGTTGAAAATCGTTTTCTTTTCAATAGGCAATCTCTAAAAACTCGGGGTCTTGTCGAGTTTACTGATGTTTATGAAAGTTGCCAACGGAAAATGCGCGATTTCTGTTTTTGGCGGTGATTTGTTGAATCTTCAGAATTTTGCCGGAATCCTTTGCGCGGTCGGCATGTTTCTTTTCGGAATTGACATCATGGGTGACGGTCTTTCCTCGGCGTGCGGCGAAAAGATGAAAAACATTCTTTCCTCCTGCACCAAAAACCGTTTAACCGGCGTTATGACCGGCTTTGCCGTTACGGCTGTCATTCAGTCTTCATGCGCCGCAACGGTTATGGCGGTAAGCTTCATTGACTGCGGTCTGCTCACGCTTTCGCAGTCGGTCGGCATCATTATGGGTGCAAACATCGGAACGACTGTCACAAGCCTGCTTTTGTCGGGAAGCTTTTCCGCCGCAGCGCCGCTCGCCGTTTTTCTCGGAACTGTTATGAAGCTGTTTTTTAAAAACGAAAAAATCAAAAATATCGGACTTGTGCTTTGCGGCTTCGGCTTGCTTTTTGTTGCAATGAGCAGCATGAGCGAATATCTTTCGTTTTTCAAAGACAGCGGCAAAGCCGACGAATTTTTGCAGGCGGCGGCAGGTTCTTTCAAAAACATTCTCATTGGCTTTGTTATCACCGCCGTTATGCAAAGCTCTTCGGCAACGGTCGGTGTGCTTCAGTCGGCGGCGGCGAGCGGTCTGGTTTCAATCGAAAGCTGTGTGTATATTCTTTTCGGTCAGAACATCGGTGCTGTTGTTCCGACGCTTCTTTCCTGCGTCAAGGCAAAAAATGAAGCGAAAAAGGCCGCTGTGATTCATCTTCTTTTTAATGTTATCGGAACGGCGGTTTTCTTTTTTATCGCAAAGCTTACGCCGTACATATCCTTTCTTGAAAGCATTGAAAACAAAAAGCTTGCCGTCAGTGCGGCGCACGTTATTTTTAATGTTGTTTCCACGGTGATTCTTTTTCCGTTCGGCGAAACACTTGTGAAAATTTCGGATAAAATCGTCTCTTTCCGACCGAAAATTGTTAAATAATGCTGCTTTTCGGGTAAAAAAGCACAAATATAACTTTTACATTCTATCAAATTTCAACAAATTTTTTATTGACTTAAAGCGTTAAATCATGTAAACTATTAATAAGCAAGGGCGCTTATCTAAGAGATACTGCGCCCTTTTTATATTTTTAGGCACTGTAAACGGTGCCGGAGGTGACTATATGAAAAGAATTCAGGAAGGCCTTTATGACAGTAATTTTGAACATGATGCGTGCGGCATCGGTGCTGTCATTAATATTGAAGGCATCAAAAGTCATCGTGTTGTTGACGATGCACTGAAAATTGTTGAAAAGCTCGAACACCGTGCAGGAAAGGATGCTGCAGGCGAAACCGGTGACGGCGTCGGCATTATGCTTCAGATTTCGCACAGCTTTTTTTCAAAGGTTGCAAAAGAAAAAGGCATTGACATCGGAGAAGAAAGAGAATACGGCGTCGGTATGTTCTTTTTCCCGCAGGGAACACTTGCAAGAAATCAGGCAAAAAAGCTTTTTGAAGTTGTTGCAAAGCGTGAGGGACTGGAGCTTCTTTTCTGGCGTACTGTTCCCGTCTGCCCGGAGGTTCTCGGAGCCAAAGCGGTCGGCTGTATGCCTTATATTGAACAGGTTTTCATCAAAAAGCCGGAAAGCTGCGTGACCGACCTTGACTTTGAAAGAAAGCTTTATATTGCAAGACGTGTTTTTGAACAGAGCACGGATAACATCTATATCCCCTCGCTTTCGTGCAGAACGATTGTTTATAAAGGCATGTTCCTTGTTATGCAGCTGAGAAAATTCTATAAGGATCTTCAAAGTGAGGACTATAAAAGTGCAATCGCCCTTGTTCATTCAAGGTTTTCAACCAACACCAATCCGAGTTGGGAAAGAGCGCACCCGAACCGCTATATTCTTCATAACGGAGAAATCAACACCATCCGCGGCAACATTGACCGAATGCTTTCACGCGAAGAAACCATGGATTCGCCGATTATGCAAGACGATATGGACAAGGTGCTTCCTGTTGTTGACACTTCGGGTTCCGACTCCTCCATGCTTGACAACACGCTCGAATTTCTTGTTATGAACGGTATTGACCTTCCGCTTGCGATGATGATTGTCATTCCCGAACCGTGGCGGGGCGTCAAATCCATGGAACGCAAAAAGCGTGATTTTTATGAATATTATTCAACCATGATGGAACCGTGGGACGGACCTGCCGCCATTCTTTTTTCCGACGGCGATGTTGTGGGCGCAACGCTTGACAGAAACGGTCTTCGCCCGTCAAGATATTACATCACAAGCGACGGCTTTCTGATTCTTTCTTCCGAAGTCGGCGTGCTCGACTGCGACAAGAGCAAAATTATCAAAAAATCCCGCCTTGAGCCGGGTAAGATGCTGCTTGTTGACACAAAGGCAAAGCGCATTATCGGTGATGAGGAACTGAAAAACTATTATGCAAGCCGCAAGCCTTACGGCGAATGGGTAGACGCACACCTTGTGCATCTGAACGAACTGCCGATTCCGAATGTCAAGGCACACACGCATACCCAGGCTGAGCGAGACCTGCTTTATAAAGCGTTCGGCTATACCTATGAAGATGTGAAAACAACCATTCTTCCCATGGCGAAAAACGGCATTGAACAAACCGCCGCAATGGGTATTGATATTCCGCTTGCCGTGCTTTCGGACAAGCATCAGCCGCTGTTTAACTATTTCAAGCAGATTTTTGCCCAGGTAACCAATCCGCCGATTGACGCCATCAGAGAAGAAATCGTAACGGATACCTGCGTATATATCGGCTCGGACGGTAACCTTCTTGAAGAAAAGGCGGAAAACTGTAATGTGCTTCAGATTAAGCACCCGATTCTGACAAACATTGATATGCTCAAAATCCGTGCCATGGATAAGCCGGGCTTCAAGGTCAAGACTATTTCGCTTCTATACTATATCAGCACACCGCTTGAACGTGCGCTCGATCAGCTTTTTGTCGCAATTGACAGAGCCTATAAAAACGGCAACAACATCATCATTCTTTCCGACAAGGGTGTTGACGAAAACCATGTTGCCATACCCTCCTTGCTTGCTGTTTCGGCGGTTGAAAATCATCTTATCAGAACCAAGAAAAGAACTGCCGTTTCCATTATTGTTGAAACAGGTGAACCGAGAAGCGTCCATCATTTTGCAACGCTTCTGGGCTTCGGTGCACGTGCGGTCTGCCCTTATCTTGCGTTTGAAGCAATTGAGGAACTGATAAATCTCGGAATACTTGACAAGGATCTTCATGTTGCCATTGACGATTACTGTCAGGCGGTGCTGCACGGCATTGTTAAAATTGCTTCCAAAATGGGCATTTCAACCCTGCAGTCTTATCAGTCGGCGCAGATTTTTGAGGTTGTCGGAATTGAAAAAAGCGTAATTGACAAATATTTTGCCAACACAACAAGCCGCGTCGGCGGAATCGGACTGAAAGAAATTGACGAGGGTGTAAAATGGCGTCATTCCCATGCGTTTGATCCGCTTGGGCTCGGCATTGACACAACGCTTGACAGCAGCGGCGACCATAAGCTTCGAAGCGGCGCAGACAAGGACGACCATCTTTACAGCCCCGAAACAATTATTTCTCTTCAGAAAGCAACAAGAGAGGGCGACTATGAGCTGTTCAAGAAATACACCGAGCTTGTCGATTCCGATGTTCCGCACACATTAAGAGGACTTCTTGAACTTGCCTATGACGAAAACGGCGGCATACCGCTTGAAGAGGTTGAACCGGTTGAAAGCATTGTCAAGCGCTTCAAAACAGGTGCCATGAGCTACGGCTCAATTTCTCAGGAAGCGCACGAATGTCTTGCAAAAGCGATGAATGAAATCGGCGGAAAATCAAACTCCGGCGAGGGCGGCGAGCTTCCGGAAAGACTGAAATCCGATTGCTGCAGTGCAATCAAGCAGGTTGCGTCCGGTCGTTTCGGCGTCACAAGTGAATATCTTTCCAGCGCAAAAGAAATTCAGATTAAAATGGCGCAGGGCGCAAAGCCCGGCGAGGGCGGTCATCTGCCCGGCAAAAAAGTTTATCCGTGGATTGCAAAAACCCGCTATTCAACCCCGGGCGTGG
>JBJEOJ010000091.1:0-2497 GCA_051880655.1 Acutalibacteraceae bacterium | reverse complement strand
TTTCTCTGCCTTCTGTTAGAAACTCATCCCCTAACTTTCCGTGAAGAACCAAAAAATTAATTCGCAGATTAGTTGAGGTTAATCTGCGAATTTTTTATATATTCTGCTGTGAAAGCCAGTCAATAAAGCTTAAAACCAGTTCGGTTTCTTTTTTTGAAAGAGAAGAAATCTTTCTGATTAAATAATCGTCATAGCATGATTTTTCATCTTGCTTTGTTGTTCCGAGCAGAAAATCATCGGGTGTTGCTTTCAGCGCATGGCACAGCTTCATCAAAACATCAATGCTTAAAACGGAAGTTGCACGCTCAATGTTTGAAAGATATTTATCACTCAATTCTGCCATTTCAGTAACTTCTGCCTGCTTTAAACCGAGTTCTTTGCGGCGTTTTGCAATTCGTCTGCCGACTTGTTTGTAATCAACATACATAAAATATCACCCTGAATAATCATAAATCAATAAGATGTAAGTATAAACATATTAAAAAGTGGATAGCCGCTTGACAGAATACATTTTACGATGTATAATATGAATTAATCGACTTATAGTATGAATAAATGCAAGTCGAAAAATGTTAATTACGAAAGGAAAGAAAACATGAAAAAGCAAAAATTTTTAGCAGCACTTATGGCGGCACTTATGATTATTATGTCCGTGCCGATCTATCTCATGCCGGCATCGGCAAAAACTGCCCCAAGCGGAGCAAAGGAATATAAGGGGCATACATATTATGTTTATAAAAACACGGTAAGTTGGAAAAAAGCGAAGGCAATCTGCGAATCAAGAGGCGGTCACCTTGCAACAATCACAAGTTCCGGTGAAAACAGTTTTGTAAAAAAACTTACTCAGGATAAAGGACTTTCTCGTGCATGGCTCGGTGCAACAGACGAAGCCAAAGAGGGAACATGGAAATGGGTAACGGGCGAAAAGTTCAGCTATAAAGATTGGGACAGCGGTGAACCTGATTCAAGAAGAGACACTTATGATTATCTTGCTTTACAGTCAAGTGCCAGTCATTGGGGTGCTTGGCCAGAATCAGACAGTAGTGTTCAAGGTTATGTCTGCGAATGGGATATGTCAAAGAAGAGTGTTGACAGCGTCAGATTTGCTCAGACTTCCGCAACCGTTTATTACGGTTCAACAAAAACGCTCACCGTTCTCAACACCACAAGCAAAATCACATGGTCAACAAGCAACAAGGCTGTTGCCACCGTCAGCTCAAAGGGTGTTGTGACAGGCAAGGGTCTCGGAAGCTGCACAATTACAGCTAAAATCGGCTCAAAGTCATATAAATGCAAGGTTACTGTTAAGGACAGAAATCAAAAAGCATCTGTCAGCCTGAAAACAACAGACGGAGGAATTTTCCTTTACGGTACAAACAGTGTGACAGCTTCCTTTGTTCTCAAGTCATATCCTGCTTCAAAAGTAACAGTCTATATTGTTAACACAGACGGTTCGAGCGTTTACAAGAAAACCTTTACCAGTGTTAAAAAAGGCACAACTTATAAATTCAACTGGAACGGCAAAAAATCTGACGGCAAGGTTGTTCCGGCAGGCAGTTACAGAATGAAAGTTGTTGTCGGCACAACAAACACTTATTCTTCATATGTTTCATTCAAAACAAAGAATGATTTCTCGGGCGGCAACGGCTCAAAGAACAATCCGTTCCAGGTTTCAAAAGCTTCTCAGTTTTCAAAGATGATTAAATATCCCAAGGCTTATTATAAACAGACAGCGACGATTGATTTTAACTATTCCGGAATTAACGGATTGTTTACACAGGACAACCAATTCAGCGGCGTTTATGACGGCGGCGGAAAAACAATTAAGAACATGGTTGCAACTTCAGCCTTGTTTAAAATTGTAAACGAAAAAGCGACAATTAAAAATCTTAATTTCAGCAACTGCAGTACGGTTGCAAAATTTTCAGCAATTCTTGCTGAAAACAATAAAGGAAAAATCAGTAATTGTAAATTTACAAAATGCGCTGTTTCCGGAAGTAGTGATGATAGTAAATCCGGTATTATTGTATCATATAACTACGGCTCAATATCAAACTGTTCTGCAAGTGGTGCATCAAACAGCAACGGATCCGGTAATCAAACCGGGGGAATAGCAGGTGAAAATTGTTCAACCGGCAAGATAATTAATTGCACATCTACAGTTAATGTTGGCGATGTCTATGTATATTATTCTTATGATTATTGCGGAGGAATAGTTGGTAAAAACAGTGGTGTAATTACAAATTGTGAAGCATCTGGAACTGTTCTAAACGATTGGTTAAATGATGATTATTATTATATTGATGAATGCAAATTTGGCGGCTTGGCCGGTTATAACAACGGAACGATTACATCTTCATATTATACAGGCCCGACAAGCTGTAACCGCGTTGGAAGAAACGAAGGCGTATTAATGTAATAACCACTTTATCAACTCAATAAACAAACACCCCGAAGCAGTGAAAAGCTGTTTCGGGGGGTTTGCTAATAAAACAGC
>JBJEOJ010000090.1:0-2517 GCA_051880655.1 Acutalibacteraceae bacterium | reverse complement strand
CCTGCGTCTGCTGCCGGAGCTTCAGTTGTGTCGCCTGCCGGTGCTGCGGGAGCTTCAGTTGTGTCGCCTGCCGGTGCTGCCGGAGCTTCAGTTGTGTCACCTGCCGGAGCCGCTGTTGTTGCAGGTGCTGCGGTTGTCGGTGCTTCTGTTGCGGGAGCTGCGGTTGTTGCAGGTGCTGCTGTTGCCCCTGCGCTCTGTGCTGCGCCGTCAACGTTTACTTCAATTTTGATGCCTTTAGTTGCGCCGAGTCCGAAGCCCAGTAAAAATACAAGAAGAGCAACAAGAACAACGGCAATTACTTTGCGTTCTTTTTTCATAAGTTTTTTTACTCCTTTCAAGTTGGCTGCGTTTTTGTTTTACGCTCACCGTGATTAATGAACGTCTCTTTAACAAAAACGCAAAGATAACGAACATTTACGTCTATTAAGATACAATAAAAACAGCAAATTGTCAAGTGCTTTTAGTTATTCTTTCGATAAAATTTTAATTCGGCGGGAAATTCTTCCCAAATGACGCCGTTTGCCTTATCTGAAAAACATTATTTGCTTTTATCCGACATTTTTTATGTGCAATATCTATTAATTCAAAAGTTAAATTGTTTTTGAATTAAAATTAATTGGCTTTTAAATAAAATTTAATTAGCTTAAGGTCTTGTAATTTATCAACAAAAATGTTATCATTTGACGGTAAGTTTCGTAATATTCAAACAAACGCAACTTTTAACGGTTAAGAAAAATTAATAAGGAGAGAAACGTATGTCCAAAAAAACTTCCGTACCTGCGGAAAATGAACACCCGAACAAAATCGGAATAAAAGAAGGCATGGGCTATATGCTTGGCGATGCCGGCAACCTGTTTGTGCTGACTTATGTTTCGTCATTTCTCAAGGTGTTCTATACCGATGTTCTTAAAATTGCAGAAAGTAAAATTGCTTCCCTTTTTCTTTTCACGAGACTCTGGGACGCCATAAACGATCCGATCTGGGGCTTTATCGTTGCAAAAAAGAAGCCCAACAAAGACGGAAAATTCCGTCCTTATCTGAAATGGGTATCCGTACCGCTCGGAATTTCGGCGATGCTTTGCTTTGTTGATTTCAGCAAATTCACCCAAAGTCAGACCCTCATTCTTGTTCTTGCATATGTTACATATATTTTATTCGGTATGCTTTATACGGGAATGAACATTCCTTTCGGTTCGCTTGCTTCCGTCATTACGGACGATCCCGAGGGACGTACTCTGCTTTCAACCTTCCGTTCAATCGGCGGCGGAATCGGCGGTGCGGCACCGCTTCTGGTTGCTCCGCTTATCATCTATAAAAAGACAACCACAGCTTCGGGCGATACAATCAAAGTTGCCGACGGAAAAGGTATGCTGATTTTCGGCATCGTTATGGGTATTCTTGCCATTGTTTTCTATATGATGTGCTTTAGCTCAACCAAAGAGCGTGTTCCGTCCGAAGAAGACCCGAAGGTTGACATGAAAAAAACATATCTCGGAATGCTCAAGAGCCGTCCGTTTGTTTCGGTTGCGCTTGCAGGTATTCTTATCAGCGGTCAGCTTCAGTTTGCTTCACTTAACCAATATCTTTACAAAAACTATTTTGAAAACACCAATCTTTCAATTGTCGGCACAATTGCAAACTATCTTCCCATGGTTTGTCTGATTCTGTTCATGCCCAAGCTTGTCAAACGCTTCGGCAAAAAAGAACTTTGCGGAGTCGGAACATTCTTCTCGGCTCTTGCATCAATATTAATGTTTATCATTGTTCCGAAATGTTCAAGAACCGGCAGCGGTCCTGCTGTGTTCATGCTGTTTTTGTTCATCATCGGCTTCGGCTATTCATTTGTCAGCATCACAAACTGGGCTGTTGTTGCCGATGTTATCGACTATCAGGAATACAAAACCGGACTTCGCAGTGAAAGCGCAATTTATGCAGTTTATACATTCTGCCGCAAGCTGGGTCAGACAGCCGCAGATTCCGGCGGACTTCTGCTTCTGAGCAAGGTTGCGGGCTATAGCGGTGAAAAATATGCAAATGCCGGTTATGTTCCGGGCGTCGGTGAAGGAATCCTTTTTGTATGCACGCTCATTCCGATGATTGTTTACACACTCGTTTTCGTACTGATGCAGTTTGCATATCCTTTGACAAAAGAAAGACTCGAACCGATTTATGCGCATGTCCGTCAGGCAAGACTCAGCGCAGAAGAGGGCGAAAAAGCAATTGAAGCTCCCGAAACAGAAGTTGCCGAAGAGAAAAAAGACTGAGACTTAAACAATTTCAGAAAAAATCAGATTCCATAAAAATATAACCGCACTTTGTCAAAAGACAGGGTGCGGTTTTGGTCTAAACAAAATTTGACAAAATAACAATCATACACTATAATAAAAAAGCAGTCAAAAGACTGCCAAGCAGAGCACTACGAGCAGACAAAAGCCGAACACGATACGGTTTTAAGCGATACATTTCGCCGATACTGCGGCAGAAATGCTCGAAATGCGTCAGCATTTCTGCGCTTTC
>JBJEOJ010000089.1:0-12419 GCA_051880655.1 Acutalibacteraceae bacterium | reverse complement strand
GTTTGCCGTAATTGTTACATTATTACAGTAATCAATAAAATCGGTGTCAACTGTCATATTGTTCAGCTGTGTCTGCAATTCACTTGCATAAAAGGCTGCAGAATCTCCGACATATCCGCCGTATTTCATTGCATCATAATAACGCTTTGCATTGTTATAAGTACTGAAAGCCAAAGCAACATTTGTATAATATTTGCCGTCCGCCATTCTGGCTTCATAGCTGTTGATTGCAGTTTCAAGTGAAACGCCGTCTGCAGGTGTGTCAGGCATTGCGCCTTCAAGAATTACAGATGTTCCGTCAACATAAACATCTGACCATGTAGAGCCGCCGCTCATTGCCGACGGAATCAGCATAACAAAGCTGACGCTTGTTCCGGCACTTGCCGCAGACTTAACAGCAGAAGTAACATCAATTGAAACATTGCTTGTACCTGAAGTAGCTGTAACGGTCGGCTGAGCAAAAGAGCCGCAAAGGCTTGTCAAGCCGAAGTAATTCTTTATGCTCGTTGCAGCCGATGTGCCTGTAAAGGTTGTGCCCATGATAGCGTTTGCGCTGTCCGTAACCTGAACGTGTGCGCCCGTAGCAGCATTATTAATGTAATCAAGGTTTGCCGTTGCGGGATAAACTTCAACGGTTGAGCCGTTTCTCGCACTGCATGAATAGGAATAAAACTTCAGTTTTACGGAAGTTGCATCTGTCAGAGTGCTGACATCATTAAATTTAACAACCGCAAACGAAGTGTTTCCCGAACTGCCGTCGCTTGTGATTTCAAGCTTGCCGTTTCCTCGGGATCCGCTCGTGCTGACCGTGAAAGAGCCGGAGACTGCAGCAGTCTGACTTACCGCATTGACAGCTACCATCGGCACAGCCGTGATAATCATCAAAAGCGACAAAACAAGCGAAAGCAGTTTCTTAAATGAATGTTTTGGTTTCATTAGATAACCTCCCCTAACTGTAAAATACCGCACATAGGCAGAATATTCTACAATATTTTGATTATATATTATTTTACATAATAAATCTTAATAAATCAATTGTCATTTAGTCTAAATTATAACGACTGATTATGTAAAAAATAGACAATTACATATTTTTTTGAAAACAACCGGATGAAAATCATCGGCTTATCTTTGCCTATTCACCATATTGAACCTATTGTATATTATGATAGTAAGCACCCGATCAGTAAGTGCCTTATGAAAGAAGTGACGGTTTTGCATTCTCTTTGCTCTCTTGCCGCCGGAGAAAGCGGTACGGTTGATTTTATAAAGTCCGAAAGCACATTGCGCCGCAGGCTGTTTGACATCGGCGTTGTCGGCGGAACAAAAATTTGCTGTCTTCAAAAAAGCATCTTCGGCGATCCGGCGGCATATCTCATTCGAGACACTGTTATAGCCATTCGCAACGACGATGCCAAAAACATTATATTAAAGGAGGAACCCGAAAATGGGACTGACGGTTGAATCCGTTGCAGGCAAAGCTTCGGGCAAACAAATTGACACAGGCGAAAGCGACATAACCGTTTTGCTTGCCGGTGCGCCGAATGTCGGCAAAAGCACCGTTTTCAATGCGCTGACCGGTCTGAACCAGCATACCGGAAACTGGCCGGGCAAAACCGTAACAAACAGCGTTGGATTTTTCACGCAGAACGAAAAGAAAATCGCTGTTGTTGATTTGCCCGGTACATACTCGCTTTTGCCTCATTCCGAAGAGGAAAAGGTTGCGCGCGATGCAATTTGCTTCGGCTCGGCCGATGTTACGGTTGCCGTTTGCGACGCAACAACGCTTGAAAAATGCCTTGCGCTTGTTTTACAGATTCTTGAAATCACAAAAAATGTGATTGTCTGCATCAACCTGATTGATCAGGCAAAAAAGAAGAAAATTGAAATTGACACAAATAAGCTTGGGGCACTTCTGGGCGTGCCTGTGATTGCAACCAATGCAAGAGAAAACATCGGTCTTGACAATCTAAGAAAAGAAATTATAAATCTGAGTGAGAACAAAAACGAATATTCCCCTGCCGTCATTTATGACACTGCCATTGAAACCGCACTTTCAAGCATTCAGAGCGAATATTTTCCGCAGGATAGATTTTTTAAACTTCGGCTTCTTTGCGGCGACAAGGATTTTATAAATGAAACCGAAAAGCGTCTGGATATGAAAATTTCCGACGACACACTTCTTGAAAAAACATTAAGCGATGCTTTTGAACTGCTTTTGAACAAATGCATCACCAAAGAAATCATCAATGACAGCGTTTCAAAAAGCATTATTTGTAAAGCTCATGAACTTTACATTAAAACGGCAGACGTCACCAACCGGGACGATTCTCTTGACAGAAAGCTTGACGCGGTCTTCACCGGAAAAGCCACGGGAATCCCTGTTATGATTGCGCTTATGGCGCTTGTGTTCTTCATCACGGTCTATGCCGCAAACTACCCGTCCGAGCTTTTGTCAAAAGGTCTGTTTTCACTCGGCGAGCTGTTAAGGAAAGGACTTTACAGCATCAATGCACCCGATTGGCTGATTCTGCCGCTTATTGACGGTGTATATCGTGTTATGGCGTGGGTTGTTTCCGTTATGCTGCCGCCGATGGCGATTTTCTTTCCGCTGTTTACCCTGCTTGAAGATTTCGGATATTTGCCAAGAATGGCATTTAACCTCGACTGCTGTTTTAAAAAATGTCACGCCTGCGGAAAGCAAAGCTTATGCATGGCAATGGGCTTCGGCTGCAATGCGGCAGGAGTTGTCGGGTGTCGGATTATCGATTCGCCAAGAGAAAGGCTGATTGCCATTCTGACCAATTCCTTTGTGCCGTGCAACGGAAGATTTCCGACAATCATTGCCGTGATTTCCATGTTTTTTGTTGCCGCTCTTTCTTCGTCGGTCAAAAACCTTGCGGCGTCAGGCATTATGACGGCGGCGATTCTGCTTTCGGTGGCTGTCACGCTCGGCGCGTCCTATGTGCTGTCCAGAACGCTGCTCAAAGGTCAGCCGTCCGCCTTTACGCTTGAGCTTCCGTCCTATCGTGTTCCGAAAATCGGCAGTGTGATTGTCCGCTCAATTTTTGACCGAACGCTTTTTGTTCTCGGCAGAGCTGTTTGCATTTCCGCACCGATGGGGCTTATTATCTGGCTTTTTGCCAACTTAAAAATCGGCGGCGTTGCCGTTATCAGCATGGTTTCGGATTTTCTTGACCCTCTCGGAAAGCTGATGGGTCTTGACGGTGTCATCTTACTTGCCTTTATTCTCGGCTTTCCGGCAAATGAAATTGTGCTTCCGATTACGCTGATGTGCTATCTTTCACAAGGCACACTGACAGAGCTTACGGATTATGCTTCCATTTTTTCCGTTCTTTCCGCAAACGGCTGGAGCACTGTTACGGGAATATGCTTTATTCTTTTTTCGCTGTTTCATTTTCCGTGTTCCACAACCATGCTGACCATCAAAAAGGAAACGGGCAGTCTGAAATATACTGCCGCCGCCTTTTTGCTGCCGACGGCAATCGGCTTTGTGATGTGCACGGCGGTCAATCTGATCAGCAAAGCATTTTGACCAATACAGAATTCAGAAATTAGAAACCGGAAGCGGTCGGCTTATTGTGTAACCGACCGCTTTGTTGTGTTTAAAAAAAGGTTTAATAAAAAGCTTATATATCATACTTGGCTTTATTTATAATTCTAAATTCAAAAGTGACTCCACACTCCACTCTCCAAACTCCACACTAAAACTCCGCTTCTCCCTCATAAATCAGCCTTGCGTCACCGCAAAGGGTGATGCCCTCATCGGTATAGGTAACGAACAAATCTCCGCCTTTGACCTTGACGGTGATTTCCTCACCCTTTTTGCAAAAACCGTTTTCACAGGCTGCGGCTGCAGCGGCGCAAGCACCCGTTCCGCAAGCAAAGGTTTCGCCGTTTCCACGCTCGTAAACACGCATTTTGAGCGTGTGACCGTTCACAACACGAACAAATTCCGTGTTGATTCTGTTCGGAAAATACGGTGCATTTTCAAACTGCGGCCCGATTTCATCAAGATTAAGCGAATCAATATCTTTCAGGAAAACAACACAGTGGGGATTTCCGACGCTCAGGCAGGTGATGTTATATTCCCTGCCGCCGATGACAGCCGGATAATCAATCAGTGTTTCGGCATTGATAATGCACGGCAAAGAGGAAGCGGAAAAATCAGCCTTGCCCATTTCAACGCTGACGCTTGAAACCTTGCCGTTTCGGGTTGAAACTTCAAGCCGATTGATTCGCGCACCCGCTTCAACGGTCATTTTTTCTTTTTTCACAATTCCTTTGTCATAAAGCATTTTGGCAACACAGCGAATGGCATTGCCTGCAACCTGACCTTCGCTTCCGTCCTGATTGAAAATGCGCATTTTTGCGTCTGCCTTGTCGGAATTTTCAATCAGAACAATGCCGCAGCCGCCGATTCCGTAATGCCTGTCACAAAATGTGATGCAAAGCGATTCCGGCGAAGAGATTGCCCCGTCTCTGTTGTCAATGAAAATATAATCGTTGCCGGTTCCCTGCATTTTTGAAAAATGCAGAATGTCACGGCTTTTTCTCAGATGATTGATGTCAATAAGCTCGGTGTTTTGCTGATTATAATTGCTTGCCATAATGTCAAGAAGCGCATTGGTTGTGTCAAGCGAGGTAAAGCAGGCAATGCCGAGCTGAACCGCTCTTCGGTGAAGCGCAATGTAATCGTCAAGCGTCTGGTCAAAAAGCGCACCGGTATAGACAATGAAATCAATTGTTCCGTTTTCAAGCAAAGTCCAACTGTCGTCGCCGCTTCGGATTCCGCTTACAGGATGAACCTCAATTCCGAGACTGCGTATCGCTTCGGCGGTATCTTTGGTTGCATAGATATCAATACCGAGGTCGTTCATCTTTTTGGCGATGGAAACAATTTCATCGTTATCGTGCTCATCAACGCTGACAAGTGCGCCGAGCTTTCCGTTTTCTTTCTTTGCCGAAACGGTGATACCCGATGAAGTCAGCCCCTTGAAAAGCGCTTCGCTGAGCGTTTTTCCGATTCCGAGCACTTCGCCTGTTGATTTCATTTCAGGTCCGAGATAGCTGTTGACATCGGAAAGCTTTTCAAATGAGAACACCGGAACTTTAACCGCATAATAAGGCGGTGCCTGATAAAGACCTGTTCCGTATTCAAGATCTTTAAGCTTTGCACCTGTCATGACCCTTGTTGCAAGATCAACCATCGGAACGCCAGTAACCTTGCTGATATACGGAATGGTTCGTGACGCTCTGGGATTGACTTCAATGATATAAAGCTCGTTTTCATAAATCAGATACTGAATGTTAACAAGACCCTTTGTGCCAAGCGAAAGAGCAAGCTTTTCACTGCATGAAACAACGGTTTTTGTCATTCTGTCCGTCAGACTGAACGGCGGATAAACGGCAATTGAGTCGCCGCTGTGCACTCCTGCACGTTCAATGTGCTGCATAATTCCCGGTATCAGAACATCTTCTCCGTCTGAAATGACATCCACTTCAATTTCAATTCCGGGCATATACTTATCAACCAGAACCGGATTTTCGATTCCGGCGGAAAGAATTTTTTTCATATAGCGCTTCACTTCTTCGTCATTATGCACAATCTGCATATTCTGACCGCCGATTACATAAGACGGGCGAAGCAAAACGGGATAGCTCAGTGTGTTTGCCGCTTCCAGCGCTTCTTCAAGCGTCATGATGCCGAAGCCTTTCGGGCGGCTGAAACCGAATTTTTCAAGAAGCGCATCAAAACGCTCTCTGTCCTCTGCGGTGTCGATTCCGTCCTGCGAAGTGCCGAGGATTTTTATGCCGTTGTCATCAAGGAACTTTGTCAGCTTAATGGCGGTCTGCCCGCCGAAAGCAACGACTACGCCGACCGGCTTTTCCACCTCAATGATGTTCATCACATCTTCCGGGCAAAGCGGCTCAAAATAAAGTCTGTCCGCCGTGTCATAATCGGTTGAAACGGTTTCGGGATTGTTGTTGACAATCACAACATCATAGCCGAGCTCTTTGAGCGTCCAGACACAATGCACCGAGGAATAATCAAACTCAATGCCCTGCCCGATACGGATCGGTCCCGAACCGAGCACGATGACAACATCGTTGCCCGAGCGGCTGTGTCGGCGTGATTCGCAGGTCTTGTCATAGCTTGAATAAAAATAAGGCGTTGCGGCATAAAACTCCCCGGCGCAGGTGTCAACCATTTTATAGCTTGCGCTTTCATGAAACGAAGCATCAAACTCACAAAGAGACGAAAGCGCTTTGTCGGTATAGCCGAGCGTTTTTGCTTTGTGATATTCTTCTCTTGTGATTTTTCTGCCGCTTATTTCGGTTTCAAAATCGGCAAGCTTTTTAAGCTTTGCAATAAACCATTCGTCAATGAGCGTAATTTCATGAATTTCCCGTACGGATATTCCGGCTTTCAGTGCTTCAAAAACCGTGAAAATTCTTCTGTCGTCCGCTTCCTTGAGCCTTTCTTTTAACGGCTTATCCGAAATAGGTTTTGCATTTAAGGTATCAAGGGATATTTCCGCACCTCTGACAGCTTTCATGACCGCCGCTTCAAAGCTCTGGGCAATCGACATCACCTCACCCGTTGCTTTCATCTGCGTGCCGAGTTGTCTGCTTGAGCCGTAAAATTTATCAAACGGCCATTTCGGGAACTTCACAACAACATAATCGAGCGCAGGCTCAAAGCAAGCGCAGGTTTTCCCCGTTATATCGTTGGTAATTTCATCAAGGGTATAACCCAAAGCAATTTTAGTCGTGATTTTTGCAATCGGATAGCCGGTCGCTTTGCTTGCAAGGGCGGACGAACGGGAAACCCTCGGGTTGACCTCAATCACCGCATATTCAAAAGAATCTGGATTGAGCGCAAACTGACAGTTGCAGCCGCCGACTATGCCGAGAGAAGAAATAATGTCAAGCGACGCTTTTCGAAGCATCTGATATTCCTTGTCCGCAAGCGTTAAAGCAGGCGCAACAACAATGCTGTCGCCCGTGTGGATTCCGACCGGGTCAAAGTTTTCCATGCTGCAAACGGCAATCACATTGCCGGCACTGTCACGCATGGCTTCAAATTCAATTTCTTTCCAGCCCTTGATATATTTTTCAACAAGAATCTGCGTAATCGGAGAAGCATCAAGACCTGTTTTGGCAATGATTTTCAGCTCGTCTTTGCAATAAGCAACACCGCCGCCACCTCCGCCGAGCGTAAAGGCAGGACGGACGATGACCGGATAGCCGATTTTATCCGCAATTTCAAGTGCGGTTTCTATGTCATTTGCAATGTCGGACGGAATAATCGGCTGACCGATTTCGTTCATGGTGTCTTTAAAGAGCTGTCTGTCCTCCGCCTTGTCAATGGCTTCGGCGTTTGTTCCCAAAAGGCGGACGCCCTCTTTTTCAAGAAAGCCCTCTTCAAAAAGCTGCATGGCAATCGTCAGTCCGACCTGACCGCCGAGTGAAGCAAGAATACTGTCGGGCTTTTCTTTTTTGATGATTCTTTTTATTGTTTCGCTTGTCAGCGGCTCTAAATAAATTTCGTCGGCAAGCGCCTTGTCTGTCATTATGGTTGCAGGGTTTGAGTTGACAAGCACAACATTCACCCCTGCCTGCTTGAGCACACGGCAAGCCTGTGCGCCGGCATAGTCAAATTCCGCCGCCTGACCGATTACGATCGGACCTGAGCCGATGACAAGAACTTTTTTTATTGTTTTATCAAGAGGCATTGGTGTTTTCCTCCATAAGCGTCATAAATTTATCAAACAAAAAGCTTGTGTCAAGCGGACCTGCGCAAGCTTCGGGGTGAAACTGAACCGTGAAAGCTTTCAACGACGGATAGTCAAGCCCCTCGGTGGTTTTGTCGTTTGCGTTAACAAGGCTTTCTTTTCCGTGTTTTGTTGAACCTGCAACCACCGCATAGCCGTGGTTCTGGCTTGTGATATAAGTCTTGTGGCTGCCGCAAACCGTGCACGGCTGATTGGCACCTCGGTGTCCGTATTTGAGCTTGATCGTTTTTCCGCCGTCAGCAAGAGCGGTCAGCTGATGACCGAGACAGATTCCGAAAATCGGAACTTTTCCCAAAAGCTTCTTTATCTGCTCAATGCTGTAAACATTATCGGCAGGGTCTCCCGGTCCGTTGGAAAGCATGATTCCGTCCGGCTGCATTTCAAGAATTGTTTCCGCCGGCGTGTCAAACGGAACAACCGTAACAAGACACCCTCTTTTGCAAAGGCTTCTTATGATATTCTTTTTTGCGCCGTAATCAATCAGAACCACTTTTTTCTTTTCCTGCCCCTCGGCGGGATAAGAAACCACTGTTTTTGTGCTTGCCTTTTGTACGGCATTTTCAACACGGTAATTTTTTATAAATTCAATATCTTCCGGCACTTCGTTGCAGATTGCGGCATTGATAACTCCGTGTTCACGGATAATATTGGTAAGCTCCCTTGTGTCAACCGCATAAATTCCGGGAATACCGTTATTTTTCAGAAAAGTGTCAAGGTCATATTCCTGTCTGAAATTGGACGGGTAATCGCAAAACTCACGCACAACATAGCCGTGAAGAAGCGGCTTTCCCTCAAAATCATCGCTGATGATTCCGTAATTTCCGATCATCGGAAAGGTCTGCATAACAATCTGTCCGCAATAGCTCGGGTCGGTCAGCGTTTCAATATAGCCTGCCATGTTGGTTGTGAACACAAGCTCGCCCGTACATTCACAATCCGCACCGAAAGCAAGACCTTCAAAAACGCTTCCATCGGCAAGCACCAAATATCTTTTTTTCATCTGTATCAACTTCCGTTTGCTCTTAGTCTTCCGTCATGCACTTGACAAGAACGGCCTTTTGTGCGTGAAGCCTGTTTTCCGCTTCATCAAAAATTTCGTTTGCGTGCTCTTCAAATACTTTTGCGGTGATTTCCTCCTCACGGTGAGCAGGCAGGCAGTGAAGCACCATGGCGTCGCTTTTTGCAACCGCCATAAGGCTGTCATTAATCTGATAGTCTTTGAAAATTTTCTTTCTATGTTCGGCTTCGCCCTCCTGACCCATGGAAGCCCAGACATCGGTATAAAGCACATCGGCGTCCTTTGCCGCTTCGAAAATGTCATCTGTGCAAAGAAAATCACCGTTTTCTTTTGCCCATTTCATCAGCTCGCTGTCGGGCTGATAATCTTTCGGGCAGCCGATTGCAACGGACATACCTGTTCTGATTCCGCCGGCAATCATGCTGTTTGCCATGTTGTTGCCGTCGCCGATATAGCAAAGCTTTTTGCCCTCAAGAGTGCCTTTATGTTCACGGATTGTCTGCAAATCCGCAAGCACCTGGCAGGGGTGACAATAATCGGTCAGACCGTTAATGATCGGAATAGAACCGTATTCAACAAGCTTTTCCACTTCCTGCTGCTCAAAGGTACGAATCATAATGCAGTCAAGAAAGCGGGAAAGCACCCTTGCCGTGTCTTCAACAGGCTCTCCTCTTCCGATCTGAAGATCTCTTGAAGAAAGAAACAATGCACTGCCGCCGAGGTCATACATTCCGACTTCAAAAGAAACTCTTGTTCTGGTTGAAGCTTTTTGAAAAATCATGCCGAGCGTTTTGCCCTTGAGAATGTGGTGCTCAATGCCGTTTTTCTTTTCATATTTCAGCTTATCCGCAAGATCAAGCGTTGAGAGAATTTCCTGTGTTGACCAATCCTGAAGTTTAAGTAAGTGTTTCAATTTAAAATCACCTTGCCGTTTCATATTTTTTGAATATTATACATTATAGTTTGCTATTTGTAAAGAGTTTTGCATAAATATTCACTAATTACCGCCTATTTTTTCAAAATTTATGCATATTCAACCGAACGGCTAAATAAAAATGCCATTCGGCTTCAAACTTATGATTTTGTTTCAAATAAACATTGATAAATTTTTCCGGCGGTTGTATAATAATTCAAAAAGCATAGCTTATCAGAAAGGAAGCGCCGAACCCCATATTTTCCATCTGACTGTCGGCGCACGGTACTTGTTATGTTTGAAAAAGTTCTTGAATATTTCAGAGAAATCTGCTCTATTCCCCACGGTTCGGGAAACACCGGATTCATCTCGGATTTCTGCACCGATTTTGCAGTCAGCCATTCTCTTCGCTATATCCGCGACAAAATGGGCAACATCATCATTTTTAAAGACGGAACATCCGGCTATGAAACCTCGCGTGCCGTTATTATTCAAGGTCATCTTGACATGGTATGCGTGAAAAAGCCGGACTGCGCTTTAGACATGAAAACGCAGGGACTGAAACTGATTGAAACCGAAGATTTCATTGAAGCAGACGGTACTTCTCTCGGCGGAGATGACGGCATTGCTGTTGCCTATGCCCTTGCGCTTCTTGACAGCGATGACATTCCTCATCCGCCGCTTGAAGTGGTTCTGACCGTTGATGAAGAAACGGGTATGCTCGGTGCCAATGCCATTGACCTGTCTGCTCTTACGGGAAAAATGCTGATTAACATTGATTCCGAAGAGGAAGACACCCTGCTTGTCAGCTGTGCCGGCGGCGTTCGTGCGGACGCTTCGGCTTCGCTTGATTTTGAAGAAACGCAAAGCAGTGCACTGAAAGTCACCCTAGGCGGTCTTACGGGCGGACACTCCGGAACTGAGATCAACAAAGGCAGACAAAACGCCATTATTTCACTTGCAAAACTGCTAAGCTCCTTAAGCATCAGACTTTGCAGCCTTTCGGGCGGAAACGCAGATAATGCGATTCCCTCTTCCTGCTGTGCGGTCATTGTATGCAAAAGCACCGATGAAACAAAAGCTCAGCTGCTCGCCTCATTTGAAAAGCTAAAAAAAGATAGTCCGAACGACAGCGGAATGAAGCTTGAGATTGAAACCGTCGAATCGCAAAAGGCACTCAGCGAAAAAGACAGCCAAAAAATCCTTGCCTGTCTTTGTGAAGTTCCGGACGGAGTTATTTCAACGGCTTCTTATGCCGAAGATTTGGTTCAGACCTCGCTCAATCTCGGAATTGCCGAAATGAAAGACAACAAATTGTTACTTACCCATGCATTGAGAAGCAGCAGCGCCGCAGAAAAAGAGAAGCTAAAAAATGACCTTTCCGACTACTATTCGAAATTCGGTTTTGCCATCAGCTTTTACGGCGATTACCCGGCTTGGGAATATCAGGAAAACAGTCTGCTTCAAAAGGTAATTTGCGAAGCTTATGAAGAAATGCACGGCGAAAAAATGAATGTCGCTTCCATTCATGCAGGGCTTGAATGCGGTGTTTTCTGCGGAAAAATCGGCGGACTTGACTGCGTTTCGCTCGGTCCCGACATTTTCGATATACACACTGCAGACGAAAAGCTTTCCAAAAAATCGGCAGAAAAAGTTTTTTCTATGCTCGTGAAAGTGCTTGAAAAGCTTATTTAATAACAAAACGGAGGAAAATCAAATGAAAGTTACCGTTAAAGCATACGCAAAAATAAATCTGCTTCTGGATATTCTCGGCACACTTGAAAACGGTTATCATGATTTATACATGATGATGCAGTCGGTCGGAATTTATGACACCGTCACCGTCGAAACAAACGACTCAAAGAAAATTTCAATTTTCTGCGATGTTTCCGAAATACCGACAGACGAAAAAAACATTGCCTACAAAGCGGCAACCGCTTTTTTTGAATATACCGAAATTCAAAGCAGCGGAATCCACATTGACATCAAAAAGAAAATTCCCCATGCCGCAGGTCTTGCGGGGGGAAGTGCAGACGGCGCAGCAGTTGTTCGTGCGCTTCAAAGGATTTATAAACCCGACCTTACGGACAGAGACATCATTGAAATTTGCTCACGCTTTGGCTCAGATGTGCCTTTTTGCGCTCTCGGCGGAACGATGCTTGCTCAGGGAACCGGCACAATTTTAACCTATATGCCGCAGCTGAAACTGCCGAATATCGTCATTGTCAAGCCCGAATGCAGTGTTGCAACCGGCCCTGCTTACAGAGCTTTTGACACGGCAGAGCATGTGCGTCACCCCGACAATTACGGAATGTTCAAGGCAGTTAACAGCCTTGACACAAACTCAGTTTTTCAAAAGGTTGACAATGTTTTTGAACAGTTCATTGATGTTCCCGAGCGCATTGAAATCAAATCGGTGATGCGAACACACCATGCTCTTTGCACCTGCATGAGCGGAAGCGGTCCGAGCGTTTTCGGAATTTTTGAAAATGAAGCGGACGCAAAAGAATGTGCCGAACGGCTGAAAAAAACTTTCAAAAACACTTTTCTTTGCGGAAGTAAAGAAAAAGGCTGTGAAATTGTCAGCATAACAGAATAAACTAATTCAAAAAGCAAGGGGCTGTAAAAAAACAGTCCGAAAAAGTCCGAGATTCACGGTTGAAGTGAG
>JBJEOJ010000088.1:0-12515 GCA_051880655.1 Acutalibacteraceae bacterium | reverse complement strand
GACAAAGGGTATGGATAATCTTTTCAAAAAAAGCTTTGCCGAAATCATAAAAAAGCTTTGCAAAAACGGCACAACGGTTGTTATGATTTCACATGACACCGAGTTTTGCGCCGAATACTGCGATGAATGTGCGCTTATTTTTGACGGTATCTGCACCGCTTCAAAAAATGCAAAGGACTTCTTTTGCGAAAATTATTTTTACACAACGGCAGCGCACAAAACAGCCAGACATATTTTTCCGTCGGCAGTGACAACCGGGCAGGTGATTGAGCTTTGCAAAAAAAATCTCTGACTTTAAAAATCGTTTCCGTGTTGTTTTTCTTGGTGCTTGCACCGGTTTGCGTCTTGGTTTGTTCAAGGCTTTTTTCGGCGGGAAACTATTATATTTCGGCGGTTCTTCTGATTGTTTTATCCATTATTCCCTTTTTTATATATTTTGAAAACCGAAAAATTAAAACAAGCGAAATTGCCGTGCTTGCGGTTATGACGGCGCTTTGTGTGGCTTCCCGTGCGCTTTTTGCCTTTCTTCCGCAGGTCAAGCCGATGTGCGCTTTGGTGATTATCACGGCAATTGCTTTCGGTCCGAACCTCGGTTTTGTTGTGGGTGCGCTTTCGGTTTTTGTTTCAAATTTCATTTTCGGTCAGGGCATGTTTACACCTTTTCAGATGCTCGGAATGGGACTTACGGCATTTTTTTGCTCACTGATTTTTTATAAAAAGCGATTTGCTTATAGCCGTTTTGCCGTAAGTATCGTCGGCGCTTTGCTTTGTTTTGCGGTTTACGGCTTTATTGTTGACAGCTGCAGCGTGCTGATGATGCTGACGGAATATACGCCAAAAAGCGTTCTGACGGTTTATCTTTCGGGTATGCCATTTAATCTGATTCATGCGCTGACAACCGGAATTGTTTTGCTTTTGCTATATAAGCCGATGAACGATAAGCTTTCAAGGCTCAGAATAAAATACGGTATTTTTGATATAAAGGAACGATAGGAATGAAAAAAATTTCAAAATTGATTTCTGCCGTTATGGTACTTATGCTTCTGACAGCCTGCTCGGCAGGCAACACGCAAAACAGTACAACGGCTTCTGAAATGACAAGCTCGTATGCAGAAACAACACAGATGCAGACAACCGTTTTTCAAACGGCAGCGCAAACAACCGAAACAACAGTTTCTCAGACAACGCAAACCGTTCAGACAACGCAAACCACAGCGTCAACCACAATTCAGGAAACAACTTTTCAGACTGAGACTGTTAATGAAAGCTCGACGGGCGAACCGCAGACAGAAGCCGAAAACAAAAATGTCTGTTTTCTCACCATTGACTGCCGAACGATAAAAAATAATTTATCCTCGCTGAAAAGCGGCAAGCAGTCCTTTGTTACGCAAAGCGGTTATATCTTAAAAGATGTGAGCGTTGCGTTTGAAAACGGTGATACTGCCTTTGATATTCTGAAAAATGCCTGCAAAGAAAATGTCTGCACGGATAACTGCCAATACTGCCAAAAAAGCGGCGTTCAGCTTGAATATTCCTATACGCCGGCATACGAATCTTATTATGTTGAGGGAATCCATCAGCTTTATGAAAAAGACTGCGGCAGCATGTCCGGCTGGCTTTTCAGCGTCAACGGAGTTTTTCCCGATTATTCATCAAGCAGTTATCAGGTCAAAAATGGAGATAAAATCGTTTTTGCTTATACCTGTGACGGCGGAGAAGATGTCGGTAATTCATTTTGATTTTGGCTTTAAATCCGGCATAGCCTGTTTCCTTTTATGTTTAAATTTAGATAGGGAGGTTCAATAAAAGAAAACGCATGAACATAAATGGCATATATGCTTTGTTACGGTTTAAAAACAGAATCCGAATTTAAAAATTTTGACCGGATAAGGTCAATTATGAAAGGAACAAAGAACATGAAAAAAACATTCAAAAAAACAGTCAGTGTGTTTCTTACTTGCCTTATGATTTTTGCCTGCCTTTCGGCTTCGGTCTTTGCGGCAGACAGCACCATAACGGTAAAACTCAGAATTGAGGGTATCAACAAGTGCTTCTATTATAATGATGTTGAGGTGCAAAGCGGTGCAACAGCGTTAGATGTTATTGAAAAAGCAGACAGCCTTGATGACACATTAACCGTGACAACGGTTGAAAGTCAGTACGGTTCTTATATTTCCGAGATAAACGGCGAAAAAGAGAAAACCTTTAAAGGTTGGGACGGCTGGCTTTTCAGAGTTAATGATGTTGAACCGGAAGTCGGAATTTCTGCCTATACCGTTGCGGACAAAGACAGCATTGTTGTTTATTACGGAGATCCCTACGGCGTAGGTATGCAGTATCCTGTTGCAGACACAAGCAAGCTTTCCGACGGTCAGATTTCGTTCACAAGCATGGATACCGTTTATGATGAAGACTGGAATGCGACCGTGAAAGAGATGCCCGTTACCGATTACCGGCTTATCTGGGGCTACGGCGACGGTCAGACAATTATTATTACCCCCGATGAAAACGGTGTTTGCAGCATTGATAAGCAATATTTAACAGACGGCGCACACAGCGTTCAGATTGAAAAAACAGCTTCAAACGGCTGTCCGCTTGTTCTTCGCTTCGCTCCCGATTACACAGTAAACAACGCAAATGAAAGCGCAAACGGTATTGTGGGATTTTTTGCAAAGATTATCAAGATCATTAAAACATGGATTGAAACCATTGTTAATCTTGTTAAGTCATTAACATCGGAAAAATAAGCAAAAACATTAAAACCGTGTTTCTCATTTTTTGAGCCAACACGGTTTTTCTTTTGATTTCGTTTTTATTCGTCGCTTGTATCCTCTTCAATTCCGAGAAGATTTTCAGCTTCGATGCTGTCGATTTCCTCAACATTTTTGAGTTTTTTTCTTATGATTGCATTTCTGCTTTGGGCATCTTCCAGACTTTTTCCTGCTTCGTCAATTTTCTTTTTGGCTTTTTCAAGCATAAGACCGAATTTTTCATATTGCATTTTTGCCGCCGCAAGAAGAGTACGAACTTCCTTGGCTTTTTCGTTGATGGCAACGGCTCTGAAGCCGACGGAAAGGGAATTTAAAAGTGCCGTAATGGTGCTCGGACCTGCAAGCATGATGTTGAATTCATTCTGGCAGCGTTCTGCAACGGCGGATTTTGAACTGATAATTTCACTGTAAAGCCCTTCGGTCGCAAGATACATAATGGCAAACGGCGTTGTGACAGGTTCTTTGATATATTTTGAAACCTCTTTTGCCTGAGAAAGAACACGGCTTTCAAGTGCCTTTCTTGCCGCAAGAACACCATCGCTGTTTCCGCTTTCGGCTGCGTCGCAAAGCCTGATGTAGTCCTCGGTCGGAAATTTTGAATCAATCGGAAGATAAGTCACCGAAGCTTTATCTTCGCCGTTTGGAATTTTAACGGCGAATTCAACAATCTGTCTTGAAAGCGGGTCTGGCATGAAGTTTCGTTCATACATACCGGGTATTGTCTGGTCAAGCAGACCTTCAAGCTGAACCTCTGCCCATGTTCCTCTTGCTTTGACATTGGTTAAAATTCGGTTGAGTGCGGAAATGTTTTGTGTAACACCGCCCGAAAGAGCTTTCATTTCACCGAGAGATTTATAAACATTTTCAAGCTGAACGCTGACTGCCTGAAACGAAGAATCAAGCCGTTTTGTCAGTGTCTGCGAAAGCTTTTCGTCAACGGTGTTTCTGATTTGTTCAAGATTTTCGCTGTTGCTTTTTTGAATTTTATCAAGACTTTGAGAAATTGCCGCAACCGCTTTCATGCTGAAATCATAGGTCTGTGCAGCTGATTTTTCAATTTTTTCGCTCATTGAGGAAAGAGAATTGTATATCTCTTTTCGCTGTTCGCTTTGTGTATGTGCGTTTTCCATTCGGCTTCTGCTAAGCTCCTGACGCAAAAATTCGCTTTGCTTTTCATTAGCTTTGGAAATCATCTCTTCAAGAGCCGCCTGCTTTTTCAAAAGCTCGCTATAATCTTTTTGTTTATTCGATTTAGAAACTAAAATAATAAGTACAATGTTTATAATAAAAAGGAAAGCAAAACCGATTAACAAAATTAATGTTGTTTTGTCCATAAAAACAGCTCCTTTCATGCTTTCTGAAACAACAAAAGCATTATAACAAGAATAACCACTGCTTTGTTTATATTACAGAAAATAAACTTCTTTAAGATTTTAAGGTGAAATAAAAATGGCAAAAAAAATAATCTCGCTGTTTCTTTGCACAGCGCTTGTACTGTTGAGCTTTACCGCTTGCGGCTCGGGCGGTGCAAACGAAAGAATTGTCACTCCCATCGACACGGAGCCGGAATATCTTGACCCTCAGATCGTTTCCGATAAGGGCGCAAAAAACATTGTGCTCAACTGCTTTGAGGGGCTTGTCTGCTATGATGAAAACGGCGATATTGTGCCTGCCGCCGCAGAGAATTATTCTGTTTCCGATGACGGACTTGTTTATACCTTTGATCTGAGACAAGACGGTCAGTGGAAAGTCACAAGTGCCGCAAAAAAAATCATCGGTGAAGATAAAGCAGAAAGCTTTGACACAAGAGTAACGGCGCACGATTTTGTTTTTGCGCTTCGCCGTGCTTTGCAGCCTGAAACACTGTGTCCGTATGCTTCAAGCCTTATGAATATCAAAAATGCAAAAAAAGTCAACAGCGGTTCTGTTTCGAGCAAAAATCTCGGAGTAAAAGCAAGTTCGGATTACACGCTGGTCATTACGCTAGAAAGAAAGGACAGCGATTTTCTTTCTGCGCTGACGCTTCCGGCGTGCTTGCCGTGCAATGAAGAATTCTTTGAACTGACAAAGGGCAGATACGGTCTTTCGGCGGACAACCTGATATATAACGGACCTTTTTACATCAGCAACTGGGCGGAGAAAACGGCAATAACCATCAGAAGAAACAGCAGCTTCCATTCTCTCGGCGATGATGTTTCAAAGCTTGTTAAACCGTCGTCGGTATATTTTTCCTTTAACAGCGACCAGTCCACAAGAGGGGATAAGGTAAAAGGCGGAACTTATGATCTGGCACGTCTGACAGCGGCTCAGTCAGAAGAGCTTTCGCAAAAACGAGGCATTACGCAAAAAAGCTTTGCAAGCTCAGTACTTTCAATTATTTTTAACTGCAAAGATGAAATTTTGTCTAACCGAAAAATCAGGCAGGCAATGGTTTATGCACTTGATTCAAAGGTTTTTCTTGATTACTTTTCAGCTGTGTCAGCCGCAGGTGTTATACCGTCGTCGTGTGTCATCGGCAACGAGTCTTACCGCTCAAAGGCATCGGCTTTTGAAACAAATCCGGTAAACACCAAAAAGGCGGCAGAGCTTTTATCAGAGGGTATGGAAGAGCTTGAGTTGAAAGATATGGAACTGACAATTTTATGCAGCGAGGAGAACGAAACAATTGTCAGAAGCGCCATGCAGCAATGGCAGTCGGCTTTCGGGGTAATTTTCGGAATTTCCGTTGAAGCCGTTGACAGTCAAACACTTAAAAGCCGTGTTGAAGCAGATGACTTTGAACTTGCGCTTTATGAAGTTGAATTCAACGATTCAACAGCCGAATGTGCGGTCGGTTCTTTTTCAAGCAGTTCAAGGAACAACATTGCAAATTTCAGCGACAAAAAATATGATGCAATCATTTCAAAGCTTTCAATAACCGGCGGGGTGGGCAAAACGGTTTCGGTCATTGAAGAGGCGGAAGCCTATCTTCTTTCCTGCTGTGTCATAATGCCGATATGTGAAACGCAGGTTTATTACGGTATGGCAAAGGGCGTTTCGCAGATTGCTTTTTCAAAAACAGGCGAAGCGGTGTATTTTCAATCAACGATCAGAAAGTAGTCGCATAGCGACACCACTCCCGGTCGCACGGCGACACCGCTCCCGTTCGGGTTTGGTGCTGAACTTTATCTGACTGCCCGAGCCGGAAGCAAGGAATTTAATCAGAAGTTTTGAGGGGAGGGAACGATGTTTTGAATCGCAATAAAGAAGCGTGTCATTGCAAAAATGTCACATATGGTATGATTGAGGACGCCGTTCGTAACGGAGCTGACACCTTACAGAAAGTTATGGATGTGACCGGTGCCGGCAAAGGCTGTGGAAAATGTAAAGAGTTTCTCGGGTATCTTATCAGAGATATTAAGGAAGAACAGAAAAATATATAGCTCGTCCTATATTTATTAAGATAAAAAAGCGTAGATTACAAGGATAACAACTTTCTTCCATGCATTACGTCTGCGGACATTGTCCGCCTTGGCAAAAAAACATAACGCCGGTCAAACCCGTTTGGGCTGACCGGCTGAACTTTTGTGTTGCCGTTTCAATCAATCGCTTATTCATCGTCCTGCGAATCCGCAGCTTTTTCGGGTGGGGTAATTTCAACCTTAACTTTACCGATACGCTTGTCTTCAACATTGAGAATTGTAAATTTCACATTTTTATACACGACTTCATTCATATCGCCGTTTTTTGGAAGAAAGCCGAGCTGGCTTATTATGAAGCCGCCGAGCGTGTCATAATCTCCCTCTGGAATTACACCGTCTGTCAGTTCGTTCACTTCTTCGATATATGCCGTTCCGTCAATTGTGAAAGTGTTTTCATCAACTTCAACAATTTCTTCGTCCTCGTCCTCATCATATTCATCTCTGATATTTCCGACAATGGCTTCAAGCAGGTCTTCCATTGTGACGATACCTGCCGTTCCGCCGTATTCATCAACAACAACAGCCATCTGAACACGCTTTTCACTCATTTCTTCAAAAAGCTGTCCGCAGTTTTTGCTGAACGGAACATAGTAAGCCTGGCGCATGACATCTTTCGGCCCGACGTTTTCCGGAAGCGAAGAAGAAACATATTTCAGCAAATCTTTCACATAAACAATGCCGATGATGTTGTCGGGATCTTCATGAAAAACGGGAATACGCGAATAGCCGTTTTCAATTGCGATATTAACGATATGCTCAAGGCTGTCGGTGTCTTCAACGGCGCACATATCCGTGCGGTGGGTCATAATATCGGAAACGTCAATATCATCAAAATCAAAAATGTTGTCAATCATTTCTTTCTGAAGGTCTTCGATAACGCCTTTCTCCTGACCGACATCAACCATCATGCGGATTTCTTCTTCCGTAACAACCTCTTCGTCTGCATTCGGATCAAAGCCGAAAAGACGCACAATCAGATTGGTTGAAGCGGAAAGCACCTTAACAAACGGTGCGCATATTTTTTTGACAACAAGCAAAACGCCCACAACCGCAAAGGCGATTTTTTCGGGCTTTTGCATGGCCATTCTCTTGGGTGCGAGTTCACCGAAAACAAGAGAAAAATAAGACATGATAACGGTAATCAGAACAACGGAAACGCCGCTGATTACCGAAGCGGGAATCGGCGAACCGAGAGAAATCAGCTTATCGGCAAGCATGGTTGCAAAAGTCTGAGAAGCCGACGCCGATGTCAGAAATCCGGCGAGCGTTACGCCGATTTGAATGGTTGAAAGAAAGTTGCTTGGATTTTCGGTCAGTTTTTTAACCTGTTTTGCTTTTTTGTTGCCCTCTTCGGCCTGCTTGTCGATTAAGTTGTCGTTAAGAGAAATGATTGCAATTTCGCTCATTGCGAAAAATGCGTTGATAAGAACAAGCACAAACAGTAAAACAAGTTTTAAGATAATACTTCCGGGGTCATCCATATTGGATTTGTTCTCCTTTCAAAAAAGAAATAAGATTATATATTTACAGCATATTATACTACATAATTAGCTGTTCGTCAAATTATTTATCATTATTTATGATTTTTGCATGAAGAAAAACAGAGAAAAGCAGTCAACAAGGTTGACAAACAAGGCCATTTCTGCTAAAATCTTTACTGTTGCTAAAGAACATTTTGCAAATATACGGAGAGTTGTCCGAGTGGTCGAAGGTGCAGCACTCGAAATGCTGTGTACGCAAGTACCTAGGGTTCGAATCCCTAACTCTCCGCCAAAACAAGACACCAATTTTGATACAATGGGTATCAGGATTGGTGCCTTGTTTCTTTATGCAAAAGTCCTGTGTTTACAAGGGTTAATCCACACTTTTAACGATAACAGGCTCTGCGGCATTCCAAAAACGGTGCCAGCAGAGCCTGTTACATTTTATTCCAAAGCACTTTTTAACGAAAGGTCGTGGGGTGTGCATTTTCGGCAAATGGGTTGCAGATTTTTATTATTCCTCAAAAGCGCAAAAGAACACAAAAGAAAAAACGCAAAACATGTTTGTCGAAAAGGTGAACAACTGTTGCAAAATTGACAAAATCAGAAAAATTAACTATAATGAACTCAACCTAAAAAAAGGCTTTAACCGGCCAAGAGCAAACCGCGAGTTTTGCAAAACCACACTGCAATATATTGAACGTCTGATCAAACTAACATACTGTATACTGTGTGCATCTGTGAGTCAATCAGTGCTTTGCTCATAGCCGGGATTTGACAAGAAAGGGAGTGAAATGCTCTTGTATTCAAAAAAAACATTTTCATTCATCGGGAAAACCACCGCTTTGCTTTTATCGATCTTGCTTTTGATATCATCTTTGGTCAGCTGTCAAAAAGAAATGAATGATTCTTCGGAAACATCCGGAACAACTACCGCCGAAACAAATAGTGCACAGTCCACGACTGCATCACAGCAGGAACAGCAGACAGAAGAGATAAGAACCCTTGCGAAAAAGCGTATTCAAAGCGACATTGATTTTGCTCTTGAGTATGTTAAGCAGGACTTGAACAACGGATCTGCCGTTTGCTATCCTTATGAAACGGATAACACGGAGTATTCCAAACTCAACAGCACGCAGAAACAGCTTTATGATGAAATGCTCCCCAAAATCCAGTCGCTGATTCCTTTTGAATACACGGCAGAAGAATACGGATACGATGTTCTGGATAACGTTCTTATGGCTTCAGCTGCACTTTGTGTCGATCATCCGGAATGCGAGCTTTACTTCGACATTGAGGAAGTCTTGGACGACGACACAACAACGGCTCTGAGGTCGTTATACTTTCTTCCCTCGGATCCGGATAACAAAAGTGTCGAGGACACAAGCGCCGTAAAAGAAGAACTGGAGATTTTTGACATGGAATGTAATTTGATCGTCGAGTCAATCCCGAAAAACTTCAGTACCTATGACAAGTACCGCTATCTTGCAGCGGTAATCTCAATAAGAACCGATTACGACAACGACTTTACCGGCGGGAAGAAAACTTCAACGGCATACGGCGCAATCGAAGGACCTGTTGCCATTTGTCAGGGTTATTCCAGAGCGTTTGAATATCTTTGTAAAAAGGCAGATCTTTGGTGCAAAACCGTCAGCGGAGTTTCGAAGGGAGATTCTCATGCTTGGAATCTTGTGAAGCTCGAAAGCGGCACTTATCATATTGATATTACTTGGGCAGATTCGGACATGAATGCAACGCTTGACGATGGATGGCACAGGTATTTCATGCTGACGCAGGAGCAGATTTTATCGGATCACGAAATTGATGACGGAACCATTGCTACAGGAACGCCTTTGCAGTAACGTCTCAGAGTGCACCTTTCAACTAATCGTAATCTGTTTAACAAAAAGGCAATACCGGCTTTGTCACAACTGCGATTTGCAGGCTGATTGCGTTTCACGAAGAACAATGTTAAAAGTCTTTTCCGCCGTCATTTATTGTCGGCTCAAAATATGATTTATTGTTGCCGGAATCGGTCGCCTTACATAATGACCATGATAAAGCAGGCGTGAAAAATGTATTTTTTGTGTGCACAAAAATAAACGGTGTTCATGCCGGTCTCTTGCGTGCGATACCGCGACCGGGAAAACCGCCGTCAAAAAGGCACAAGAATTTGTTCGCAGTGTTTTGGAAGAAAAATGTGAACAAGCAAAATGATCAAAAGTGGTTGTCGCATTTAGATGCAGAAAGTGTTTTCTTCACCCCGAAGCTGTATAAAGATACCGCGAGTGGGTGAAAAAACGCTAAAAAAGCAAAATGCTTCATTCTTTATTTTTATTTTAGCATTTTGCTTTTTGTTCTGCGCTAAATGCGACAACCCCATCCGATGAGGTGTTTTTATGTTGGAACGAAAAGAATATATCCGTTCGGTGAACGCAAAAGGAATCTTTGACAATACATTCGAAACAAAAATACCGCAGACGGTTGTCCGTCAGGTGATTCTCCGTCACTTCGAAGCCTCCGATAAAAAACCGAAATGTCTTTTTATCGGTTGGGACGGCTGTCGGGCGGACGCCATGAAATATCTGATTCAAAGCGACGACAAAAAAGTCAGCGGCAGTAACATTACAGGCTTATTCAGCGCAATCGCCGAAGTCAAAAAAAGCGGCGGACTTTACATTACCTATGTCGGCGGCGATAAAAGCAATCTTCAGGAAACAAGTACGGCGCAAGGCTGGGCCAGTGCACTTTGCGGAAAGTGGATGAAAAAGCCGTGGAAAACAGGAATGGAATGGTCGCTTGACGAAGAGTATCCAACGGTGCTGAAAACACTCGCTTTAAAAGGCTTTACGGCTTCTTTCAGTGCAATCTGGCCGACCCATTTTGATTACACCTATAAAAACGAAATCGACTGCGCCGGACAAAACAATCTCAATGAATATTTCTGTCAGCTTCACAACGACCCGGAAGTCTTTGACAGTCTCAAGGAAAGGATTGCTTTGGGCGATGATCTCATATTCGGAATTTTTGAAAACCCCGACGATAACGGTCACGGCACGGATTTCGGTGACGGAAATTACCGCTATGTTGCCGGTGTCTGCAATCTTGACCGGATATCCTATCAGCTTCTTGAAAGCGTGAAAAAGAGGGAAACCTATGCCGAAGAGGATTGGCTGATTGTTCTTGCCTCCGACCACGGCGGACACTCAACCCGACACGGCGGTCATTCGGTTCAGGATACGACGACATTTCTTGCTTTGTCAAAGCCGATTGAGGAACTGATAAAATGACCCGATATGTTCTCAAGGATATAAAAGCTGACTGATTGTTGCGGCGGTGCTCACGTCTGTTTTCTCCCTTTTTGCGAACAGAAAATGGAAATTTTTTATCAGCAGATAAATACAAGGCAACCTCTAAAAACAGATCGGCAGTCCATGTAAGTTTCATGGGCTGCCGATCACTTTTTTCTGTATTTTTAACGGGTCGTTCTGAACGATTGCTTATACGCTTTCGGTGTGATGCCGTATTTCTTTTTGAAAGTATTGATAAAGGCGGACGCCGATGTATAGCCGCATCGGATAGCACATTCCCCGACCGATATGTTTTCGTTTTCCAGAAGCGTTGCGGCCATTGCCATTTTCGATTCGTACCTTAATTTTTTGAATGAGGAGCCGTAGTATTCCTTGATGATGCGTTCCGCCTGACGGGAAGAAACACCCATGTTTTCGGCAAAGTCGCCAAGAGTAACTTTACTGCAGTCTTCTAAAAGAAGCTGGTCAAGAATCCACGAGCGGTTTTCATTCAGGTCGCTGCCTGTCTGTAAATCAACGGGTGCTTTTTCTTTCGGGTAATAAAGTCGTGTCAGTTCAACAATCAGACGGATTGCAAGGGAAGATAAAATACTTTCTTTCAAGAGCTCATCATTGATATTTTCTTTGAGCATCATTTTAAAAATACGGTTGATTTCCGCATTGCTTTTCCCGATCCAGAACGTCTTTTCCGTGAATAATTCTAAAGCCTTGTCGGCCTTTTTCGGTTTGGAGATTTTAAAATATACGCATAATTCGTGCATGGGATTTTGAAAATCGGGTGTCTGCTTATGCAACACATTCGGTCCCGTAACATAAAGAGAGTTTTTGGATAAATGATACCTGCCGTATTCTGTATCAAGAATCCCCTTGCCGCCGTCGATCAGGTGCAGTTCATAGCCGTTTTTGGTATGGGCGTGCATCATGACGGTTTCGTCAATCGTGCCTGAATAAATTTTGAAGATCTGTACTTTGCTTTCGTTATAATTAAATGTAACTGCCATATCAAACACCCCGATTCATTGTATCAGATTGTTCCTTTTTTATCAAGCAAAATATAGTTAAAACGACATAAAATTGATATTTATGTCGTTTTGATGTCTTTTAATTTCACCCAAAAATCAATATACTATATTTGTATATGACAATGGGGGATGAGCAGCAAGATGAATCCGTTAAAATTTGTAATCATGACCGACACCCATTATTATTCAAAAAAGAACTGGCTTGCCGGCAATTATAACGATTTTCCGCCTGCCAACGATCAGCTGTTATTTAAGTACAGCGAGGAAATTATCGGGCATACGTTTGATGAACTGAGCCGGGATGACTTTTCGGATATTGTTCTTATCAGCGGGGACTTGACCAATAACGCTGAAATCCCGTCACACGAAGAAATGCGTGATGCGCTCAGAAGGCTCAAAGCAAGCGGAAAAAAGGTGTTCGTAACCACCGCCACGCATGATTACGAAACCGGGTAGATGCCGGGGTACG
>JBJEOJ010000087.1:0-12808 GCA_051880655.1 Acutalibacteraceae bacterium | reverse complement strand
CATAATCATCGGCAATTGTAATTCCCTGATATTCACCAAGAATTTCAAAGCGTCTGCCTGCACCTGAAAAAGCTTCAATTCCTTTTTTACACTCGTCATAGGAACAGCCTGCATTAACGGCTGCTGCAAAAACAGCAAGTGCATTCAGAATGTTATGCTTGCCTGGAATGTTAAGCTTCAAATGACAAACTTTCTCACCGCCATGCATAACATCAAATTCACCGAAAGCACCTTTGTTATATGTAATTTCGGCAGGGTAGTAATCATTTTCTTCGCCGAAGCCGAAAGTGATTTTTTTCTTGTCAACGCTTTCAACAGCCTTAATTGTATTGGCATCGTCACCGTTATAAATCAGAGTGTTGGTTGTCAGAACGGAAAACTTATTAAATGATTTGATGATATTATCAAGTGTTTTAAAATAATCAAGATGATCTTCGTCAATATTTAAGATAACCGCAACATCAGGAGAAAGGTCAAGAAAAGTATCAACAAATTCGCACGCTTCACAAACCATGGTCTCGCTTTGTCCGAGTCTGCCGTGGCTGTCAATCAGCGGAAGTCTGCCACCGATAACAGCTGTCGGATCTTTTTGTGCCATAATGAGCACCTGAGTGAGCATGGAAGTGACGGTTGTTTTTCCGTGGGTGCCACAGACACCGATGCAATTTGCATACATTCTTGAAATCGCACCGAAAAGCTTTGAACGCTCATAAGTCGGAATGCCGCTTTCTTTTGCCGCAACAAGTTCCGGGTTGTCTTTTAACAGAGCGGCAGTATAAATAATCATCTGTGCTCCCTTTATATTTTCAGCTTTTTGACCCATTGTGATTTTTACGCCGAGAGAACGAAGCTTATCAATATTATCTCCCGGATTGTTGTCAGAACCTGTGATTTCGTATCCTTTGCCAAGCAAAATTTCTGCGAGCGGACACATACCGGAGCCGCCGATTCCGATGAAATGTATTCTTTTTACTTCTTTTAGCTGTTTGTCGATTTCTAACATATTGGTTTGTGCGGCACAGACTGTATTAAAACTAAAAAATCCGTGCCGATTCCTTTCTTGATATATTTTACGGTTTTACCGCATTAATTTAAGTGCCTATTAATTATATTGCATTTTTTTGCGATAGTAAATGCTTTTGAATAAATTCACATTTATTTTTTTAATTCATACTATATATTGACATGATTTTCGGGAGGGGCAGCCATGATTAATTTAAAAAAAGTAATAGTAATCTGTGGAGATGAAAGACAAAAACGGCTATGCGGCTTGTTTGAAAACAAATGCAGATGCACATATATATCAAACGATTCCGAGCTTGAACAAGAAAAATTTGAAGATGCTGATTTAATTATTCTGCCACTGCCTGTTACAAAAAACGGCAAAGATATTTATTCAAATTGCGGAAAAATTTCTGTTGTAAATGTTATAAACAAGCTTTGCAAAAATAATGTTGTCGTTGGCGGCCTTATAGATGAAAAGCTGAAAAATAAATTTTATGAAAGCGATATAGAATATTTTGATTATTATGATGATGAAGCTTTCAGAATATTCAATGCGTATCTTACAGCGCAGGGAGCAGCAAAAATTGTCCTTGAAAACACCGAAGATTTCATCATTTCAAAAAAGATTCTGATAACAGGCTTCGGAAGGGTCGGAAAAGCTTGTGCAAATGTTCTTTCGGGGATCGGAACCGACGTTTATATTGCGGCAAGAAATCCGGCGCAAAGAAGTGAAGCAATCTGCATGGGATATAAAGCGGTTGAAATTTCAGAAATTTCAAGAATAATCTATATTTTTGATTTTATTATAAATACAGTTCCCGCACAGATTTTCACAATCAAGAATATAATGACAATGCGTGAAAGAGCAGTCTATATTGAGCTTGCCTCAAAACCTTTCGGTGCGCTTGAATCTGATTTTGAATCTGAGAAAAAAAGATATATTTTGGCTTCGTCGCTTCCGGGAAGATTTTATCCTGATTCCTGTGCACAGGCAATTTATAATACAATTAATGATTACATCAAGAACGCAACAGCAAACAGTCAATAAACGTCATTGTCACATCATGCCTGTTTTACGGGGGTGAAAATATGTACACATACGGATATGCCTTGACAGGCTCTTTTTGCACATTTGAAAAATCCATCAGACAAATTGAAAAATTGGTTGAAAGCGGAATAGATATACTTCCTATCATGTCATATAACGCATCAAAAACAGATACTCGCTTCGGAACGGCAAAATCATTTTGCGAAAGAATTGAAACGCTGTGCGGCAGAAAAATCATTTCAACAATTGACGAAGCCGAACCGATCGGCCCGAAAAAGCTTATTGATCTTTTGATTATTTCACCGTGCAGCGGCAACACGCTTGCAAAACTTGCGGCAGGAATTTTTGATACTCCGGTTACGCTCGCGGCAAAATCGCATTTGAGAAACAAACGCCCGATATTAATCGGTGTTTCAACAAACGATGCACTGAGTTCTTCGGCAAAAAACATCGGACAGCTTTTAAATTATAAGCATTATTTTTTCATTCCGATGAAACAGGACGATCCGCAAAAGAAGCCGTTTTCGGTTGTATGTGATTTTGAAAGAACGCAGGAAGCGGCAGAATATGCACTAAAAGAAAAGCAAATTGAGCCTATATTAATCTAAAAAGTGGGGTAGAGCGCCCCACTTTTTTTAGAGATTCAAAAACAATTTTTTGATTTCATTCATTTTGCCGCAGGTCAGCTTGCCCTCAGGGCAAAAACCGTTTCTGAAACAGCTCGGTCCGAATTTTTTGAAAATTTCAGGACAAAGAACACGAAGCTGCTTTAAAAGTTCAACCGAAAGTTCACGGATTTCCCATTGAGCTCTTGTGCAGGTGCGAAGCTTCATAAACAGTTCAAGTTCACGACCGTTCATTGTTGAAACAATGTCAAGCGTGTTTCCGCTCAAAAGGCAATAGACAGTTTCACTTTCACTGCAGCCGCTGTTTTGAAGATATGTCAGAAGTTCCTGTGTTCTTGAAAAAGCACTGCAATATTTTTCAAGAAGGTCTTTGTTATCATAAATACTCTTCGGAATAATATATTTTGTCCTGTCGCAACTGTTAAGTGACGGCACAAGCAGGCTTTGCATACGGTGTCGTGAAAAATGAGTAAGAGTTGAAAGCGAAACATCGTTGAATCTTACTGTGTAGTTAATGCTTTCAAGCGGACGAGGTCTCGATGAAGCAAGAACGGCATCAATAATTTTTTCTTTCGTTTTGCTGTCAGAAATAATTTCTTCAGCTTCTTTGATACTTAACCCCTTTTCGTTTATAAGCGCGCATTTTGCAACAACGTCAGCGGCATCAGGCGTATAGGAAAGAATTTCAACGCTCTGCATATTTTCCTCTTTTTTGTCATCAATAAAATCGAGGTTAGTTTCATCATTATAGGCACTGTATTGTTTTTCAAAATTTCCGAAAATACCGGGAGCTTTTTCTTTGCATTGTGCAAGAAGCTCTGTTCCCAGTTTATGTACTTCATGGATTTTGCTTCCTCTTCCGAAAAGCATGGCACGAAGAACATTGATAAGCTCACGTCCGCCGAGAGAACAGAAAAAGTTACTGTAAAAACAATACGGTAAAACAAAACGTGCGTCTTCTTTTGCAACGCCGCCTTTGGTCAGTTCACCGTAAAGTGCAAAAAGACTGTCCATATGCTTTATATATTTTTTCTTACAATCTTCATTTTCAAAGTCAGGTACATAATATCCGCTGCTTGAAAAATCAACATAACGCCTTGATTTAACAGTAAAAGATGCAAGCCTGAATTCAATCATGAACTGTTCGACAACCACAGAAACATTTTCAAAAGCAAGGTTAAAAAACGTATGCTCAACCGTTGAAGTATGGCCGGAAGCCGTAACTTTTGAAATCAGTTTTGCATTTTTCTCTTTGTCCTGGGATTTTTCCATAATTTCAAGCGCCGTACCGCTTTGAGTTGAAATTCGTCCGGCGGCGGCACAGACTTTTTCGTCAGTGTCGCTCAAGCCGATAATATACACACCCGGTTTATTCATAAAAAGCCGCTCCTTTGTTTTATATATCAATTTATTATCTCATTTTGCTTGAAAGTTGTCAACTGTTTAAATCGGTTTATAAATATAAAACAAAATTAATGAAATTGTTAACAAAAAATTTAAAATTTTAAGTATTCCGCCTTGATAAATTTGCAAATTATGGTATAATAATACGATGTAATTTTGAAGTAAATTATTCATAAAAATTCAAGGAAAGGTATACGGCGGATATTCAAACACCTGCTGTACGGAATTTTAAAATGATTAAAAGAAGCGAAGACATGACCAAAACAGTTAAAGTTGCAATGAGAGGAGGAGACGGACAAGCTGTTGTTACCGATATACTTGACAAAGGCGAATATAAAGGCAGTGCCAGACTTGTCGGAACAATTCTTCTTAAACCCGGATGCTCAATCGGTACTCATATTCATGAAAATGAAGAAGAGATATTTTATGTAATAAGCGGAACTGCCGACTATAATGATAACGGAACAATGAAAACTTTATATAAAGGCGACAGCTGCATTTGTCTCGGCGGTCAAAGCCATTCGATTGCAAACAACGACAAAAATGAAGATCTTACGGTTTTTGCCGTAATTCTCACATATTAATAAAGGGTTAATTTATGGGAAAAATGGTTGTTATAGAGGGTCTTGACGCAAGCGGAAAAGGCACTCAGACTGAAATTCTTTTGAAGCGTCTTAATGAAAACGGTCAAGCTGCATACGGTATAAGCTTACCGAATTATGATGATAATTCAAGTGCACTTGTCAAAATGTATCTTGCCGGCGAAATGGGCAGCAAGCCCTCCGATGTTAATGCTTTTGCCGCCTCAACTTTTTATGCTGTTGACAGATATGCAAGCTTCAAAAAATTCTGGAACAAAGAATATAACAGTAACAAGATTATTGTTGCAAACAGATATACAACTTCAAATGCATCACATCAAATGACAAAGCTTGATAAGTCGCAGTGGGACTATTATCTCGATTGGCTTTTTGACTTTGAGTATAATAAGCTTGAAATTCCCAAACCCGACTGTGTCATTTTTCTTGATATGCCGGTTGATGTTTCGCAAAAGCTGTTGCTCAAACGCTATCATGACGATGAAAAGAAAAAAGATGTTCACGAAAGAGATGTTGAATATCTCAACAGCTGCCACGAAGCGGCGTCTTATGCGGCATCAAAGCTTGGTTGGACAGTTATAAAATGCAGTGAAAACGGCGTACCCAGAGACATTGAAAAAATTGCAGACGATGTTTATGACGCTGTTGAAAGGACGTTATTTAATGATTGATTTTCACAAAGTTTCAATTTCAGACGCTCAGTGGATTAAAGAAAGACTCAGCGCCAGAAAAGATCTCGGCTGTGAATATTGTTTCGGAAATATTTTCAGCTATTCAAAAAAATCTGATATTTCTGTTGCGGATTTCGAAAATTGCCTTATATACAAAGCGGAATATGATAACTTGACATCATATTGCTATCCGGTAGGACAGGGCGATATAAAAAACGCACTGATTGAAATTGTTAATGATGCAAAAAAAAGCAAAGGGAACTCAAGAATTTTCGGTTTTTCTCAGAGTGATATTGAATTAATAAAAAATACAATCGGAGAAAATTATGAAATCAGGGAAGTTCGGGACACTTTCGATTATGTTTATAATTCAACTGATCTTATAAATCTTAAAGGAAAAAAGTATCAGCCTAAAAGAAATCACATTTCGTTTTTTAAGAAAAATAACAATTGGTCATATGAAACAATAAACAAGCAGAATATTGCCGATTGCCTTGCGATGAGTGAAAGCTGGCTTAATAATAACGAAACCTCGCCGCATGATGATCTTGTAAAAGAACTTGAGGTAATTAAATGCGTTTTTGAAAACTATGATGCGCTCGGTTATGTGGGCGGTCTGATACGTGTTGACGGAGTTGTTGTTGCATATACAATGGGTGAACCGCTAAACGATGAAAGCTTCTGCGTTCATTTTGAAAAGGCATATGCCGATATACGAGGCGCATATCCGATTATTAATCAGCAGTTTGTTGAAAATGAGCTCAGCGGGTATAAATATATAAACCGTGAAGATGATGTCGGTCTTGAAAATCTCAGAAAAGCAAAGCTTTCATATCATCCGGCTTTTTTGCTTGAGAAATATGAGGTTGAACTGGATAAGTAATCTTAATTTTGTTTTATTAAAGGTGACTGCCAATGCTTATAGCTTCAGAAGAAAAGTATATTGAAAATTTAAGTGCACTTTGGCAAAAAGTTTTTGGTGATGAAAAAGGTTATATAGATTTATTCTTTAAAAAGCCATACTATAAAAGCAAGACTTTTGCCGCTTTTGACGGTGATAAAATTGTAAGTGTTCTCTATCTTATGCAAAGTCAGATACGTTTTGACGGAGAAATATTTGACGGTTTTTATCTTTACGCTGCGGCAACCGATCCCGATTATCGAAGGCAGGGTATTATGGGAAAGCTTTTGCATGAAGCCGAACAATACACTGCGGCAGCAGGAAAAAGCTATATTTCACTTGTTCCTGCAAACGAACATCTTTATGATTATTATTCAGAGTTTGGCTTTGAAACCGCTATGTATAAATGTTTTGGAAAATCTAAAGCCGAAAATAAAAACAAAGAAGCAAAAATTGCCAGTTCAGAAGTATACTTAAGTAATAGAGATCACGGAAAATTAAATATGTTCATTTGGAAAGATGAAGAGCTTGATTATGTGCTTGACTGTTTTTCATATTATGATATAATACCGTATGTAACCGAAAAAGCTTTATTTATTCTTGACAGTGATAGTGCTGCTTTAAAAGAACTAATATGCAAAGAAAGCGATTTAGTCGAAGCTTTAGGTTCGGCTGCCGGACTTTGTTCAAAAGACGAATTCGCTTTTGAAAGTTTTTTCGGTGCAGAAAAAGTTCCCTTCGGAATGATTTATCCCATAAATCCAAAATTAAAAAGGCAATGGAAAAAAGATGACATCTATATGAATCTTGCCCTTGACTGAAACGGAAGTGTTTTATAATGATATATTGTTTTCTTGCAAACGGATTTGAAGAGGTTGAAGCTCTTGCTCCTGTTGATATTTTAAAGAGAGCCAAAAAAGAGGTTTTAACTGTCGGTGTAGGCGGTGAATATATCACCGGCTCGCACGGAATAACCGTTAAAACAGACACAACAATTGATTCTGTTGTTTTAAGCGATGAACTTGAAGCTGTCATATTACCCGGCGGAATGCCCGGAACAAAAAATCTTGAAGCAAACAAATGTGTTCAGGCTGCAATTGATTTTTGTGCCGAAAACAAAAAATACATCTGTGCTATCTGTGCAGCTCCTTCTGTTCTGGGACATAAAGGTCTTTTAAACGGAAAAGAAGCAATTGCTTTTCCCGGCTTTGAAAACGATCTTTTGGGCGCAAAAATCAGTAATAAACACGTTGTTACCGACGGTAAATTTATAACTGCAAAGGGAGCAGGCGTCGCCATTGATTTCGGACTTGAAATTGTGAAGGCACTTTGTTCTCAAGAACTTTCGAATTCCATAAGAAAGACAATTCAATGCAAATAATAAACATAAAAAACTCTTTAAGAAAAAAATACAAAAATATCCGGAACAATTTAATTGACAGGAATAAAAAAGATCTTGAAATTTTAAACAGACTTAAAGAAAGTAAGATATATATTAACTGTGATTCAGTACTTATATATGTATCAACCGAAATTGAGGTTGATACTCATAATTTGATTGAATTTCTTTTCAATCAGGGAATAAAAGTTGCCGTGCCGCAATGTGACACTGAAAAAAACACAATGGAATTTTATTTTATTAATTCTATGAGTGATTTGATTTGCGGTGCTTATAATATTCCCGAACCTGATATTTCTCACTGTATAAAAGTTTCAAATACTTCAAACTCTTTGTGTATTGTGCCGGGATTATCGTTCGACCAATCGGGTTATCGTCTCGGTTTCGGAAAAGGTTATTATGACAGATTTCTTTCAAAATCCGATTGTTTAACGGTCGGTCTATGCTATGAAGAATGCCTTTGTGAAAATTTACCGCATGATAATTTTGACAAAAGAGTATCGGTTGTAATTACCGAGAATAATATATATAACTGTAATCAAAACTCTTAAAATTAAGGAGAAGCATTTATGGACGAACGCTTTCATAACGAAACAGATCAATTTAATCGTCCGCCCAAGTCTGTTGGCTCTAAAAACACCGGACGTAACGCCAAAGCGGGCGATTTTAAGGTTAACATAAACTATGATGATTTTTCAAATAATCAGCGTAGTTCTTCCCAAAACAGACAGCAATCAGGTGATAAATTCAAAGTTTCAATACCTGAGCAAAACGAGCGTCCGGCATACAGACCCTCACAACAAACAAACAGGCCTGCTCAAAAATCTGCTTCCCAAACAAGAAGACCGGCGCAAAATTCTCAACAGAGCTCTTCTGTGCGCAGAGCGGGTGCGGCTTCACAATCTGATCAAAAGAATCAGAATGCTTCTGTGCAAAGAAAAAAGCCGACAAAAGAACAGATTAAAAAAGCAGAAAAAGCAAAAAATCAAAAATTGAAAGAAACAAAAAAAGCTCAGAAAAAAGCTGAAAAAAAATCGAAAAAGGTCTTAACTCCCGAACAGGCAGCAAAAGAACGTGAGGTAAAAAGATACAAGAGAACAAAAGGTGCGCTTATTATCTGCGTAAGCTTAATCTTTATAACAATAATCACAACAACTCTTTCAACTCTTGCTCTTAACACAATTAATGACATCTTGGCGATTAATAAGGACGGCGGAACAACTGTTTCTGTTTCGATTCCCGAAAACGCTGATTTTGACGATGTTTATAATGCACTTTGTGACAGCGGACTTATCAATCAAAAGTTTTTATCAAAAATGTTTTGCAAGTTCAGACATTATGATGAGTATTACAGCACTTCAAAAAAGAAATATGTTCCCGTTGAATATGAAGCCGGCGTATATTATTTTGAAACAAATGACGGACTTGAAGCTATGCTTGAATCAATAAAGGTTGCAAAAACTTCATCTAAGGAAACCGTGCGTTTAACATTCCCCGAAGGCTGGACAGTTGCACAGATCTTTGAAAAGATTGAAAAATATAATGTTTGCACTGCTGAAAAGCTTTATGCTAACCTTGATATTATCGGAAAGCAATTTGATTTTTACGAAAAAATCAAATCTAATTCAGGAAGATATCTCAAAGCGGAAGGATATTTGTTCCCAGACACTTATGATTTTTATATTGGAGAAAGTGCAAGTTCTGTTCTTAAAAAATTGTTTAGTAACTATGAATCTAAATGGACAAGTGAATTAAAGCAAAAGGCTAAAGATTTAGGCTATTCGCAGGATGAGGTAATGATAATTGCTTCAATTATTCAACGAGAAGCAAAAGATCAGTCTCAGATGAAAGCAATTTCATCTGTCATCCGCAACCGTCTTGCAGATTCTGCAACTTATCCTCTTCTTGAAATGAATTCAACAAGAGACTATATTTCTTCAACAAATGAATATGGTGTATTCACTGATTTCTACTATTCGCTTTATTTAAGTTCTTATAACACTTATAGCGAAGAAGGGCTTCCTCCGGGAGCAATATGCAATCCGGGTATTGAAGCAATTGAAGCTGCTCTCAATCCTGATGATACAACTTATCACTTCTTCTGTCATGATAATAACGGTAACATTTATCTTGCTTCAACTGCAGAAGAACACAAAGCAAACACGGAAAAAATACTTTATGAATCTAATTGAGAAAATGAATGACTGATTTAAAAAAAATGAAAGTGCCGGAGCTTCTTGCTCCGGCAGGAGATATGCAAAGGCTGAAAGCAGCGGTAAAGTTCGGTGCAGATGCTGTTTATCTGGGCGGTACAATGTTTGGTATGAGAACAGCCGCATCAAATTTCACAGATGAAATGCTTGAAGAAGCTGTTTGTTATTGCCATGAAAACGGTGTTAAAGTTTATCTTACCTGCAATGTGCTTCCGAGAAACTCAGAAGTCGAGCTTTTACCTGATTTTTTGATTCGTGCAGAAAAATCAGGAGTGGATGCGCTGATAATTTCTGACATCGGAGTTTTTGAATTAGCAAAAAAATATGCGCCGGACACTGAAATTCATGTTTCAACTCAATCCGGAATTGTTAATTATCTTACTGCTGACACTTTTTATAAAATGGGAGCAAAACGAATTGTAACTGCCCGCGAGTTATCCATGGCGGAAATAAGCGAAATTAGGGAAAAGATACCCGAAGATATGGATATTGAATGTTTTGTTCATGGCGCAATGTGTATGTCTTTTTCAGGCCGATGCTTAATTTCAAATTATCTTGTCGGTCGTGATGCAAACAGAGGAGACTGTGCACAGCCTTGCCGTTGGAAATATCACATAACCGAAGATACCAGACCCGGTGTTGAATTCCCGATTGTTCAGGGTGACGGCGGTACATATCTTTTTAATTCCAAAGATATGTGCATGATTGAGCATATACCCGAAATGGTTAAAGCGGGAATTTCAAGCTTTAAAATTGAAGGCAGAGCAAAGTCTGAATACTATGTTTCTGTAATCACAAATGCTTACAGAGCGGCAATTGACGGATATTTAAAAAATCCTTCGCCTGATTATAAGGTTGAAAAATGGATTGTTGAAGAAGTCAGAAAAGTCAGCTATCGAGACTATTGCACAGGATTTTATTTCGACAACCCCGGTCAAAATGCGAACATCAGTTATAAAGGCGGCTATAATCGTGAATGGGATGTTGTAGCTTTAGTTGAAAAATGGGAAAATTCGGTTGCATACTGTGTTCAGCGAAACCGCTTTTTCAACGGCGACGAACTTGAAATTATGACAGCAGGCAAAAAGCCCACTAAAATTATTGTAAAAAACCTAAAAAACGCTGATGGAGAGCTTATTGATTCAACCAATCATGCTATGATGAAATTCAGCTTTGAATGTCAAGAAGAACTTGAAAGCGGCGCGATTTTAAGAAAAGAACGACCGGAAAACAACAGAGTAATTATTTAATTTTAAAAGTCTTGAAAAAAGAGTTTATCAGTGCTATAATAATACAGCACCGATAAATGGGGGCGTAGCTCAGCTGGGAGAGCGTACGGTTCGCATCCGTAAGGTCAAGAGTTCGATCCTCTCCGTCTCCACCATTCAAAAAATCCTTGAAAACCCATATATTACGGGCTTTCGGGGATTTTTTGTTTTTCTTTAGCATGGTTTTAAGACATATGATTAATTTACGAAAAATAAGTTTAGTTCAAATATACATAAAAATCCGGCAATTGCGCTTGCAATAACACCGTAAAAATTGTATTATATTGTTGAACAAAATATATTCATTCAGGAGGCGGTTATGAATACATTTTATTTTTCGGACGAAAATGAGAAAAATTATGCCCTTGCTTGCCTTGAATTTTCAAAAAGGATTGGGCTTATCGATGACAGCAGCTTGGACGCCGTTGCGTTAAGATGCAAAGCAGAAAATGAAAAACGAAATAAAATGCTTGAAAACGGCGAAACTGTTTATGGCTTAAAGGAGTTTTCTTTGCCTGCTTATCTCGATTATGAGCTTACACGCTTCAAGCTTGATTTTGTAAGTGAAAAAGAGGAAATCAAAAAGGTTTATAGTTATACACCCATATCAAAAAAAGAAAGAAAAGACTTTTTTAAAAACAATAAAGATCTTTTCACAAGATATGCCGGCGACAAATTCCGTTTTAAGGAAGTTGATATGATTATTGAAAAAAAATTAAGAGAGGAGCAATATGAAAATGAAATCAAAAACATATTATGTAAGCTCTCTTAACGGAAGCGACAAAAATGACGGATTGAGCGAAAGCACTGCGTTTCTGACTCTTGATAAGATTAATCATACACAAATAAATCCCGGTGATAAAATTCTGCTTGAAAAAGGCTCGGAATTTTGCGGCCAGTACATACACTTAAAAAACTGCGGAAATGTTAACGGCGAAGTGATTGAAATTGCTTCCTACGGTAAGGCAGACTCACTGCCGCTTATCGCAGCAAACGGCACAGGTGTCTGGTATCAGGACTACGGCACCGTGCTTGACAATGTCGGTCATATATATAAAGGCGATGTTTCTTCAGCCGTGTTGCTTTATGACTGTGAGAATATTATTCTGAAAGATATTGAAATCACGAATAAAGACAGTGAAAAATCCCCCGAAGAGTACTCAGCACCGAATAAAATTGACAGAACAGGCGTTGCGGTTGTGGCGCAAAACAGAGGTACGCTTCATAACATCACTGTTGACAACCTTTTTGTTCACGATGTCAACGGCAACGTATATAACAAACACATGAATAACGGCGGCATATATATGACCTGCCTGAAGCCGGAAAACGAAAGCAAAACCGGTGTCGCAAGGTATGACGGCGTAACGGTGAAAAACTGCTTTGTCAAAAAAGTCAGCCGATGGGGTATCGCCGTAGGTTATACTTACAGACACAAAGAATTTGCAACAAAAGAGCTTCGGGAAGAAACCTTCAAAAAATACGGCAATGAAAACATTTTGATTTGCGGCAACTATGTAAAATTCGCCGGCGGCGATGCAATTACTCCCATGTATGCGCTTGAGCCTTTGGTTGAGCATAATGTTTCGGACAGCTGCGCCGGAGAAATGAATGACCGTGTTTACCGCTATCCCGAAAAGAGAATGGGCAAGGTTGCGGCGGCGATCTGGCCGT
>JBJEOJ010000086.1:0-2631 GCA_051880655.1 Acutalibacteraceae bacterium | reverse complement strand
TTCGGGCGGTTCGGGCATCATTTCACGCTGCGTGACGCTTTTGCAGCCGTGCCTGATGCAAGTGCCTACGCAGTCGTTGCCTGTGTCGCCGCCGCCTACTATTACAACATCTTTATCTTTTGCGCTGATGAAAGTTCCGCTTTCAAGCTTTTTGTCAAGCAGGCTTTTTGTTGTGCTTGTCAAAAAGTCAACCGCATAATAAACACCTTTGACATCAGGCTCTTTTTTGAAAATGCTTCTCGGCTTTCTTGCGCCGCAGCAAAGCACAACAGCATCAAAATCGCAAAGAATTTTTTCCGCCTTTGACTTGCTGTTAACATTGAAATTCGTCACAAATTCAACGCCCTGCTTTTTCATCAAATTAACACGGCGCTTAACGATTTTTTTGTCAAGCTTCATGTTCGGAATACCGTAAACAAGAAGTCCGCCGATTCTGTCATCACGCTCAAAAACCGTCACATTATGACCTCTTTGATTAAGTCTGTCCGCAACTGCAAGACCGGACGGTCCCGAACCGATGACTGCAATCTTTTTGTCTGTTCTGACAGCAGGCGGTTCGTCGCTGATAAGACCGTTCGCAAAGCCGTATTCGATGATTGCAAGCTCGTTGTCGTGTACGGTTACGCTTTCGCCGTTATAGCCGCAGGTGCAGGCACATTCGCAAAGAGCCGGACATACTCTGCCGGTAAATTCGGGAAAATTGTTGGTTTTGGTAAGCCTTGAAAGTGCGTGCTCCCAGTTGCCGTTATAGATTTCATCGTTCCATTCGGGAATGAGATTGTGAAGCGGACAGCCGGTTCTCATGCCCGAAAGCACCATGCCCGACTGACAGAAAGGAACGCCGCAGTTCATGCATCTGCCACCCTGTTCGCGCCTTTCTTGAACGGAAAGCATTGTGTGAAATTCGTTAAAATTCTTTATTCTTTTTTCAGGCGGTACCGTCAGGTTGCCTGTTCTTTTATAGTCAAGAAATCCTGTATCTTTACCCATTTTCGCTCAGCTCCTTTACTTAATGTTGGCATAGAAAGCTTCAATTTCCGCCTGTTCGCGGCTCATGCCTTTTTCTTCCATGAGCGAGATGGACTGAAGCATTCTTGCATAATCAACGGGAACGATTTTCTTAAATTCCTTGCTGTAAGAAGCGAAGTCATCAAGAATACGTTTTGCCTTGGGCGAATTGGTTTCGTTATAGTGCGCTTCAATCAGATCATGCAGTTCTTCAAATTCATATTTTTCAGAAAGCTCCTGCATGGTGATCATTTCTTTGTTGATGTTCAGATAAAGGTCATGTTCTTCGTCAAGAACATAAGCGATTCCGCCGCTCATTCCTGCGGCGAAGTTTTTGCCGACTTTGCCGAGAATGACAACCATGCCGCCTGTCATATATTCACAGCCGTGATCGCCGACGCCTTCAACAACAGCAACCGCACCGGAGTTTCTGACACAGAAGCGTTCGCCTGCGATGCCTGCAATATACGCTTCGCCCGCCGTTGCGCCGTAAAGGGCAACGTTGCCGATGATAATGTTATCCTCGGGCTTGAAAACGGATTCTTTCGGAGGATAAACAACAAGCTTACCGCCGGAAAGACCTTTTCCGAAATAGTCATTGCTGTCGCCCTCAACCTTAAGGGTTAAGCCTTTGGGAATGAAAGCACCGAAAGACTGACCTGCGCCGCCACTGAAAGACACGGTATAGGTATCGGTTTCAAGAGTATTGCCGAAGCGTTTTGTGATTTCAGAGCCGAGAATGGTTCCTGCGGTTCTGTTTGTGCTTGTGATTTCGGCACTTACGCTTGCTTTTTCTTTCTTTGCAAAATGCGGCTGCAACGCAGGCAGAAGCACTTTGACATCAAGCGACTTTTCAAGTTCAAAATCATAAACATCATCGACATTAAAATGCATTTTTCCGTCCGTGCTGAAAGGATTGTTGATGATGGCGGACATATCGACCTTTGATGCTCTTTTGGTGATTGTTTTTTCTCTGACACGAAGCAGATCGCTTCTTCCGACAAGCTCATCAACCGTTCTGATTCCAAGCTTTGCCATAATTTCACGAAGCTGCATGGCAATGAATTTCATGAAATTGACAACATATTCCTTTTTACCCTTGAAGCGTTTTCTAAGCTCCGGGTTCTGCGTTGCAATTCCCACCGGGCAGGTGTCAAGGTTGCAAACACGCATCATCATGCAGCCCATGCAGATAAGCGGTGCGGTTGCAAAGCCGAATTCCTCCGCACCGAGCATGGCAGCGATTGCAACGTCTCTGCCGGTCATCAGCTTGCCGTCGGTTTCAATGATTACTCTTGAACGAAGACCGTTTCTGATAAGCGTCTGATGCGTTTCGGCAACGCCGAGTTCCCACGGAAGACCTGCGTTGTGAATGGAGCTTTTCGGTGCTGCGCCCGTTCCGCCGTCATAGCCGGAAATCAGAACAACCTGTGCACCCGCTTTGGCAACGCCTGCGGCAATTGTGCCGACTCCTGCTTCGGAAACGAGTTTAACTGAAATGCGTGCATCTCTGTTGGCATTTTTCAGGTCATAGATAAGCTGAGCCAAATCTTCAATTGAATATATATCATGATGCGGCGGAGGTGAGATCAGAGCCACGCCCGGGGTTGAATAGCGGGTTTT
>JBJEOJ010000085.1:0-2637 GCA_051880655.1 Acutalibacteraceae bacterium | reverse complement strand
ATACACAGTTTCAAAGCCTTCTGTTTGAGGCATTTTGTAATGACTTTTGTCCGTATAACCCGTGAAGCTGTCGAAGCTTTCAACAGTTCCCTTATATTGCGACAACTTTTGATACCCGTCGCCGTAAAACGGTGCATCAGGTGAAAAACCGTGCTCACCGCAGAAAAGGACAGCCTCTTTCATCTTCTCCGTATGATTCATTGAAAAAGAAATGCTAAATAAGCCGTTTTCCTCATTGATTTGAAAATCGGCAGAAACTTTTCTGTTGCTGTTATCTAGAACAAACGGTGTATTAAAAGTCATAGCTAGTCTCCTTTATATCTCCCATTTGCTTACCAATCGCTTTGATGAACCAATCACATCACTTGTTTCCGGCTGTGGATATTCTTTATATTCATTCAGCCAATCAAGTTCAAATTTGTTCAGTTCTTTTCCGAATTTATAGGAGCGGTATCTATGTCTTCCGACATAATCGTTACCGTTAAAGATGAAAAATCTGCGTTTATTTTCCAGGCAATAAATCGCCCTCTCATAAAATTTACGCCAACGGACACAGTAATACTCTTTTATAAGTCCGCTCCATTCACGCCAAGCATAATCATATAAAGCATAAGTATTGCCGTTAATGTCGCCCCACTGTGTTAATAATGTTCGTGCATTCATATCAAAATATCGTTTTTCCTGTTCATCGTCGGCAAGGGCGTGGGCGTCGTTGATCCAGCGGGAAAAGCAAAACTCTTTTCTGTGGGATAACAGATTATCAATATCATCAAGAAGATCAAGCTGTTCCTTTGCAATTCTTTTGACTGATGAAACATCCTTTTTCTTATAGGCTTTTGCAAAATCAAGCTGTCTGTTGTAAAAGCGGTTACTCATTGCCTGTCTTACAAGATCACACAGGTCATACTGATATGCGTCGGACTTTTCATAATAGTCACTTACCGATAAAAATATTTCAACTGCTTTTTCGAATTTATCGGCATCATAGTGAGGCATGTTTTTACAGCATGGACCTGCTTTTTTCGGTATCATCTGCGGTCTTGCCGCAAGGGCGGAACCGACCTCATTTTCTTCATAGCCGTCGCTTTTATAGCAGGTTTCAAGCAAAATATTCCACGCGCATTTTAAAGTTTTATTATATTCTCCGTAACGGCGCAGAATGTAATTGTCGAGCCATTTATCAAGGTTGATTTCGTTTGATGATGTCAGCAGTTCAAACTGCAAATCATAGACAACGGGATTTTGCTCGATACCTTCCATAAACATACCCGTGCCCACAACATTTGCACCGTTTTCTTTCAGTGTTTTATAAATATTTTTGCTGTGCTTTTCAAGCTTTCCCTGCATTGAATTTTTACCGCCGAAATCGTGTAGCATACCCGACACAACGGAATAGCCCCAGCAGTTTTTGTTTTGCAATGTTTTTTCGCTGTTTAAATCCAAAATCAACAGGCGTTCCTTAGGAATGGCACGAACAATACCCTCACGCATAGTCCAAGCCTGCATAACCCAAACGGAATTTTTGTCAAAGCATTCGTAAAGATGATTGATTGCTCTGCCCACTTCATTAAGGTATTTAACGGTCTTTTTAGGCGGAGTGCCTTCGTGAAAAGGGTCACAGGCGATAAAATGATGATTGCCGAAAAGCCTGTCCATAGTCTGCAGATAAACCGTTCCGAATTTTTGAAACAATGGGTCAAGAGGGTCAAGCTGAGCCGTTTTAGGATAACCGCACCAGCCTCTTTGCATAAGAATTTTTGCTTTGCGATATTTTTTCTTGAGAAGAACAGGAACATGTCCCGAAAAGCCCTGCTGAATGGGGTACATACCGAATTCTATGTATCTGTTTAATATCTTTTTCCCAAGTTCGAGGCGTTCATAAACATATTTTTCATTTTCAGGAGGCAGATAGCCCTCAATATTCGTCATCAACTGCCAAGCCCAAAAGGCAGGACCCGAAACAGAGTGCAAAGCTTCTTCTTTACTAAAGCCAAGCTGTAGCAGGGTTTCATACCAAACAGCCTCGCTACCGACTACTGCAAGCGGCATATTGATGCCGTTCATGGCCATAAAGTCTATTTCTTTTTCCCAACGGTCAAAATCCCACCAGCACATCGAATAATCAAGGGTGCAGTAATTCATATAAACCCTGTATTTCTGCTCAATAGTCTTTGAAAATTCGCCCTCAAACATAACGAGGCAGTCAATTTTTATTTCGGTATTTGCACACCATGAGAGCTGAACATGGCAGTATTTTTTCAGGTATTCATATATGCCGTGAAATGCAGAGATATAGTTATTGGCTTTTACATACAGCTTACCGCTGTCAGCGGTGATGCTATAATAATCTTTCTCACCGCTTTGAATTCTGACATGAATCATGTCTTTCCATGCAGGCAGATTTCTTTCTAAAAAGCCATCGATCACAGTATCCATTGTTTTACTCCTTGGCATCTTTTGCATTTGCAGTTTTGATAAATTCATAGGACGGCTTTTTGTTTCCGTACAAATCCACAGAGCCATGTATGCGTTGTTTCAGCTTTCCCTTTCCCGATTCGCCGACATGCGTGCGATAATCGTTTAAGGAGAAATATACCCAGCCTGCAAAACCGTATTTTTTGTAGTAATCTAATTTTT
>JBJEOJ010000084.1:0-13022 GCA_051880655.1 Acutalibacteraceae bacterium | reverse complement strand
TGCAATCGGTTCTCTTGAAATTTCAATGGTATGCGTTGATGAAGCACATTGTGTTTCTCAGTGGGGTCAGGATTTCAGACCCAGTTATTTGCTTGTTAAAGATTTTATTGAGTCTTTTGAAACAAGGCCTGTTGTCTGTGCAATGACTGCAACGGCAACCGAAAAGGTCAGAAACGATATTATTAAACTTATCGGGCTTAAAAATCCGGATATAACGGTTTTAAGCTTTGACAGAAAAAATCTGTATTTTTCCTGTCAGAAACCAAAAAGTAAACCAAAGGAGCTTCGCAGGCTTCTTGATTTATATTCGGGAAGAAGCGGAATTGTGTATTGCTCTTCAAGGAAACGAACAGACAGCCTTTTTGAACAGCTTTCTCAGGAGGGCTACAGTGTCACAAAATATCACGCAGGTATGCCGCCTCATGAAAGAAAAAGAAATCAGGAACTTTTCATAAATGACGAGAAAGATATCATTATTGCAACAAACGCTTTCGGAATGGGGATAGACAAATCGAATGTTTCATTTGTAATTCATTATAATATGCCGGGCGATATTGAAAGCTATTATCAGGAAGCGGGGAGAGCCGGCAGAGACGGCAACCGGGCCGATTGTATTTTGCTATATAACGGTTCGGATATTAACACACAAAAATATTTTATTGACAACCCCGAAGATAACGGTGAACTGAGTATAAGAGAAAAATCATTTCTTCGCAAAACCCGTCTTCAAAAGCTTGAAGCAATGATTTCTTATACAAAATCGCAAACCTGTCTCAGACAATACATATTATCATATTTTGGTGAAACAGCTCCGGATCATTGCGGCAACTGTTCGGTTTGCCGCGAAGCTGAAGCTCAGCGAGATATAACCGTTGACGCACAGAAAATTATGTCATGTATCGCAAGAGTGAAGCAAAGTGAAAATGCAACTGTTGTTTCGGATATTTTATTAGGCAACAGCAGTGAAACAATCAGCAAAAACGGCTATGATAAGCTTTCCACCTATGGCATAATGAGCGGTTTTTCAAATGAAAAATTAGCTTCTTTGATTGAATATCTGCTATCTGCGTCATATATTGACAAAAAAGACGGTTTATTGGTGCTGACCGCGAAATCAAAAGATGTTTTATTCGGTAAAAAGCATATAACGATGCAAAAAGAAACTCAGAAAACTTCTAAGAATAAAATTCAGCAAGATACAGAGTTTGACAAAGAATTGTTTGAAAGGCTACGCATTTTACGAAAGAAAATTGCCGATAAACGAAAAGTGCCTGCTTTTGTAATTTTTACAGACGCAACGCTCATCGCTATATCAAAATATAAGCCGAGAACAGAAGAACAGTTTCTCGAAGTACCCGGTGTCGGAAGCTATAAGCTTCAAAACTTCGGTGCAGTGTTTATCAAAGAAATCTGTGATTATTTAGATAATGCATAAACTTAAACTGCGTAAAAAGTTGAAATATCTGCAATAAAATGATATACTAAATTAATATTCAATTTCAGGGCAAAACGGAAGGATTGGTAAAATGGGCAGGAAAAAATGGAATGTTTCCAAAATTGACAAGGAGCTTGCCTCAAAGCTTTCTTCAAAATTTGATATTGATCCGTTTGCGGCACTTTTGCTCGTTGCACGAGGCATCACTTCACAGCAGGAAATTGAAGATTTCTTTTCCGATGAATGTCATTTCTGCGATCCTTTTGAAATTGTTGATATGGATAAGGCTGTCGAAAGAATTGAACAGGCTGTTGAAAACGGTGAACGCATTGCAGTTTACGGTGATTATGATGCAGACGGTGTAACTTCAACCGCAATTTTGTTTTTGTTCCTTGAAATGATCGGTGCAAACGTCACTTATTATATACCCGACAGAAACACGGAGGGTTACGGTCTTAATAAAAATGCAGTTAAAAAACTTTATGAAAACGGTGTAAATCTTATTGTTACGGTCGACAACGGAATTTCGGCATTTGAAGAAGCCGAATATATTTATCAGCTCGGAATGGAACTTGTTATAACAGACCATCATAAGGTTTCGGATAAAATTCCAAAAGCATATGCGGTTGTTGATGCGTACCGTCCTGATTGCACTTGCAGCTATAAAGCATGGTCCGGCGTCGGAATCGCCTTTAAGCTTATCTGTGCTTTGTCAGGCGGAGAATTTGAAGATATACTTGAATCTTATTCTGATATTATCACAATCGGAACCATCGGCGATGTTGTTTCGCTGACAGGCGAAAACCGTGCCATTGTGAAAACCGGACTAAAAAAACTTAACAACTGCGCCGCCTGCGGAATTGATGCTTTGAAAGCTGAAGCAGGAGCGGCGGAAAAGAAACTCACCGCCGGTTCAACGGCTTTCACAATCGTGCCGAGAATTAATGCTGTCGGCAGAATGAAAAAGGCAGTTGATGCGTTCAGACTTCTTATCAGTGACAGCCCCGATGAAGCTGCCATGCTTGCAAAAGAGATTGAAGAAGCTAATGCCCAAAGACAGCAGGTCGAGCAGGTCATCATGTCTGAGGTAAAAAAACAGCTTGAAGAAAATCCAAAGATGATTTATGACCGTGTGCTTGTTTTTGACGGTCTCAACTGGCACGGCGGTGTTATCGGAATCGTTGCTGCAAGGCTTGTTGAAATATACGGTAAACCGTGTATCGTTATCACAAGCGACGGAAAGCAGGCAAGAGGTTCAGGAAGAAGTATTGAAGGCTTTTCTCTTTACGATGCAATTAACAGCTGTGCGTCTCTTCTGACTCATTTCGGCGGGCATACTCTTGCGGCAGGCTTCGGTCTTGAAAGCGAAAATATTGAAAAGTTCAGAAAAGCAGTTAACGATTATGCAAAAACGGTTGATATGCCGTTTCAGACTGTTGAAATTGACTGCAAGCTTCGTCCGGAATTTATCAGCGCCGATATATTGCCGGTCATAGAAAGCCTTGAGCCTTTCGGCGCAGGAAACGAACAGCCGATTTTCGGTCTTTATAACATGAAGCTTCTTTCTGTCCAGCCGATTGGCGGCGGAAAGCATCTGCGTCTTGCGCTCAGCAGAGGCGACACCAATATCACAGCGCTGAAGTTTTCTCAAACAGCGCAGGATTTTCCGTATATTCCCGGTGACAATCTTGATCTTGCTGTGAGACTTGAAAGAAACGAGTATAAAGGTCAGGTCAGGGCAAGTATATACATAAAAGATATAAGAATGAGCGATACGGACGATGATAAATATCTTTATTCCGTCCGGCTTTATGAAAAAATAATGCGCGGCGACAGATTGCTTCAAAGTGAAGCTGTTGCGGCTTTGCCCGACAGAAAATTTGTCGCAGGTGTTTTTCGCTTTGTCAGAGACAGCGGCGGCTGGAATTTTGATACCGACATTCTATGTTACCGACTGAGTGATGACGGAAGCTCTGCATGTAAGGTGCTTATTAGTATAGATGTTCTTTGTGAGCTTGGAATCTTTGAAAAAAAAGACGGAAAAATTAGCTTACTTAACACGTCAGTCAAGGTCAATCTTGACGATTCAAAGCTGCTTATGCACCTGAAAGGTTTGGCAAACCGTGAATAAAAGCATTTCAATTTTTGCCGGAGGGAAGCGAGATAATTTTGGAAGAACAATTTGATGACGGCTTTAAAAAGCTTCTTGAAACAATAAAAGTTAATAATTTTTCTGAGCATGACATCGATAAAATAACACAGGCTTATAAACTTGCGGCCGATGCCCATAAAACTCAAAAAAGGCGTTCGGGTGAACCGTATATCATTCATCCTGTTGCTGTTGCGCAAATTCTTGCAGATATGTGCATGGACTGCGACTCAATATGCGCCGCGCTTTTGCATGATGTTGTTGAAGATACGGAATATACGGCCGATGACATTAAAGAAAAATTCGGTGAGACCATCGAACAACTTGTTGACGGGGTTACAAAGCTCGGTCAGATTTCCGTCAATACAAGTGCCGAAGAACAGCAGAACGAGAATATACGAAAGATGTTCCTTGCCATGTCAAAGGACATCAGAGTCATAATCATTAAGCTTGCCGACAGAGTGCACAATATGCGCACCTTGCGTTTCATGCCCGAAGAAAAGCGCAGATTCAAGGCAAGAGAAACGCTTGAAATTTACGCTCCGATTGCTCATCGTCTCGGTATCCGTTCATTCAAGGAAGAACTTGAAGATCTTGCAATCAGCTATCTTGACCCGGTGGCATATAAAGAAATTGAACATACTCTTGAAACACAGGTTGAATCTCGTCAGGCCTTTCTTGAAAGCATAAAAGATCAGATAGCAAAACGCGTTACACAAGATGTTCCGAATGCACATATTTCCGGAAGAATTAAATCTGTTCACGGAATTTACAGAAAAACCTATATGCAGGGCAGAACGATTGATGAAATATATGATATTTATGCTGTCAGAATCATTGTTGATTCCATTTATGAGTGCTATTATTGTCTCGGAATTATTCATGATATGTATAATCCGCTTCCGGGAAGATTCAAAGATTATATTTCCACACCGAAGCCGAATATGTATCAGTCGCTTCACACAACCGTAATCGGCAAAGAGGGTATCGCTTTTGAAGTTCAGATCAGAACATGGGAAATGCACCAGACTGCTGAATACGGTATTGCGGCTCATTGGAAATATAAGCTCGGAATCGGCGGAAAGGTAAAATTTGAAGAACGCCTTGCATGGATCAGACAGCTTCTTGAAAATCAGAAAGAAAGCGACGATGTTGAAGAAATCGTAAATGCGATAAAAACCGATTTTGCTTCTGAAGAGGTATTTGCTTTTACTCCGAAAGGCGATGTTATAAGTCTGCCTGTCGGCTCAACAATTGTTGATTTTGCTTATGCCATTCATTCGGCGGTCGGCTCAAAAATGATCGGCGCAAAGGTCAACGGAAGAATTACAACGATTGATCATCAGATCAACAACGGTGAGATTATTGAGATTCTGACAACTTCGCAGCCGAAAGGACCAAGCAGAGACTGGCTTAAAATTGCAAAAACAAGCAGTGCAAGAAGTAAAATCAGAAGTTGGTTCAAAAAAGAGCGCAGAGAAGAAAACATTGCCGAGGGCAAGGCAGAAGTTGAACGAGAATTTAAAAAGAATAATATTGTTTTACCCGATAAGCAAATGCATGAATTCTTGCTGAAAATTGCGGAAAGACAACGTTTGTCAACTGTTGATGACCTGTTTGCGGCAATCGGATACGGCGGAATTTCATTGACAAAGCTTCTTCCGAGAATAAAAGATCAATACGCAGCTTTAATAAAAGAAAATCAACCCGATATTGAAACGGCAGCAATTGTGCCGCCAAAGAAGAAAATTTCAAAAACACCCGAGGGCATTGTTGTTGAAGGTATTGATAATTGCCTTATTAAATTTTCACGCTGTTGCACACCGCTTCCGGGCGATGAAATCGTCGGATTTATCACAAGAGGACATGGCGTTTCGATTCACACTAGAAATTGTCCGAATGTTCCGAAAGACCTGAAAAACTGTGCAGAGCCGGAACGCTGGATTAATGCCTGGTGGGACGCAAAACCTGATAGTTCATATCGTGTGTCAATCACCATTCACTGCCTTGACAGAGTTGGTATGCTTGCAGATGTTACCGGTTCTTTGGCAAATATGCATGTTATGATTCATTCAATTTTTACAAAAGACAGCAAAAACGGACGCTTTGAAATTTCAATATCGATAACCGTTAACAATAAAGAACATTTGTCGGCAATTACCGAAAAAATAAAAAAAATCAAAGGTGTTCTTTCGATCGAAAGAACAACCATGTAAAATGTTATTTCAAAAAGAAAGGAAGCGTCGGTCAAACAACGAACCGCACCGGAATTTTAAATGAAAGCTGTTATTCAAAGAGTGTCAAGAGCAAAAGTAACCGTTGACGGAAAAATCACAGGAGAGATCGGCAAGGGCTTCCTTGTTCTTCTCGGAGTGATGGACGGTGACACCGAAACACAAATGAAGCTTCTTGCAAAAAAAGTTGCTGAAATACGCATTTTCACCGACGAAAACGATAAAATGAATTTATCTTTATCACAGGTCGGCGGCAGCGTGCTTGTTGTGTCTCAGTTTACGCTTTGCGCTGATGTATCTCATGGTAGACGCCCGTCATTCACGCCTTCTGCAAAGCCGGATGTGGCAAATGATTTATATCAAAAATTCAATGCCGAGCTTAAAAATTTAGGCATTGAAAATGTTCAGACAGGGATTTTCGGCGCGGATATGGCGGTTGAGCTTGTTAACGACGGGCCTGTAACAATACTGATGAACACTGACGAATGGGAAAAGAAATAAGGTGAAGTTATGTCTATTGAAATTTACAGCGTTGCTTTGACCTGCATGGAATCTAATTGCTATCTTTTGCTTGACAGCGTTAGTAAAAAAGCCTTGATTGTTGATCCCGGTGATTATTGCGCAAAGCTTGAAAATATGCTCAAAGAACACGGCGTTGAAAAACTTGAATATATTCTTCTTACGCACGGTCATTTTGACCACATCATGGGTGCGCAAAAACTGCAAGAAAACTACGGCGGAAAAATTGTAATCGGAAAAGAAGATGAAATATGCTTTACCGATAAGATGTATTCGTTAATTGAAAATGTTTCGCAAGATGCCGTTCTTCCCAAAAAAGCTGATATAACCGTAAATGACGGTGATGTCCTTGATTTTGCAGGAAGAAAAATTGAAATCATACACACTCCCGGTCACACAAAGGGCGGCATTTGTTATAAGATTGACAAAATGCTCTTTACGGGTGACACACTTTTTGACTGTTCAATCGGCAGAACGGACTTTCCGGGAGGAGATTATAAAGAACTGATTTCTTCTGTCGGTAAGCTTACTGCACTTGAGGGTAATTATGCGATATATCCCGGGCACGGAATCGAAACAAGTCTCGAAAGTCAGCGTTGGAACAATCCGTATATAAGGCTGCTGATATAAAAATATGAAAGTCTAAAAAACGAGGAAATATTCGGCATGAATCATGTAATAATCAATCATAGCTTTCAATATGAAACCGGAAATCTTCTCAGAGTGTTTTATCCTGATGAAAAAATCAGCATAACAGATGAAAGAAACGGCGAAGACAGATATGTAATAACAAAGCTTTCAAAAACAGACGCCGGAGTATCTGCACTTGTTACGGTTGCTCTTTCAGGCTTTGAAGAAGCAAGAGAAGATTTTTTTCTTTCTCAAATGAGACAGGACGATACCGAAGAAAGCTTCTATGAAAGAAAGCTTGCCGTTTTGCTTTTTAAGCTTTTGTGCAAAGAAACCGGCTATACACCGCCGTGGGGAATTCTGACTGGTGTCAGACCGGCAAAGCTTATGACCAATTTGATGAATCGAATCGGTGAAAAAGAAGCCTGCGATTATTTTATAAACGAGCTTCATGTAAGCGAAGAAAAAACAAAGCTTGCACTGACTGTTGCAAAGGCAGAGGAACCGATAATAAACGAATCAAAGCGTAAATCATTCAGCCTATATGTTTCCGTTCCTTTTTGCCCTACAAGATGCAGTTATTGCTCTTTCGTTTCTCATTCAAACGAAAAGGCGAAAAAGCTCATGCCGGAATATACCGAGCTTCTTTGCAAGGAAATTGAAGAAACCGGAAGAATTGCAAATAAACTCGGTCTTGAACTTGAAAGCGTATATATCGGCGGCGGAACGCCGACAGCTCTTGATGCTCAACAACTTAAAAAAGTTACAGATGCACTCAGCGTTAATTTCAATATAACAGATAACTGCGAATATACAATTGAATCCGGCCGACCGGACAGCATAACACGGGAAAAGCTTGAAGTCATCAAAAACAGCTCGGCAAAACGAATCAGCATAAACCCGCAAACTTTTAACGACAGCGTTCTTGAAGAAATCGGAAGAAAGCATACATCGGCTCAAACTGCCGAAGCTATGCTTCTTGCAAGAGAATGCGGATTTGATAATATCAACATGGATATTATTGCAGGACTTCCGACCGATACGGTCGAAAGCTTTGAAAATACGCTGAATAAAGTTCTTTCTTTCAGTCCTGAAAATATAACAGTTCATACCCTTGCGCTGAAACGTGCGTCAACACTTGTTACCGATGACAAAAGACGAGGTGATGCCAATCAAGCGCAAAAAATGCTTTCTATTGCAGCAAACAAGCTTTTTGAAAACGGATACAGTCCGTATTATATGTACCGTCAGAGCAAATGTCTTGGCAATCTTGAAAATGTAGGCTGGGCCAAAAAAGGCTATGAATGTAAATATAATGTCTATATGATGGAGGAAACGCATACAGTTTTAGCAGTCGGAGCAGGAGCTGTAACTAAACTGCGAAATCCTGACAGCAACGAAATTGAGCGAATTTTTAACTATAAATATCCGTATGAATATATAGACGGTTTTGATGAAATCATAAAACGTAAAGAAAGAATTGAAGAGTTTTATCAAGAGCGTGAAATTAATTGATCTCTTTTGTTCGGCGTAGTTTTTACGCCGAAAAGTTTTTAGGAGTGAACACAATGATTTCGGTTAATGAAATTAATAATGAAGTAAAGCATAACGCTAAAGATTTTATATTAAAATGTGAAGATAATTTTCATAAACAGGTATCAAATGTTACAGAAAATATTTGCAAAAAAAACGGTCGTCAAATTGTCATGCTTGCAGGACCGAGTTCGTCAGGCAAAACAACAACTGCATCACTTATTATGAAGCAGGCGCAAAACCATTCACGCAATGCAATTGTTATTTCACTTGATGATTTTTATCTCGATCAGACGAATATGATTTATTTTGAAGACGGAACTCCAGATTTTGAAACAATTGAAGCACTTGATACCGATTATATTTCAAGCTGTCTTTTGTCGCTTTTAAAAGACGGCAAGTGTATGCTTCCGAAATTCAGCTTTCATTCAAGAAAACGGGAAGAAGAACTGTTTCCCGTTGAAGCAGGAAAAGACGATATTATAATCGTTGAAGGGCTTCATGCAATTAATCCCCAAATTACAAATTTACTTTATGACGCTCCGCTGACAAAAGTTTATGTCAGTGTTTCATCAAGAATCATGAACGGTTCTGAAATCTGGCTGACTAAAAGAGATGTTCGATTCATTCGCCGGATGATCAGAGATTATCATTTCAGAAACGCCGACGTTGAATATACTTTTTATTTATGGAACGGTGTTCGCAAAGGTGAGGATAGATATTTGTTTCCATATAGTAACCTTGCTGATGTGAAAATTGATTCAATTCACCCGTATGAATTGTGTTTATTCAAAAATGAAGCACTCAGACTACTTGACCTGATAGCTAAAAATAGTATATACTATAAGTCTGCAAAGTCTCTTGCCGAAAGACTGTGTGTCTTTGAAAGCGTTGATAAAAATGCTGTTGCGGCAGATTCTCTTTTGCATGAGTTTATCGGCTGAAACTGCCGCCTTAATATATGAAACACAAGGAGATGTTATTTTGGCTGAAAGAAAAAAGCAAAATCTGCTCACAGGAGCCGGAGTGCTTGCAATTGCAACCGTTCTTGTCAAGATAATCGGCGCACTTTATAAAATACCGCTAACAAATCTTATAACTGTTGAGGGGTATGCTTATTTTACGGGAGCATATGCAATATATAACCCGCTTTATGCAATTTCTATGGCAGGTCTGCCCGTAGCTGTTTCAAAGCTTGTTTCACAAAATGTTGAGCTTGGAAAAATAAAAGATGCTCAAAGAATTTTTTCTGTATCAAGGCGTCTCTTTTTAATGGTAGGTTTGTTCGGTACTGTAATTCTTCTTGCAGTTGCCGTACCTTATTCAAGGCTTGTCGGCTCTCCGATGAACTATGTAAGCATGCTCGTTATTGCTCCGTGTATTATGTTCTGCTGTCAGATGTCGTCTTTCAGAGGCTATTACGAGGGACTTAACAACATGACGCCGACCGGCGTTTCTCAGGTTATTGAAGCGGTTATTAAGCTTGTCGTCGGTCTTGCTGCGACATATTTCTTCTTTAACCGCTGGCTTAATAATTACCACGCCAAAGCCGTTGACGGTGTTGCAACCGTTTTTGGCGTTGAGGTACATAATGAGGCCGAAGCACTCAGCGCAATGTATCCCTATGTTGCGGCTGTTGCAATTTTCGGTGTTACTCTCGGCTAAATGATAGGGCTTTTATATTTGTTTATCAGATATAAACGTTTGGGATTCGGCTTTACAAGAGAAGAAATTGTTAATTCTCCGCCTGCTCAGAGTGATAAATCAATCAGAAAAGATATTATCCGCATCGCTGCTCCTGTTGCACTCAGTTCTGTAATTCTCAACATCAGCAATATGATTGACGATACGACCATCAGAACAAGGCTTGCACACGCAATTGAAGTCGGCGGCGACACAATTAAACAGATGTATGCTTCGTCTTTTGAAGCGGCGCAGACACTTGACAGCGGCATTGCAAACTATCTTTACGGAACACACGGCTCTGTTATCAACATCAAAAATTTGATTCCCACAATCACATTAACACTTGGAATCAGCGCCATTCCGGTTTTGTCAAAGGCATGGACAAGAAAAGATACGGTTGCCATTAAATCAACGATTGAATCTGTTCTTCGTGTTACCATGATGATAGCTCTTCCGGCTGGTTTTGGTATGGCGGCGCTTGCAAAACCGATTTTAAAGCTTCTTTATTCAAGTCAGCAGGATATGATTCCTGTTGCAGAACCAATGCTTATAATTTACGGAATCTTCCTCTTCCTGTTTTCCGTCACTTCGCCTGTAACAAATATGCTTCAGGCAATCGGAAGAACCGATATACCGGTTAAGACCATAGCCATCGGTTCAGTTGTCAAGATTGTGCTCAACTTTATTCTTATCGGAAATCCCGGCATTAATATTCATGGTGCTCCGGTAAGCACAACAATTTGCTATGCTTTGATGATAACCATTAATTTAATTTCAATTATTAAGATAACCGGTGCAAAGATTAATTTTATTTCTGTTTTCTTAAAGCCGTTTATAGCGGCTGCTGCCTGCGGACTTTCCGCATATTTCAGTTACTTTATAATTTCAGAAAAACTTGGAATCGGAAACACAATTTCAACTGTCATTTCAATTTGTGTCGGTGCGTTTTTCTATGCTGTTGTGCTTCTTTTAATCAAAGGACTTGCAAGAACTGACCTTGAAATGATACCAAAAGGCGAAAAAATTGCAAAAGTCCTTGAAAAATTCAAGCTGTTAGGTTAAAATGATAATGTTGAGGTAAAAGTAATGGTGGATTTTGAATTTAAAGATAAATATAATTTTGATGATCTTGTTAAAATTATGGCGATTCTGCGTGCTCCGGGCGGTTGCCCGTGGGATGCAGAGCAAACGCATCAAAGCATAAAAAAATCTTTTATTGAAGAAACATATGAAGCCATTGAAGCAATCAACAAAAACGATAAGGCGCTTCTTTGCGAAGAACTCGGCGATGTCCTTTTGCAGGTTGTGTTTCATGCACAAATTGAAAAAGAAATTGACTCGTTCGATATATCGGATGTTTCAGACGGAATTTGCAAAAAGCTGATTGAACGCCATCCTCATGTTTTTTCTGATGTAAAGGCTGACACAACTGAAAAAGTGCTTGATAATTGGGATGTTATCAAACGCAAGAGCAAAGGTCAAAAAACACAGGGCAGTGCAATGGAAAAAATTCCGAAAGAGCTTCCGGCTTTAATGCGAGCTCAAAAAATTCAGGAGAAAGCAAAAAAAGCAGGATTTGACTGGAACAGCATTGACGGAGCATATGAAGCTTTGGGTAGTGAGATTGAAGAACTTAAGCAAGCACAAAGCGAAAATGAAGAACGCATAAAAGATGAGCTTGGTGATGTGCTGTTTTCTGTTGTCAATGTTGCAAGATTTCTTGATACCGACGCCGAAGAAGCACTGACATCTTCAAATGATAAATTCATTTCCCGCTATCTTAAAGTTGAAGAACTTGCAAAACAAAGAAATATTGATATGAAAAATACATCTCTTTCAAAGCTTGATGAACTTTGGCAGGAAGCCAAAAGAATGTAAAGCAATTAAACAAATCCAACAAAGAGCGATTAATCCTCGTTCTTGTGGAAATATATTTACGGAGGACACTCAAATGAATAAAACCGAATTGGTTGCTGCAGTTGCAGAAAAGGCTGGTCTTTCAAAGAAAGATGCTGAAAAGGCAGTTTCAGCTGTTTTTGAAGCTATTGAAGGCGCACTTGTTGCAGGTGACAAGGTTCAGCTTATTGGGTTCGGCACTTTCGATGTTAAGGAAAGAGCTGCAAGAGAAGGCCGCAATCCCAGCACAGGTGAGACAATCTCAATAGCTGCATCAAAAGTACCGTCTTTCAAGGCGGGTGCAGGTCTTAAAAAGGCTGTTAATTGAGCTGTAAAAATTTAAGACGAATTTATGGGGTTGTTTTCGGACAGCCCCTTTATTCTTAAATCGAGATGACAATTAAAATTTCCAAGAAATATCAAAACTTTTAATTATTGTTTGAAAGGAAAAGAAAAATGCGACTTGATAAATATCTTAAAGTTTCGCGTCTGATCAAAAGAAGAACGATTGCAAATGAAGTTTGCGATGCAAAGCATGTAACCGTTAACGGAAAGGTTGCAAGAGCTTCATATGATGTAAAAGCCGGCGACATAATTGAAATCCAAATGGGTGAACGGCTTATAAAAGCAAAAGTTCTTATCGTTTCGGAGCACGCAAACAAGGAAGATGCTCCGCTTATGTATGAAATTATCTGAATGAAAAATAAAGCCTCCCGCTTGTTCTATGCCGGACAAAAGAAGCATAGAATTTTTTGGGAGGTTGTTTATATATGACAGATGAAACCGGCAGAATTGTTATGCCGCACAATCTTGTGCTTGAGGACAGAAAAAAACTGACTTTAAGCGGCGTCACGGATGTTGACAGTTTTGATGAAACAACTATCATCGCATATACGGATTACGGTGAGCTGACAATAAGCGGAACTTCGCTTCACATATG
>JBJEOJ010000083.1:0-2686 GCA_051880655.1 Acutalibacteraceae bacterium | reverse complement strand
GGGTCGCCCGGTTGGTTTTTTACTTCTTAGTGGCTTCGCTTAGTGCGACAGCCCCCATTATTTTTATTTGTTTTTATCGTCACCGATAATTGCATTAAGCCAGCTTACATTTAAGTATTTATAGTTTGAAGGAATTTCAAATGTTTCATCCGGAACGTTTGTTGTGATCTTTGAAAAGAAAGTTGAAACAGTATATTTTTCTCCGTTTTCATCAATATTGTCAGTATCAAAACGAACAAGTGAATCTCCGTCAAAATAATATCTTACTTCTCCGCCGTCTTTTGTTTTGCAGCTTTCACAGTAATAACTCTTACCGTCAATATTAACGGTTGAAGTTTCAATATGGTCAACATCAATATTTGATGCAAGACTTGAACCCATGTTCATATCACTTAAATCAAAATCATCTCCCATGAGACTTTCAGGCACTGCACAATACATTCTGTAATTATCAAGAAGAAGATAGGTCTTATCTTTACTTGCAAGGTAAAGCATTTTGCAGGTAATGCCTTCAATTTGTGTATCAATTATAATATTGCCGTTTTTTGCGGCGGCGGTAATAGGTGTATCACCGAGAGTTTCATCGTTTGTTGTAAATTCAATAAGATAATTGTTACTTGCAAAAATCTCTTTATATTTCGAAATTCTGAGAGTTTTTTCGGATGACTGATTCGTTGTTGAATTTGAGGATTTGTTTGTTGAATCAGTTGCTGCGTTTGTTGAATCAGCTGCTGTGGTTGCCGAATTATTTGCTGCATTTGTTGAATTTGCAGCCTGGTTTGACGAAACATTATTCTGGGCAGCGGAACTTGATGAATCGGAAGCAGCAACCGGAACATTTGCCTGAGAAGAACTGACTTCATTTACCGAGCCCGTATATTGATTAACGTCATTTGTTACGTCAATATCAGGACCGCTGTAAGTTGTCATAACGTCATCTTTTGAAACTTTGCCTTCAAGTGAAGCAGTGGTTTCTCCGACAGAACCGTCATCTTGAATTTCGGCACCCCAGACCTTTCCCTGTGCGTCGGTAACAACAGCATATTTTGTTTTGCCTTCTTCATATACGCTGTATACATTACCTGATGCATCTGTTACGGTGGGATTTACGTCAACATCTTTTCTCGGAATAAAAAGATATGCCGAAAGTCCTGCAACAGCGATGATTATAACCGCAACAACTCCGAGAACAATTCTTTTGATTATTTTTTTCATTCTTGTTTTCCATGCGAAACAGAATACCGTATTAAAGGAAAAAAATCCCAACGTGTAATCCGTAGTCGTTCCTTTCCTGATAAATTAAGAAGTAATTTCAAAGAATTTAATATTATAATATAATTTACATATTATTTTTTTCATGTGAATATATGAAAGAAGTGTAAAATAAATTTAACAAATTTTCTCTGTTTTTCACTATGAAATTATCTTATCAACAATGCAGTCAAAATAAGAAACGTCAGCTTCTTCAATTTTTCCGTTATCTGCAAGAGAAGGAGTTTTAGGATCAATAGGAAGGGAAGCAAGAAGTTCAAGACCCTGAGAAGCTGCAACCCGGGCAGTTTTGCTTTCACCGAAGATATAATGTCTGCTCTGACATTCAGGGCAAATGAAATAGCTCATGTTTTCGATTATTCCGACAATCGGAATATTCATCATTTTAGCCATGTTAACAGCCTTTGCAACAATCATGCTGACAAGATCCTGCGGTGTTGTGACAACAATAATTCCGTCAACTTTCATGCTTTGGAAAACAGTCAGCGGAACATCGCCGGTTCCCGGTGGCATATCAACAAACATATAATCGACATCGCCCCATTTGACATCTGTATAAAACTGACTGATAACGCCGCTGATAACGGGACCTCTCCAGACAACCGGAGTTTCGTCCGATTCAAGCAAAAGATTAACGGACATAATTTTTATTCCGCCTTCACTCAATGCGGGGTTAAGAAGATTTTCATCAGCCGTTGCTTTTTCGGTAATTCCGAACATTTTCGGAACAGACGGGCCGGTCACGTCGGCATCGAGCACAGCAACATTTTTGCCTTTTTTGCGAACAGCCGAAGCAAGCTGGCAGGTTACGGAGGATTTTCCGACGCCGCCCTTTCCGCTTATTACAGCATATATTTTTTTAATATTGCTTGAACTGTTTTGTTTCAAGGTCATATCTCTATCCTTGCAGTCAGAAGAAGAGCAGGATGAACAATTACCTGAACAATCGCTCATTACAAACACTACCTTTCAATCCATAATATAAATACAATAATATAAAATTACCTTAAAGTCAAATACAAATGGGAAAAAAGCGCAAAATAATTAATTTTAATCGGATTTACGAGGTTGACATATGTTTAAAAGGGTGATAAAATCAAATCCGTGAAAGCAGAGTCAGTCTGTATAGCTCAGTAGGATATATCCGATCGTCTCCTAATAATTCGTTGCAACTACCGCTTTTTCACAAAAGTGATTGTTATCATGTCAATACAGTACCAAATGCCTCCTTAGTTAAATGGATATAAGAACCTGACGCGCTGTGTCAGAACCTTGTTACTCGCTTCGCTCGTAATAATAAACCCCTCCAAGAATTCGTTGCAACTACCGCTTTTTTAAGAAAAGCGATTGTTATCATGTTAATACAGTACCAAATGCCTCCTTAGTTAAATGGATATAATAAACCCCTCCTAAG
>JBJEOJ010000082.1:0-13310 GCA_051880655.1 Acutalibacteraceae bacterium | reverse complement strand
ATCAATATTCCCGGAGAAAACAAAGTATGAATAATAACGAAATTAAAGATAAATTTTCCGTTCCGCAAGAGGAACTCGAAAAGCAGGAAGAATACTGCCAGATGGTCAGAACCGTTCTTTCTTCGCGTTTTCCGCTCAGGAAGCCGAAAGCCTATGTTCACACATACGGCTGTCAGGGCAATGTTGCCGACGGTGAAAGAATCAAAGGTATTCTTGTTAAGCTCGGTTATGAACTTACAGAAGACCTTGACGGCGCAGACCTTGTGCTTTATAACACCTGTGCCATAAGAGAACACGCACAAGACAGAGTTTTCGGAAATGTCGGTGCTCTCAAGCACAGAAAAACCGAAAATCCCGATATGATCATTGCTCTTTGCGGCTGTATGATGCAGCAGGATTATGTTGCAAAGCGAATCAAAGAAAGCTTCCGGTATGTTGACCTTGTTTTCGGAACGCATGTAATTCACAGGCTTCCGGAATTTATTTACCGATGCCTTTGCAGCGGAAAAAGGGTTTTTGAAACCCAGAATTCAGACGGCAACATCGTTGAAGGACTTCCGATAAAGCGTGACGGAACCTTTAAAGCATGGGTGCCGATTATGTATGGCTGCAACAATTTCTGCTCATACTGCGTTGTGCCCTATGTCAGAGGCAGAGAAAGAAGCAGAGAATTTTCTGTTGTTGTTGATGAAGTCAGACAGCTTGTCAAAGACGGCTATAAAGAAATCACACTTCTCGGTCAGAATGTCAATTCCTATAACAAAAACTTACCCGAAGAATACCGCTTTCCGGCTTTGCTCAAAGCAATCAACAGCATTGACGGCGATTTTATCATAAGGTTTATGACGTCTCACCCGAGAGACTGCACAAAAGAGCTTCTTGAAACCATGGCGTCATGCCAAAAGGTTGCAAAGCATTTGCATCTTCCCGTTCAGTCGGGCAACGACCGTGTGCTTAAAGAAATGAACAGGCACTATGACCGCAAAAAATATCTTGAGCTGATTGACTATGCATATAAGCTGATGCCGGCTCTTTCAATAACAAGCGACATCATTGTCGGCTTTCCGGGCGAAACCTATGAAGAATTCTGCGATACGCTCAGCCTTGTTGAAAAGGTAAAATATACCTCGCTTTTTACCTTTATTTTTTCAAGCAGACCGGGAACAAAGGCGGCTGAAATGGAAGACCCCGTTTCAAGGGAAGAAAAGGGCAAGTGGTTCAGTCAGCTGACTTCGCTTCAGGAAAAAATCGCAGGTGAAAGAACCGCCGATATGAAAGATAAGAGCTACAGGGTTCTTGCCGAGGGCAAAGGCAGAAAAGAGGGCTATCTTGCCGGCAGAACCGAAGGCAATGTTATCATTGAATTTGAAGGCGGCGATGAACTTATCGGAACTTTTTGCCGTGTAAAAGTTACCGACCCGAAAACATGGATTGTATACGGCGAATTAATCGGATAAAACACTTTGGTGTCTATCATAAATAATTTTTTAAGGAGTATTCAAATGGACGTAATTAAACTCACAAGAGATCTCGGAGCTGCAATTCAGCAGGACGACAGATACCTCAGATTTGCACAGATCCGCGACACAAACGAAAAAGACGCAGAACTTCAGGATCTTATGGGCAAAATCCAGCTTGTTCAGATGAACTATCAGCGTGAGGCTTCTTCGGAAAAACCCGACTCGGCAAAAATGGGAAACTATGAGCTTGAATTTAACGATCTTTATAATAAATTCATGCAGAACGAAAAAATGGTTGCTTATGAAGAAGCAAGAAAAGAAATTGACAGCCTGATGAATTATATCATGCAGATTCTCGGTCTTTGCGTTAACGGAGCAGACCCTGCAACCTGCGAGCCTGAACCGGAGCATGACTGCGGCGGCTGTTCATGTGAAGAATGCGGCGGAGGCTGCCACTGATAAAAATTTCAAAAGGATTTTAAAAAATTATTCGGGAGGAATGACAAGATGGCTGATGAAACGCCGATGATCAAACAATATCTGGAAATAAAAAGGCAGTATTCCGATACCATTTTGTTTTTCCGTCTCGGTGATTTTTATGAAATGTTTTTTGACGATGCAAAAACCGCAGCAAGAGAGCTTGAACTTACTTTAACGGGAAAAAGCTGCGGTGGCGGAGAAAGAGCGCCGATGTGCGGTGTTCCGTTTCACAGTGCCGACACATATATTGCAAAGCTTGTAAACAAAGGCTATAAAGTTGCAATCTGTGAACAGACAGAAGACCCGAAAGCCGCAAAAGGTCTTGTCAAGCGTGATGTTATCCGTGTTATCACAAAGGGCAGCATCATTGAAAACAATATGCTTGACGAAGCGAAAAACAATTATCTGACTGCTATATACCTGGAGGAAAAATCGGCAGGTATCTGCTTTACCGATGTTTCAACCGGAACGCTTAATTTAACCTGTTTTGACGGCAAAAAGCTTGAAAACAGCATTATCAACGAGCTTGGTGTCTTTTCACCGAGCGAAATCATTCTCAACCGCAAATGTGCCGAAAACAACCGAATTTCCGCATTTATCAACAAGCGCATTGAAGCTGCCTGCGAAATACCGGGCGATGAATATTTTGACTATGAAAGCTGCCTGAATGAATGTATTGCGCATTTCGGCGAACAAAAGCTCAGAGAGCTTGATTTGCTTGACACAAAAGCCGCAGTTATTGCTGTCGGCTGCACAATCAAATATCTGAAATATGTTCAGAAAAACGATATTGCCAACATAACCGATATTAACTATTACAGCGAAAATCAATTCATGAAAATTGATTTTTCAACAAAACGAAACCTTGAAATTGTTGAAACCATGAGAAACAGAGAGAAAAAAGGCTCTCTGCTCTGGGTACTCGACAAAACAAAAACAGCAATGGGCAAAAGACTTCTGCGCTCATGGCTTGAAAAACCGCTTATCAACATTGCTCAGATTTCAAAAAGACAAAACGCAGTTGATGAGCTCGTTAATAACAACATGAAATTAACAGAGCTTTCACAGGCTCTTAGCTATATATATGACATTGAACGACTGATAACAAGAGTCGTTTATGAATCGGCGAATGCAAAGGAGCTTAACAGCTTAAAACAGACGATTGAATATCTGCCGCAGATTAAAGCGCTTCTTGCAGACAGCACTTCGTCTTATCTTAAACAGCTTTATTCCTGCATTGATGAGCTGGAAGATATTTATGCGCTCATTGACAGTGCAATTGATCCCGAAGCACCGTTTACTCTTCGTGAGGGCGGACTTATCAAAGACGGATTCAACGAAGAGCTTGACAGTCTCAGAGATATTGAACACAACGGCAAAAAATATCTGACCGACATTGAAAACGCCGAAAGGGAGAAAACGGGAATCCCGAAACTGCGAATCGGCTATAACCGTGTTTTCGGCTATTATATCGAAGTGACGAATTCCTATAAATCCCTTGTTCCCGAAACCTATATCCGAAAGCAGACGCTTGCAAACTGCGAAAGATATATCACGCAGGAGCTCAAAGATCTTGAAAGCAAGGTGCTCGGTGCGCAGGAAAGAAGCATCAAGCTTGAATATGAGCTTTTCTGTCAGGTGAGAAAAAAGATTGCCGGCGAATATAACCGGATTCAGATGACTGCCTCGGCGGTCGCAACGGTTGATGTTTTGTGTTCACTTGCTGCCACGGCAACGGAAAACAATTATGTTTGCCCGAATATGTGCGACAACAGCGTGACCGAAATTATTGAGGGCAGACACCCGGTTGTTGAAAAAATGCTTGACGGCCTGCCGTTTGTTCCGAACGATACCTATCTTGACTGCGACGAAAACCGTTGTGCAATCATCACAGGCCCCAATATGGCCGGTAAATCAACCTATATGAGACAGGTTGCGCTCATTTGCCTGATGGCGCAGATCGGCTCTTTTGTTCCGGCAAAAAGGGCAAACCTTTGCATTATCGACAGCATTTACACAAGAGTCGGCGCTTCCGACGACCTTGCTTCCGGACAATCCACTTTTATGGTTGAAATGAGCGAGGTTTCAAATATTTTGAAATCTGCCGGAAAGCGCAGTCTGATTATTCTTGATGAGGTTGGAAGAGGAACTTCAACCTTTGACGGAATGAGCATTGCAAGGGCTGTTCTTGAATATATTGCAGACAAAAGAAAAATCGGCGCAAAAACCTTGTTTTCAACGCATTATCATGAGCTTACTGAGCTTGAGGGCAAGGTTGACGGTGTGAAAAACTATAATATTTCCGTCAAAAAGCGCGGAGACACCATCACGTTTTTAAGAAGAATTGTCCGGGGCGGAGCGGACGGAAGCTTCGGCGTTGAGGTTGCAAAGCTTGCCGGCGTACCTTCTGCGGTTGTCAACCGAGCCAAAGAAATTCTTTCTGAGCTTGAAAATTCCGCCGTAAACTATATCCCGCCGAAAGAAAACGCATTTGACGCCGACGAAGAAGAAAGCCGTCCGATGCAAATTTCGCTTCAGTCAACAACGGCCGACGAAATTGTTGACAGCCTTAAAAATATTGATATTGACACCTTAACGCCGCTTGAAGCGCTTACAATTTTAAGCAAGCTTTCCAATCAGGCGAGAAATGAAATCTGATAAAAAAGGAGGGCAGGTCCGATGCCGAGAATTAATATGCTTGACAAAAGCATTTTTGAACTGATTGCCGCAGGCGAAGTGGTGGAAAGACCTGCTTCGGTTGTCAAAGAGCTTGCGGAAAATTCAATTGATGCGGGCGCAACAACCATTACCGCTGAAATCAAAAACGGCGGAATCACCTATATCAGAATCACCGACAACGGCTGCGGAATCTATCATGACGATGTCCGCAAGGCTTTCACAAGCCATGCAACAAGCAAGGTCAGAACAGCCGAAGATCTTGACAGCATTTTCACGCTCGGCTTTCGGGGAGAAGCGCTTGCTTCCGTTGCCGCCGTTTCAAAGGTTCAGCTTCTGACAAAATCACCCGAAGAAGAGTTGGGAACCTGCTATGAAATTTCAGGCTCTCAGGAAACAAAATATGAAGCGGCAGGCTGTCCTGACGGAACAACAATCGTTGTCAGAGATTTGTTTTATAACACGCCTGCAAGAATGAAGTTTCTCAAAAAAGATGTTTCCGAAGCCAATGCGGTTGCCGATGTGATTGACAAGCTTGCTTTGTCTCACCCGGAAATCAGCTTCAGGTTTATCCGGGACGGCAAACAAACCCTTTTTACTCCCGGAGACAGCAAATTGCTTTCTGCGATTTATTCCGTTTACGGCAAGCAGTTTTCCGACACGCTGATTGAAACCGACTATGAGCTTGACGGTGTTGGGGTAAAAGGCTATGTCTGCAAGCCGATTAATTCAAGAGCAACAAGGGCAATGCAGATTTTCTTTTTAAACGGCAGATATATCAAATCCCGTTCCTGCATCGCTTCTCTTGAAAATGCATATAAAAACTCCATAATGGTCGGAAAGTTTCCTGCTTGTGTGCTGAACATTACCGTTCCTGCACACAGCGTTGATGTAAATGTCCACCCGACAAAAACGGAGGTTCGTTTCAGCGACGAAAGAAAAGTTTACGGTGCGGTTTATTATGCCGTAAAATCCGCACTTGAAAATTTTGATACCGCTCCGAAGCTTGATGTCACAAAGCCCGTGCTTCGTGCTTCTCAGACGGCAAGTCAGCTTCACATGACCGAAGAAAAGCCTGCTGCCGCAAGAGCAACACCAAAACGTGATTTCTGGTCGAATATACCTGCAGCACAGTATAGTTCCCTTGAAAAGGTATCATCGACAAAAGAGGAAAATCCTTTTATTCAAAACGAGCAGGAGCCTGACTTGTTAAGCGGTAAGGTTTTCAAAAAGCAAAAAAGCTTTGAAAAAAGTGAACAAAAATCAATTTTACCGCAAGACGTTCCGGCACAACAGGAAAATGAGCCTGAGCAGCAAACAACGGTTAAAATTTCCGGGGAAATGCCGAAAGCGCCTCTTCGCATCATCGGAGAAGCGTTCAAAACCTATATTTTGTGTGAATATGACGGAAAGCTTTGCATGATAGACAAGCATGCCGCGCATGAAAGAATCATTTTTAACCGCCTTAAAAAGAGCGATATAACAAAAACAAAGCAGGTGCTTTTGTCACCGATAACTTTGGCGCTTGGAAAAAAAGAATATGACACGGTCATTTCCAATCTTGATGTTTTTGAAAAGTCGGGCTTTACTGTTGAAGATTTCGGAAACGGAACGGTTATTGTCCGCGAATGTCCGATGTTTTTTGATGCTTCTGAGGCTCAGGATATTATTCTTGAAATCTGTCAGAATCTTATTTCGGGAAAAACGGACACAGCACCCGACAAAATTGACGTGATTCTTCACACAACCGCCTGCAAGGCGGCGATAAAGGCAGGCAACAAAAATTCGCTTCAGGAGCTTGAAAAGCTTGCAAACGAAGTAATTTCCGACGATGAAGTCCGATATTGTCCTCACGGCAGACCGGTTATGATTGAAATAACAAAATATGAGCTTGAAAAACAGTTTCACAGAATACAGTAAAATCCGGAGAGAACAATGAGCAAAAATTTTGTGATTGTGATTGCAGGTCCCACAGCGTCGGGAAAAACCGCACTCGGAATTGAAGTTGCAAAGCGAGTTGACGGAGAAATAATTTCTGCCGATTCCATGCAGATATATAAAGACATTACCGTTGCCACGGCTAAGCCGACCGAAGAAGAGATGAGCGAGGTTAAGCATCATCTTGTTGATTTTTTGCCGCTCGGAGAAAAATTCAGCGTTGCAAAATATAAAGCTCTTGCGCAAAAAAAGATTGATGAAATTTTTGAAAAAGGAAAAACACCTGTAATTGTCGGCGGAACGGGACTTTATATTGACAGCCTTTTAAATAACACGGTTTTTTGTGACTATGAACAAAACGATGTTCGTCAAAAAATTGAAGCTGTGGCAGACAAAGTCGGAATTGAAAAAATATATGAACATCTTAAAACGATTGACCCGGAAGCGGCTTCAAAGCTTCATCTCAACGACAGAAAGCGAATCATAAGGGCGCTTGAGGTTTATTATCTGACAGGCAAGACCATATCCGAACAAAATGAACTTTCACACACTGAAAAAAGCAAATATGCGTTTTGTCTTATCGGTCTTAACGCACATGACAGGCAGTTTCTTTATGACAGAATCAACAGCCGTGTTGATAAAATGCTTGAAAGCGGTCTGATTGAAGAAGCAAGGCGTTTTTATTCGAGTGATATTTCAAATACCGCCGCTCAGGCAATCGGTTATAAAGAACTGAAACCGTATCTTGACGGCGAAGTTTCACTCGAAGAAGCAACCGAAAATCTGAAAATGGAAACAAGAAGATACGCTAAACGGCAGCTTACATGGTTTCGCAGATATGAAGAGATAAACTGGGTCTATATCGATGAAGAAAACATAACCGAAAAATCCATGCAGATAATTAACGATTTTGAAAGGAAATGCGTTAATGGCAGTTAAAGCAAAAAAGAAAAAACAATTAAGTGAAAAGCAAAAAATAATAATCATAATTTGCATTGTCTGTGCCGTTGTTCTCGGCTATGCCGCCCGTGCGGTTTATTATAACTTTACCGGTGCGCTTGAAACCGAAATAGTTGATACTGTCACGGAATATAAAAAAATCAATGCAGACGGTATTGTAATTCGTGATGAGAATTCCAATGAAAACGGCAGTTCAATACTGAAAAAGACGGTTTCGGGAATATATACTCCCGTTGTTGCCGATGGGGAAAGCGTTGCAAAAAATGAATGTATTGCCTATGTTTTCACTGACGAAAGCCAGGTTAAGGCTCTGAGCGACAGCAAAGAGACAGCTTCAAAAATTGCAATGCTTGAAAAGCTTCAAAACAGCGGAAACCTAAATCTGCTCGACCTTTCAATGCTCAACAATGAAATATCAGCCCGGATCAGAAGTTATATCACGGCTTGTGATGAAAATGACTTTTCCGATTTTGACTCTATTGTTGACGAGATCTGCTATAAAATAACATCAAAGCAGATTATTACGGGCGAAAAAATTGATTTTTCTGCGCAGATAGATGCACTTAATGAAAACAAAAAGCATTATGACAGCCTTATCGGAAACAGAACAGAAGTATATTCTCCGCAAGCGGGCTATTTTGTTTCTGCGGTTGACGGATATGAAACCTGCTTTGATTATGAAAAGGCGGTTACAGACGGTTTTACTCCGAAAGAACTTAAAAAGATGAAAAAGATAAAGGCAAAATCAACCGATAATGTTTACGGAAAAATTATCAGTGAACATGCGTGGTATTTTGTTTTTAATTTATCTTTTCTTGATTCTTCAACAATCAAGATCGGAAACAAGGTTAATGTAAGCTTTCCCGAAAGGGGAGTAAACGATGTTGAAATGAAAGTATATAAGATAAACCGTGATAAAGATGAAGCCGCTGTTGTTTTGAAATGCATGACGATGAACGAAAAAATGCTTAATCTCAGAAAAGAAAAAGCGGTTATTGAAATTGAAAAATATACCGGAATCAAAATAAGCAACGAAGCAATCAGAAAAAATGATGCAGGCGTCACCGGAATTTATGTTTATGCCGGCAACTGTGCGGTGTTTAAGCCGATTGAAATAATTTATAATTCGGATGACTATGTCATAGCAAAGGCAGTGACGACGCTTGAAAATGAAAACAACGAAAGCGAAGATTCACAAGCTTTGACTGTTGATGAAAAGCACACACTTAAAGCTTATGACAGGGCAATTTTGAAAGGCAGGAATTTATATGACGGAAAAGTTATCGGTTGAAGAACGTTTTGAAACAATTGAAAACAACCTTGCGGTAATCAGAAACAACATTGCCGAGGCCGCAAAAAAAAGCGGAAGAAAAGCAGAGGATATAACTTTAATGGCTGTTACAAAAACAGTTGAGCCGATTTTTATCAACCACGCAATCGACTGCGATATTGATTTAATCGGTGAAAACAAGGTTCAGGAATTTCTTTCAAAGGAAGAATATCTGAAGCTCGAAAACTGCAAAGCGCACCTCATCGGTCATTTGCAGACAAACAAAGTTAAGCAAATTGTCGGAAAGGTTGAAATGATTCAGTCTCTTGACAGCATAAAACTCGCAAAAGAAATTTCAAAGCAAAGCATAAACAAAGGCGTGACAACAAAATGTCTGATTGAAGTCAACGTCGGTGATGAGGAAAGCAAAACCGGAATCGGCTATGATGAAGTGATGAGAATTATTGAAGAAATCACAAAACTTGAAGCAATTAAAATTGAAGGTTTAATGGCAATTCCTCCCATTTGCGAAAATTCAGCCAAATTATCAGAATATTTCACTAAAATGCACGATTTATTTATTGACATTAAGGCGCAAAATATAGATAATATAAATATGAACATTTTATCCATGGGTATGTCCGGAGATTATAAACAGGCAATTCTTTGCGGCTCAAACATGGTAAGGGTCGGTTCAAGCATCTTCGGTCCAAGACTATATTAAAGTGAGGAAGTAATCAAATGAAAACAAATATATTCGGCGAATTAAAAGACAAATTCAAAAAGGTAACAGACACAACTGCTGAAGAAGAATATTATGATGAAGACGAAGAATATGATGATGCTTATGATCAGCAAGAATATGATGATGCCGATGAAAGCAGCAGCGGTTCTTCATATGCCGCCACAGATGAATATGACTTCGGTTATTCACCGTCATCTTCGGCAAGAAGCGGTGCTTCATCCCGTTCAAATTCCCGCCCGGCATCAGCTTCTTCAAAATACAGCCGTTACGGCGACACAAATATCTATAAGATGAATAATGATCAGGCTGTCAGCTCCGTCAGCAAAGTCAGCAAGGTTATATATTTTAATCTTGAAGACGCCGAAGATGCAAGAGATATTGCAGACTGCATGATCAAGAAGGACAGTGTTATTCTTGCCGATATTACAAAGCTTTCAGCGGAAGATGCTCAGAAAGTTCTCAATTTCCTTGACGGTGTAAGATATATCTGCAAATCAACCATTGAACAAATCAGCAACATTAATTTAATTGTTCCTCAGTCAGTTGAACTGACAGGTGATTTTTACGGTCAGATGAGTCAGGGAACATTCTTAGATTGACAAATTCGGTAAAAAGCAAAGAAAGCGTTTCCTTTAAGTTTTTCAGATGTAAAAAATTTTTGAGGTGAAGAAATTGATGAATCCCAATCAAATTAAAAATTATCCGTTGGTACAGGTAAAACAAGGTCTTTACAGAGCTGCCGATGTTGAAAGCTTCAGACAAAAGATTTATGCGGCTTATGCTGAGCTTTATTCAAAGAACGTTGAATTGAAAGAAAGATTTTCTTCCCTTGCAGATCTTGTTAACGAATATAACGCAAGCAAAAATTCAATTGCATCGGCAATAATCAGCGCGCAGACTTTCGCAAACGAAAAAATCGGCGAAGCCAACGATGAAGCAAAGCAAATTGTTGAAAAGGCAAACGCTCAGGCGGAAAAGATTTTTGAAGATAAGAAAAATGAAGCCGATACTTATTATCGCGAAAAAAAGGAAGAAGCCGACAAATTTTTCCAAGATGCAGATACGACCCGTGAAAAAGTACTTAATGAAATCGGCGAAAAATCGCAAAAATATATTGATGAAGTAAATCAAAGAGCTTCTGAAATAATTAATAATGCAAACGAACAGGCTTCAAAAATTGTTTCGCGTGCTTATGCCGATGCTCAAAAGGCAAGACAGACAAGCGATGAAATTCTTGAAAGCGCAAATAAAGCTTTGCCCGAAATCAAAACCAATGTTGAAAAATTCAGAACAGATGTCAAGGCTTTGATTGAATCGCTTCAGGCAACAGTAAGCGACATTTCAATTCCGGAAAAAATTGAAATTGTTTTTTCTGAGCTTCTGAAAGAAGAAGAAAAAATTGTTCCGCCTGAAATCAAACCGTTTACATATGATGTTTTTCCAGAAAATAAAAATGAACAAGAAAACAACGAAAGCGAAAAAACTCAAAGTGATAACAATATAAATGACATTTTAAATAATGCTTCTGCCGAAAACGAAAGCGAGCCTGAAGCTGTAATTCCGACGGAAGATGATGATTTAACAAGAGAAATTTATGAAAAAGAGCCGGAAATCATAACGCCGGTTGAAAAATCCGCTTTTCCGAAAGATACTTTTGCTGACGATGATGAAGACGAAAATTATAATAAATCCGCTGATAATGACTATATATTCGGCAGATTCTCTGCTTTGAGCGATTTGTTTGATACTTCAGATTTTGATCATTCAGCTGATAAGGATAAAACCCCGAGATTTAAATTTGATGATGATGAGGAATAAATTATTGACATGACTGCAATAATAACAGCAATTGTAATTGCGGCTTTAACCGCTGTTGATCAGATTATCAAGCATTATGTCTGCCTTAACTTGAAACCAATCGGCACAAAGATGCTTATTGACGGTGTTTTGCAGCTTGATTATGTTGAAAACACCGGAGCGATGATGGGACTTTTAAAAGATAAAACAACATTAATGGCGATTGCCGCTTGTGTTGTTTTAATTGTTCTCTTTATCCTTATTGCAACAAAAAAAATCAAGTTCGGCTTTGTTTATTGCTGCATTGTAATGATTGTTGCAGGCGGTCTCGGAAATATTATTGACAGAATTTTCAGAGGCTTTGTTGTTGATTATATTGAAGTGTTGTTTGTTGATTTTTATGTTTTCAACTTTGCCGATTGTCTGATTACGGTCGGAGCCTTTCTGATTATCGGCTATGAAATATATGATGCTGTCAGAGCATCCAAGCAAAAGAAGGTTAAAGAAAATGCCTGACGCATATATTTATTCGATTGATGAAACTCTTGCAGGTGAAAGAATTGACAAAACCTTGTGCAGGCTTAACAGCGATTTCACACGCTCGGCAATTCAGCGCCTGATTGAAAAAGGTGCCGTCAGCGCATCGGGAAAAATCATCAGCAAAAACTATAAAGTCAAAAAAGGCGACCGTATCAGCGTTGTTTTTCCGGAAAATACCGAGCTCGAAATTGAAGCGGAAAACATAGAACTTGATATCCGCTATGAAGACAAAGATTTGCTTGTTGTCAACAAACCGAAAGGTATGGTTGTTCATCCCGCCGCAGGAAATTACAGCGGCACTCTTGTCAATGCACTTTTATATCACTGCAAAGACAGCCTTTCGGGAATTAACGGCGTAATAAGACCCGGAATCGTTCACCGGATTGACAAAGACACAAGCGGCTTGCTGATTGTTGCAAAAAATGATTTTGCACATCTTGATTTATCTGCACAGATAAAAGCCCATACTTTTACAAGGGAATATCAAACCGTTGTTTACGGCGGCTTTAAAACCGAAAACGGAACGGTTGATGCACCGATTGGTAGGCATCCTGTTGACCGAAAGAAAATGACGGTTACCCAAAAAAATTCCAAAAATGCCGTAACACATTACAGTGTTGTTAAAAGGTACCGGGATTTTACGCATCTTGCCGTCAGACTTGAAACAGGAAGAACCCATCAGATTCGAGTTCATATGGCTTATATCGGGCACCCGGTTGCAGGCGATGCGGTTTACGGTCCGAAAAAATGCATAACATCGCTCGGCGGTCAGTGCCTTCATGCCGGACTGATCGGGTTTAAGCACCCGAGAACCGGTGAATATATTGAAATAAGAAGCGAACTGCCGGATTATTTCAATGATTTTTTAAGGAGTCTAAAACCAAATGATTAAAGAAAAGAAAAGCTTATCCGACTGGCTCATCGCTTCCGACATTGACGGAACGCTTAACAATAAATTGCGTAGGCTTCCAAAGAGAAATTTTGATGCCATTCAAAAATTCGTCTATGAATACGGTGGAAATTTTATTCTCGCTTCGGGACGCTCATATGAATCCATGAGAAAGCACTTTGAAAAGCTGAAGCTTAATTCAGGCTATTGCGTTTTTATCAACGGTGCCGGTGTTTATGATTATAAAAACGAAAAAGTTATGTGGGTATGTCCCGTTGAAGAGAATATTGAACAGCTTATCAGACAGGCAGCTTCAAAGTTTAAATCAGCAAAGCTTCAGATTGACACGGCTAATGAAGTATATCTTGTAAAGCCCAATATTCCCGCTTTGATTCTTGCAGCTTCAAGTAAACTGAAAAAGAAATTCTTTTCATCAGCTGAAGAACTGCCGAAAGGCGAGTGGTGCAAAGCAATTTTTATCGGTACTCCGTGGACTGTGAAAAAGGTTGAAAAGTTTTTCACAGATGCTCTCGGAGACGGTGCAGAAAATTTAAT
>JBJEOJ010000081.1:0-13362 GCA_051880655.1 Acutalibacteraceae bacterium | reverse complement strand
CATTGGGATTTCGCCGTCTGCGGACGGCGCCAAGCTTTTTTGTAAAAAAGCTTGAGCAAAAAACTTTACTCCTTTTTGCACTAACTTTCCGTCGCGGTATAATTGTAAAGACCATTGCTTTCTGCCTCGCGTGAGTCCTGCGGGCGATGCCCGTAAATTATAATTTATAGAAAACAACCTACATAAATTTACTGCAAAAAGCTTAAAAAGACTTGAAACACATCACAAAAATTGGCATAATGTATAGTGCTGAAAAATGAAAACCTGTTTTTATAAATAAGATTATTAAGAAGGGAGTTTTGCAGACAAATACGTCTGCGCATCATCCATGAAAAACGAAATTATATCTGAGCTTACCTCCGTTTCTTCAGATGAAAGAGAAAGCATAATAAAAAAGCATATTGAAAACGGCGTTATCATTCCCATAAACAGCGGAATTTTCATCGGCAAGAACGTAACCGTTGAAAGCGGCACAGTCATTTTGCCGGGATGCGTTCTGACGGGAGAAACGCATATTGAAAAGAACTGCCATATCGGTCCGGACACATGGCTTTATAACACATCCGTAAAGCAAGGCGCTTCGCTTAACAATGTTCAGTCATATGAAAGCACGATCGGCGAAAACGCAGATATCGGTCCTTACGTTCAGATAAGACCCGGCAGTCAGATTGGAGATAAAGTTCATCTGGGCAACTTTGTTGAGGTCAAAAACTCTTCAATTGATGAAGGAACAAAGATCTCTCATCTGACCTATGTCGGCGACAGCGATGTCGGAAAGGGTGTAAATTTCGGCTGCGGCTGTGTAACGGTAAACTACACCGGCAAAGAAAAATTCCGCACCAAAATCGGCGATCACGCTTTTATCGGCTGCAATACGAACCTTGTTGCACCCGTCACCATCGGAGATTACGGCTACACCGCCGCCGGTTCAACAATAACCGATAATGTTCCCGAAAACGCCCTTGCCATCGCAAGAGCAAAACAGGTTAACAAAGAAAACTGGGTAACCAGAAAGAAACCATATAAAGGCATGAAATAAGGAGTAAGTATGTTTTTCAAAAGCAAAAGCGAAAGCAGTTCAAATTTTGATTTTTTGATTGTCGGATTGGGAAATCCCGGCTCAAAATATGAATTCACAAGGCACAACGCAGGCTTTTTAACCGCCGATCTGTTTGCTCAAAAGCACGATTTTAAAATTGACAGGCTCAAATTCAAGGCTCTTTGCGCAGATGTGAGAATCAACGGTTTGCGTCTGCTTGTTATGAAGCCGCAGACATTTATGAATTTAAGCGGAGAAGCCGTAAGAGAAGCAGCAGCGTTTTATAAAATTCCGCCCGAAAAAATTCTTGTAATTTTTGACGATGTCAATCTTGACATCGGTAAAATGCGCATTCGCCGCAAAGGCTCGGACGGAGGCCATAACGGAATAAAAAGCATCATTTATCAGCTTTCATCGGATAATTTTCCGAGAATCAAAATCGGAGTCGGCAAAAAACCACACCCGGATTATGACCTCGCAGACTGGGTTATGAAACCGTTTTCAAACGATGAGCTCAAACAGCTTCGTGCCTGCTGCGACAATGCCTGCGATGCCGCCGAACTTATTATGAGCGGAAAAATCGACGAGGCAATGAACAAGTTTAACTCATAACATAAACCTCTGTGCCCGATTTTTAAAATTGTTTCAGCCCTTAAAATATTCAAACCCGATAAACCAAGCTGCGCTGCTAAAAAGCTATGGTTTATCGGGTTATAATGTGTTGAAAACGCACGAATCATGGCTAAACACATTCTGAATCAAACAAAAGTTTAACTGATAACTAAATTAATGTCTTTGAGAATAAAAAGAATAGTTTTGATAAAAATCACTTTCTTTTTGCATTTTTGAGCCGTAAACATAAGTGTAGCTCAGGAACTTTGCCATATCTTCGCACGGAACAATCATTCCGTCGTTCATCCATTCGAGAATGGTTGCAGTCATTCCCGAAAGTGCAAAGCTTGTCATATAATGACGCGGATCTCTCGGGTCAAATTTTTTTGCCGAGTCGGGAACAACATTTCTGACCGCAATTTTTATTCTGTCTGCAAGTTGATTGTTAAAGCCGTTTCTTGCAACAAAGCGGCTGAGTTCATAATTTTCTTTGCAAAGTTCAAGAATTCTGATACAATAAGAAACAAAATCTTCCGCCTCAAAAAAGCCGCTGACGCAGTTGATAACGCTGTCATTGAGAACATTATAAATTTCGTCCTGAATCTTTTCAAGCATATCAAAAACATCGCTGTAATAAAGATAAAACGTTGAACGGTTAACATCAGCCTGTTTTGTAAGTTCCGTTACGGTGATCTGATTAATATTTTTTGTTTCGAGCAAAGCAAACAAACTGTTTCTCAAAGCACGTTTTGTTTTTCGGACGCGTCTGTCTTCGTTGGAATCTAGCATTTCGAGTAAATCCGACATAATATCACCACTTTTTATACAAATTAACGCTGTTTTGTCTTTTATCATACAAAATCAGACATATTTAATGATTGAATATTGCGACAAGTTTAGTATAATAGACAAGTGTGTAACTTTGCACATCTGTTACATATTTAACAGTCGAATATTATTCAACACTTATCTATTATATATATTTTTTCAAAAAAATCAAGTTTTTTAAAGGTGAATAAAAATGATTAATTCAAACTTACTGACCGTTCATTTTGAAAAGCGTGAAACCGCTTTAAAATGGCTGTGTGCAAGCGCAGCATACAGTCTGTTGTTTTCGTTCTTGGCAAATCCCGCAGAAAAAACAATCAGCTTAATTGCAAAAGAGCATCTTTGGCTGTTTTTCTTTTTCACTGTTCTTTATTCGATTGCTATGCTTATAAATTTCAGCTATATGCGAAAAACCTTTGATGTCAAAAACCCCCTTTTAAAATGGCTTGGAATCATAATAAACGCCATTTTTCCTTTAACACTCACAACGCTTATGCCCGAAAAAGCCGTCGGAGGGGAGCTTTCAGCTTTTGCAACAGCGGTTCATTGGATTTGCGGTTTCGGGAACATTCTGATTAATGCAACTGTTGTTCTTGTTTCGCTTCTTCTGATTTCAAAAAAGCAAAGCAGCAACAAAAAAATAAAGGCGGTTTTTGCCGCCGGAACGATTATCTGTATTCTTGATCTTCTTGTTTTCCTGATTTTAACCGTAGTTTTCCGTGATCCGCAAAAGAGCAAAAACGGTTTGTTTGAAATCATTCCTCTTGCAGTTACCTTTGCCACGCTTTACATCATAAATCACACGGATCTTATCTCTTCAAGAAGAGAAAGAGACAACAAGGAATTTTCGCTCAAAGCAAGCGATAACAGCGCATTCTCCGCTCTTTGCTTCGGCGTTCTTTGCGCTTCGTGGGCAACCTTTACGTTTTATGCCTTTGTCAGAAATCCCGTTCATTACACAATCAGCATGACGGGAATTGAATATAAAGGCGGTTTCACTCTTGTTTGTCTGCTTCTGACAGCGGCATTTTTGCTCAACTTCATTCATATGTTCAAGCGACATCACTATAAGAACTATTTCACAATTGCCGTTGCCTTAATCGGAAGCATTTCGCTGATTGCCTGCGTAATTACTCCGACAACCATGGAAAAAGACATCAGTCCGATGCACTCTGTCGGTGCTTTGATGTTCTTCTATTTCCTGCTTGCGGCGTTTTCATTTTTCCTGATTTCAAAAAGCAAAGAAAACAAAAAATACCGTCCGTTTTTAATCGGTATGCTTGCTGTTTTCGCGGGAACGATTATCGTTGTTGTTATTCTGTTTGTCATTCTTGACCAGAACGCAGGCAGAACCGGACTGACAGAGCTGATTCCGCTTGAATATATGTTTGTTTTCACTTTCCTTGAAAACTACACAAACTATTTTGAAAAAGCCGAAATCAAGCAAAGTGCTTTGGTCTGATAAAACTAATATTAAATCAAACAAGACGGTTCGTGATGAACCGCCTTGTTTTTTGCTTGTTATTTTGTGATTTTTACAGAAATGACCGGTGAAAATGCACTGTAGGTTTTGCTGTAATTATCACTCATGTGATATGTTCTGATCTTGTAATAATATGTTTTTCCTTTCGTCAGTGACGTATCTGTGAACGATGCTGACTGTTTTGCACCACTCATAGTCTTTATGCGCGAATATGTTCCGTTTTTGCTTGTTGAACGGAAAATTTCATATCCGCCCACATCATAATAATAATAAAACGGATCTCCAAATTCATCTTCTTTCAGACTTCTTTTGGTGTTCCATGTCAGCTTGGCTTTTTTACCGGAAACATTTGAACCTTTGATGCTTAACAGAGCATACTGCTCATCATTTCCGAGACCGACAGCTGTTGATGCATTGCTGTAATATTTCTTTCCGTCAATCACCTTACAGGTACGGATACAATACCAGACATTCTTTTTGTTTCCGTTTTCAAGATATGGATCATAAGCTTCGCTGAATGTGGTTTTTGAGGCATCTTTGATAATAACGTACGGCTCAAGGTTTTTTGGAAAATCTCCGACGCCGAACATATTAATAAAACTATAATCGAACCGTTTATTTTCCTTGAAAATTTCATAATAAGTTACGCCCTCGGCTTTTTGCCAGTTAAGTGTAATTTTTCCGTTCTCATAAACACCGTAAAAACCGCTTACCTTTTTGGCTGCCCTTGCAGGGAAAAGTTCCGATTTAAATGCACCATATAATTTTTCGCCATCGAGCACTTTCATAATACGCACTTTGTAATAATACTTCTTCTCCGGCTCAACAGTCTTGTCAACGTATTTTATGTTTGAAGCACCTTTCACAAAACCGATTTTTTTAAATTTAAGATATCTGGTATCCTTACAATCATCGGCTCTGTAAATTTCATAACCGGTTACATTTTTAACTTTGTCCCATGTCAGTGTGATTTTGTCATAATCACTTGTTATTTTTGGAGAAATCACAGTCGGATTAAAAGAGTGTAAAGAACACTTTGTTCCCGCATAGCTTTTTCCGTCAATTACCTTTCGCGCCCGGATACTATAGCTCGGATACAATTCTTCAAAAGGATAGTTTGTTTCAGTATAAGTTGTGTTTGAAGCACCTTTCACCGAAGCAATCTTTTTATCTCCACGATAAATATCGTAATAAGTTGTTTTGTTAACCTTCGGCCATGTAAACTGAACGGTTTTATAATCAATCACTTTCATGCTTCCGACATTATCCGTGCGTTTTTCAAAAGCCGTCGTATTAACAGATATACCTTTTGAAAATTCACTGTATTGATTGCTCTTTCCCACGGTCTTGAGGGTTCGGATTTTATAATAATAAGAGCCTGCGCGAATTTCTAAATCCTTGTCGGTATAGGTTGTATCAGCTTCACCCTTAACCGATTTGATTTTTTTATAGCCGCTGTCTTTTGCCGTTGAACGCCAGATTTCATAATATGTAATATTACTGACCTTGCTCCAGCTGAGCTTTACATCGCAAATGCTTAATGCTGTTGCAGTGAAATTTTTAACCTTGCCCGGAGCAGACTGTGCGGCATAAACCGACATCGAAATCATACTCAGAAGCAATATAATTGTTGATATTGCTGATATTATTCGTTTCATAACTTATTCCTCCTTATGGGTATGTAACATTTATGGATTTTATTGATTAATAACAATTATATTTCAACAGATTATCAACCTCGTTTCTGTCCTTTATTTTAAACAAGAATATCATGTTTTGAAATATTTGTCAATCAATTTTATATATTGTCATATTTTTTGTGCAATATATATATATATATATATTGGAATTAATTTTTGTGCAAATAAGCGGTCAGGCCATCACAGCCGGACCGCTTTCACAATCAGAAAAATAATCAAAGCCCAGAATAAAACCACCCCAACGGCATAATACCACTTTTTAGTCACAGAACCGTCATGCAGTTTTTCCGCCGCTTTCCGGTTATCTTCCAGAACATCTTTCGGTATCATTCTGACGGTTACGGCAATCAGTGCAGGCAAAAGGACAACATCATCAAGATAACCCAGAACAGGAATGAAATCCGGTATCAGGTCGATCGGTGAAAGGGCATAGGCAACCGTGATTGCCGCAAAAATTTTTGCCCAAACCGGTGTTCTTTTATCTTTCAACGACAAAAATATCGCCGGTATATCGGTTTTGAGCTTTTGTGCACGTTCTTTTAGTTTCATAATCCTTACCTGACTTATCTATTCGCTCTTGTTGTGTCTGATTTTGATATGTCTTTATTCTATAATTTGTCGCACGGCGACTCCGCTCCCGGTCGCATGGCAACAGCACTCCCGTTCGGATTGATGCTGATTTTTTATTTAAGTGCCCGAGCCATGAATTTGCATTACAGTAGGGACACGGCTTGCCGTGTCCGCAGTCGGATGAAAATTTATAATTTTATGTTATGCTTATATCGCGGTATAATTATAAAAATTTGTTGCTTTCTACAACGCGTGAGCACGCGGGCAGTGCCCGCCAGGAAACCCCTGGCGAGGGTTTCCTACGGATAAACAGTCCACCGGACTGTTTATCCTACCTTCCTGCGCTATTTGAAGCATAAGGATTTCGCCGTCTGCGGACGGCGCCAATGGGCTTTGCCCCTTGACCCCACAAGCTTTTTGAAAAAAGCTTGGCAAAAACTTTGCTCCTTTTTCACTGACTTTCCGCCGCGGCGAAATTGTATAGTTTATCACTCTCTGCCCCGCGTGAGCATGCAAGCGGTGTTTGCAAATTATAATTTATCTTTTCCTCAAAACAATTTTTATGAAATTGAGATATTTTCCGCCGCCGGCTTCCATTGATTTTCTGTCGCCGACTGCATATTCATTGTCCTGTTTCAGCCAGTCTGCCCAAACTTCATCGTTCGATTCCATTTCGCTGACGCTGACAACCTCTGCACCCTTGCAGCAGCTTACTATATCCGACCAATAAGCGGTGTCGTGCATATAATCAAGCTGATCGGGCGTCCACGAAAGCAGCAACTCCGGCGGAAGATTATCATGACAATCCTTTTTCATTCCGGGAATCGCAATATAAATATATCCGCCTTTTTTGACAAAAGGAAGCAATTTTTCATCAAGGTAATCGACATTGCGGCCGAAATAATTATAGGAATCGGTACTGACAACCGCATCAAAAAATTCTTTTTCAAACGGCAACGCTTCCGCATCGGCTTTTACGGGAACAATCTGTTCTTTCGTAAGACCCATTTCATCAAAAAATTTTCTGTTTTCGTCCGGGTCGCTCCAAAGGTCAGCGGCATAAACCTGAAAGCCGTATTCCTTTGCAAGGAAAACAGAGGTCAGCCCCTGTCCGCTTCCGAGGTCACAAACAACTGCGCCTTTTTCAATTTTGCAGTCTGAAAGAAGCTCTTCTTCAAGCTTAATCGGGTTCGGTCCCATAATTTTCGCCATAAGCTCGGGTGTATTATATTTTTCACTTAAAATATATTTCATTATATTTTCCTCCATAAAAATCAGATTTTAATTTGTTGCTTTTTCTTTTTCCCAACCGTGAAGAAATGCAAGCTGTTCTTCGGTATGAAACCAATGCTCACCGTTTTTCATAACCGTCAAAACGGCGCCGCTTTTTTTAACAAATGAATCTATCACGCTTTTTGAAGTCATGTTGTCGTTTTCCGCATAAAGAATCTCAGTAGGTGCATTCCAGCTTATCGGGTGGTTTCTGACATAGCAAAGATATTCCCACGAAAGCGTTTCACCGAAATCGGTCGGTATTTCGCCCTTTTGTTTGAGCTTTTCTTCATCACAACCCGCCCATGAAAGCATATTTTTTATCAGATTCTCCATGTCAACAATCGGCGAAACAAAAAATGCTTTTTCAATCGGCTCATCTTTCAAGGCGAGCATGGAAAGCCATGCTCCGATGCTGTTTGCCGTTAAGCGAACACTGTCCCACTGCTCTTTCATATATTGATAAACTTTTTGAATTTCTGCGGTGACAACCCACGGCAACAGCTTTTCTTTTGAATTTTTTCGGCTGCCGTGTTCGGGCAGATCAATACCGACAACCTGAAAGCCGAACGGGCAGACAGTTTTTGCAAAATCCTCCGCTTCTTCCTTGCAGCCCATTTTGCCATGCACAAAAAGATATACTTTGTCGGCTTTTTCGCCGTAAATCACTGCGGGGACGCCGCAAATGTTCCTGTTTTCGGTTTTCATTCGTTATCTCCTTTCCCGATTCTTTCATTCAGAACCTTTTCAAAACTATCAATATGGCAATCAACCATTCTGAGCACTTCCTGTTTATTCTGCTTTTGCTCATCATAAACGCTGAGCAAGAGGAAAAACGGTCCGAAAAAATCAAGTGCGGTTTGCATTGCCTCGTCTTCTGAACCGAGCATTTCGGCAAAAATATCCACCATATACGAAAGCGGTCCGCTTGAAAGATACTGCTGATAAAGCTTTCCCATTTCGTCATTACGGTATTGCTCCAAGGTAAGCATTTTGCGAAAATTTGAAGAAAATTCGTCCTGCGTCCAGCGGCGAAACTGCGCCTTTGAATAAGCTCTGATTTCTTCAAAAGCTGTTTTTTTATATGCCTGCGGCATCTCTTCGGCAGTTCCGTTCGGCATTTCATATTCTTCGGCGTTGTCGCTGTCGGCTTTGCTCATGCGCTCCAGAATGCTGTTAAAAATATCACGCTTGTTCTTATAATGCTTATACAAAGCTCCTTTTGTGATTCCGAGCTGAGAAGCAATCATGCTCACGGAAACGGCTTCATAACCGTCTTTTGCAAACAGCTTCAGTGCGGCATATAAAATCTTTTCTTTTGTGTCGGCCATATAAAATCCTCACATTTGCAATAAGATAAAAGAATTTTGATTCTATGCGTATTGCTATCCTTTCTTTACAGTTTATAAATAAGTGAACGCTCGTTTACCTTTATTATAGTAAACGAGCGTTCACTTGTCAAGTATCTGACAAAAATACATCTGAAAATTTTTATTCGGCTCTGAAAAAGCTCCTCCGACTGTTTCATAATTCAGTCGGAGGAGCTTTTTTGTTATCTGTAATCTTCCCTTGTGTTAAGGAATTTCTTTTCTTCCGGTTTTAAATCAAGACCGATTGTTCCGCCCGGATTCATCAGATAATCGGGGTCAAAATATTCTTTCAGCACCTTGAATACACCGTATTCTTTTTCGCCGATGTAGCCTTCAAGCCACGGAGCAAACATTTTGCCGATTCCGTGGTGATGCGAAATTGCCGCACCGGATTTCTGAATGGCGTCAAGAATGGAGGTGTGATATTCCTTGAACGCTTTCTCATCGTTCATCTTGGTGATGAAGATGAAATAAAGGTTTGCGCCCTGCGGATAGCAGTGAGACATATGCGTTGTTACAACCGTGTTCGGCAATGCATGGCATACCTTTCTGACATCACGGTGAACCTGCGCCATGTTGGACCAGTTGACCGTGCATTCAAGCGTGTCGGTAACGATGCTGAAATCCATCATGGAGTCACGAAGATACGGATCGTTGAAGCGGCCCTTTTCCCAGCTCTTTGTTACATAGCCGGTCATGGGCATTGCACCATGTTTGAGTGCAATTTTAGCGATGTTTTTGGCAACATTCTTTGAAAAACCTTTTTCGCCGTCCGTAAAGCCGAGGAACATGCAGCGTTCCATGTCTTTATAGCCGAATTTATCAAGCATCGGCTCAAGCGGCGTTTCATCAACATTATAAAGCTTGAGCATAAGATGGGTTTCTTCCGGGTCGGAAAGACGGAAAACAGAAGAATAACCGCATTCACACTGCATCATTTCTCTTGCTGCGTCCATTGCAACATCCCAGTTTTTGAACATATAGGAAAAGCGCTTGCGGTTTTCGGGCATCCAGCGGAATATTCTCAGCGTTACTTCTGTCAGAACACCGAATGTACCCTCCGAGCCCATCATGATCTGATTGAGGTTCGGACCGGTTGCTTCACGCGAATAATGGCTTGTTTTGATTGTGCCGATGGGTGTGGCATATTTTTGAGAAAGAACAATGTCGGTAATTGTGCCATAGTAAGTACTGTTCTGTCCTGCACCTCTTGTTACTGTCCAGCCGCCGACAGAACTGTATTCAAACGACTGTGGGAAGTGACCGCAGGTATAAGGACGCTTTGCGCCGAAAAGTCTTTGTGCGTCATGAAGTGTGTTTTCAAGGTCGGGGCCTGACATACCGGCCTGAACGGTGATGGTCTGATCGGTTTCGTTGAAGCTGATAACCTTGTTAAAACGCTTTCTCATGTCAAGGGTAATTCCGCCTTTAACGGCTTCCATGCCTCTTGTTACGGAAGAACCTCCGCCGTAAACATAAAGGGGAATCTTGTTTTCAACCGCATACGCAACAATTTTTTCAACCTGCTCGGTGGTATCGGGATAAACAACAACATCGGGAACATTTTCAATTACCTTATGACGAAGTCTCAGAAGGTCATAAGCCGTGCAGCCGTAAGCAACGGCAAGGCGGGGATAATCTTCGGTTGTGACAAAATCGTCGCCGACAATTTTTTTCAAAGCGGTAACATGCTTTTTTGCAATTTTTGACGGATAATCCGAAAGGTCAACCTTGTCAAAGCCGATGTCGTCGGTATAATCCTTGAAATCGTCATCGGTCATTTTAAAGGTTTCTTTCATCAGCTTATAAAGCGACTCTTTGGGATATTTGAAAAATTCGGGATCTCCCCAGCGGAAGATTGAACGGTAGCTGCCCTCCGGGGCGGGTTTTAAAAGCCATTTCGGCTCAAAGCCTTTATACGGTTTTGTACTCATTGAACATTTCTCCTTTTAGTAATTTTGATTATTTTTCTGTAAATCGGCTCAAGTTTGCCGAAGATTTTGCTGTATGCACCTTTGTAAATGTCCATATAGGTGCTGTGTGCTGTCGGGTCGGGCGTGAAAACATCCTTTTCATGAACCATGTTTTTGATTGCGTCGTCATAGTCCTTGAAAACGCCGTCTGCAACAAAGGCAACCATGGAAGCTCCGATTGAACACGCTTCATGTGTCTGAATACGCTTGACGGGAAGTCCCATAATATCGGAAAAAATCTGGCAGACGATGTCGCTTCTTGCTCCGCCGCCGCCGACAAAAATTTCGTCAACAGTAAGCTTTGCACGTCTTTCCATAATCTTCATCGACTGATAAAGCTCAAAGCCCAAGCCCTCAATGATGGATCTGTAAAGATGATAACGGGTGTGATAATCGGCAAAGCCGACCACTGCACCTTTTGAAGTCGGGTTGATGACACCCGGCGTCCAATAAGGCTGTAAAAGCAATCCCTCGCAGCCCGGAGGAAGCTTTTCAATGCGGCTGTCAAGCAGCTGTTCGGGTGAACAGCCGAGCTGTTTGGCTTCTTCAACTTCGGCGGCTCCGAATTCCTTGACAAACCATGAGATCAGCCAGAAACCGCGGTAAATTTCAATTTCGGGGTTAAACATATCGTTCGGCACGGCAGGATATGCCGGCATAAACTGCTGCGGCTCAACATACCGCTTCAAAGCAAGCTGAATCGTTGCCGTTGTTCCGAGCGAAATGGCGGCTTTGTTTTCGTGAACAACAGAAAGTCCGAGTGTTTCGCAGCCTTTGTCAGAGCCTGTTGCAATCAGCGGCAAGCCCTCGGGCACACCGGAAGCTTTTGAAAATTCAGCCGTGATTTTTCCGATTGTCTCTCCGGATTTGACAAGCCGGCAAAGCTTTTCATCCGGCACATCGCAGATGCATCGGGTAATGTCGCTGTGCGTGCGCCATGTCCGGCGTTTATAGTCAAAGGGAATGTGACCGATCATGTTCGCCTCACTGTCGCAAAGCTCTCCGGTCATTTTGTAGTTGAGATAAGTCGGCAGCATCACATATTTTGCGGTTTTTTCCCAGATGTCGGGTTGATACTGCTGAATCCAGTTGGAAACCGAAGCCTGATAAAGAATTCTTGTTGCGTCCTGCATTCCGGCAACCTTGAACAAGAACTTTTTATAAAGCGGGAACGGGTCATTGAAATCCGCCTGACGCTTATCGAGCCAAAGAATAATATCTCTCAGCGGCTTGTTATCCTTGTCAAGGCAAAGCACCGTATCACGGATTACCGTAAGCGTTACGCCGATCACCCTTGAAAGCTTATCGGCATTTCTCTCGCAGATCGTTTTTCCCGCTTCACAAATGCGGTCATAGTAAAAATCGGGTCGCTGCTCCGCCCAACCGGGTTTGCGTGAATAATAAGGCTCATCATACTTAACCTGACAAATATCCTCAAACTCGCCGTCCGGACGCACAAGCAGACACCTTGCACTTTGCGTGCCGACATCAAAGGTCAGCACAAGTGGTTGTTCCATGTTCCTTTCCTCCTTTTTTATTATTATGTTTATTTTATCTCTTCCAGTGCACTGCTTGTTGCGATTACATCCGCTCCAAGCCCGAGCACATTTTTGATGATAATGTCCCCTCTTTTGACTTTTTTCTTAACAGTAACTTTGTTAATTTCAGCCATAACATCGAATATCCTGTCTTTCGGAATGTCCTGCGACACTCTGACAGGCAAAACCGGAAACTGCTTAAAAGCCGTTTTCACCGTTGAGCAGATTGTTCTTTTCGGCTCTGTCATTTCCGAAACGGCAAAGGCGGCGCCCCTTTTGCAAAAGTTTCCGCTGACTTTTATGTCCTTGCCCTCGCCCTCAATTTCCATTGTGCAGCCTCTTGGGCAAACGATACAAACAAGCTGTTTCATTCGGCTTTCACCTCAATTTCAAATTCAATTTTACTGTCTTTTGAAAGACCGTATGATGAAAAATCAATCACAAGCTTTTCCATTTCGGGCGGACGCAGGAACTGATATTTCTTTGAGAAGACCTCCTGACCGTCCTTTTTGATTTTGAACTGACATTTATCAAGAATATCACGGCTTCTGAAATAAATTACCGTTTCATCGCCAAGCTGATTCAGATCAAGCTTTTGCGGAACAACATAAAGGAATTTGTCGCAGGCGTGAATATCAATTTCGTTTCTTTCGCTTTTTGAATATTTTGCGGCATTTTTACCGGCGGTTTCGCCACTTTCCGAAACATAATCAACAAGGTCGTTGACATGAAGTGCATTGCCGCAAGAGAAAACACCGTCAGCTGTTGTCATAAGGCTGTTGTTGACAACCGGACCTTTTGTGCGAGGATCAAGTTTCACACTGAGGCTTTCTGCAAGCTCATTTTCGGGAATCAGACCGACCGAAAGAATCAGTGCGTCACATTCAACAATCTGCTGTGTGCCCTCAATCGGGTTCATTTTTTCATCAACCTTTGAAATTTCAACAGCTGTCAGTCTGTCCTGACCGAACACCTTT
>JBJEOJ010000080.1:0-13593 GCA_051880655.1 Acutalibacteraceae bacterium | reverse complement strand
AAAAAATCCGAATATTCCGGTCTTTACGGCGATTACAGTTCTTTCAGTGATGAGCTTGAACATCTGTCAGATGTCACACCGCAGGAGGAATAAGTCTGAATCAATTCAGACTTAAAGTAAGAAGTAAGAGTGAAAAATGAAAAGGTGTAATTTTGCCTTTGGCAAAATTATTTGTCCGTTATTTATTTTCACTTTTAAGAAAGGACCGGTTTAACATGAAAAACAGCAAAACACAGAAACTTGTTGCTTCACCTTATCTGATCTGGGCAGCAATTTTCATCATTGTGCCGCTGATTTTTGTTGTGTATTATTCACTCACAGATGCAAGCGGCAACTTCACACTTCAATATATATCAGACATCGGAAAATATAAAGACACGATGCTGACATCCATATGGCTCGGCTTCATTGCAACGATCATCAGTCTTGTCATTTCCTATCCGCTGGCTTATATCATGTCAAGAAGCAGTTTGAACGTTCAGCGCACCATGATGATGCTTGTCATGCTTCCGATGTGGATGAATCTTTTGATAAGAACCTATTCTCTGATGATCATTTTGCAGGATACGGGCATAATAAATTCTGCGCTTTCGGCACTGCATTTGCCGAGCGTTCACATGATTAACACCCAGGGCGCAGTTGTTCTCGGAATGGTATATAACTATATCCCATATATGATTTTGCCGCTTTATTCCATTATGTCAAAAATTGACAACGGACTGATTGAAGCCGCTCAGGATCTCGGCGCAAACAAGCTTACCGTTTTAAGAAAGGTAATTCTTCCGTTGAGTGCGCCCGGAATCGCTTCGGGCTTCACAATGGTTTTTGTTCCGTCGGTTTCAACATTCTATATTTCAAAAAAGCTTGGCGGCAACGCTTTTTCGCTCATCGGCGATGTTATTGAAATGCAGTTCAAATCTTCAAACAACTATAATCTCGGAGCGGCGCTTTCGCTTGTTCTTATGGTGCTGATTCTTATATGCATGGCAATTATGAACCGCTTTGCCGGCGATGATGATGACGGAGGTGTGCTGATATGAAAACCAAAATGTCACCTCTTTCAAAGTTTTATGTTTTCCTCATCATGTTCTTCCTTTATGCGCCGATTGTTGTTATGATTATTTTTTCGTTCAATTCCGGCGTGAGCACAAGCGTTTTTTCGGGCTTTTCACTTCGCTGGTATCAATCACTGCTTCACGACAGTGCGACAATCAAGTCGCTTTATAACACGCTTATTCTTGCCGTTTCTTCTTCGCTGATTGCAACGGTAATGGGAACAGCGGCGGCGGTCGGAATCAATTCATTCAAAAACAAATGGATCAAGCACACAACCATGACCGTTACGAATATTCCGATGATGAACCCGGAAATCGTAACCGGTATTTCTATGATGCTTTTGTTTGTTTTTGTTTCAAGGCTCATCGGCGTCACAGATGCGCTCGGTTTCGGAACAATGCTGATTGCCCATATCACCTTTAATCTGCCGTATGTTATTTTGTCGGTTATGCCGAAGCTTCGGCAAATGGATCCGCATCTGCCGGAAGCGGCAATGGATTTGGGCTGCACACCGCTCAGAGCATTTTTCAAAGTGACAATTCCATCAATAGCAACCGGTATCGGTTCAGGCTTGATGATGTCTTTTACGCTGTCGCTTGACGATTTCGTAATCAGCTATTTCACACAGGGGCCTTCGTTTGAAACGCTTCCGATACGCATTTTCTCAATGACGAAAAAGCGTGTTACTCCCGATATGTATGCGCTGTCAACATTAATTTTTGTTGCGATTTTGCTTCTTCTCATTCTTCTTAACGTAACTCAGGTCAAAGGCGAAAAAAGAATGAAAGATAAGCTTCAAAAAGGAGGCGGGGCAGTATGAAAAAAATTTTGAAAGTTTTTCTTGCCGCTTTGGCGCTTGCGGCTGCTTTTGCGCTTCCTGCCTTTGCCTATGAAAACGAAGAATATTACGGAAAAGCCGAAAAGGGCGAGGTAATCAATGTTTTCAACTGGGGTGAATACATCAGCGATTCCTATGAGGACGGTGCTCTTGATGTCAACAAGGAGTTTGAAAAGCTCACCGGTATCAAAGTCAATTATGTTACCTTTGAAAGCAACGAGGATATGTATGCAAAAATCAAAAACGGCGGTGCAAGCTATGACATTATAATTCCGTCGGACTATATGATTGAACGCATGATAAAAGAGGACCTGCTTCAGAATTTCGATGTTGAGTCTCTTCCGAATTATCATTACATCGACGAAAAATATAAAAATATGTATTATGATGAAAACAACGAATATTCCGTGCCGTATAATGTCGGAATGGTCGGACTGATTTATAATACAAAGCTGGTTGATGAAACACCCACAAGCTGGAAAATTATGTGGGACGAAAAATATGCAGGTAAAATACTGATGATTGACAACCCTCGCGACGCTTTCGCTATTCCGGAAAAGATTCTCGGCTATTCGCTCAACACAACCGATGAAAAAGAGCTCGGCGATGTTGCACAGATGCTCATCGATCAGAAGCCGCTTCTTCAAAGCTATGTTATGGACGAAATTTTCAACAAAATGGAAAGCGGAGAAGCCGCAATGGCGCCCTATTATGTCGGCGACTACATCTTGATGAAAGAAGAAAATCCCGACCTTGCGTTTGTTTATCCCGAGGAGGGTGTCAACATCTTTGTTGACGCAATCTGTATTCCGAAAACGGCACAGAATGTCAGTGCGGCAATGAAATATATCAATTTCCTGCTTGATCCGGAAATTGCCTATTCCAACGCTGTCTATATCGGATATGCAACGCCGAACACGGCTGTGCTTGAAAATGAAGACTATGCCGAAATGGCAGAGAATCAATATCTTTATCCCGATGAAGAGCATATGCCGAAAACCGAATATTTTCATAATCTTCCGCAGGAAACGCTCGATATGTTTTCCGATTTGTGGAATGACATAAAAGTTGCAGGCTCAAATAACACGCATATTTATGTCGGTTTTGCGGTGGTCGCAGCGGTTATTGTTGTTTATTCCGCTTATAGGTATATAACAAAAAAACGCCGTGAATATTGGTATGATAATCAGAAGTCAGATATGAGCTGACAGAAGTCAGAAAATGTTTTTCGGATTCTTTTTAGTATAAATTAAAAAAATATGTGCGAACGTGAACTTTTTACCGAACAGAATCTCATAAAAAACAACCGAGTAAAAAATGCTCGGTTGTTTTTTATGATTGTGTTTTAATTATAATACTATTATATAAAAGTATAATTATAATAAGAAAACATCAAATATCTATATTTTCTTTATTTATATTACTGCGGCAATCCATGTTATCGATTGCATATTCACAACATTGTATAACAAGGTTATTTAAGGAAACCTTTTCAGTTTGAGCTATAACTTCAAGCTTTTTGACTAAATCTATTGGAAACCTAAAAGTTTTGTTTACAAACTCTTCTCTTTTTACTTTAAACATATTTTCACCTCTTGTATATTTTAACCTATATTACCTACACAATATACACCAAAAATTCACACATAAAAAAACAAGTGCAAATTACACTTGACAAATCTGTGCGAACGGCGTATAATTCTGATATACTTTAAGGAGGGAGGTGAAACAAATGAAAAAAAGACTTGCAGCCTTATTTATGGTTTTAACTCTTGTTTCGGCAATGGCAATCAATGCTTCTGCTCAAACATATTTCTGGCTTGGTACTGACAGCTATAGCTATAACGGAAACAGTTATTGCACATGTACATTGACCAAACCGGGAAAAAAAGATGCAAAAGTTACAGTAAAATTGTATTCAACAGGTCCGCTTACAATAAAAATGACTGATAATCGCGGTCGTAGTATTTGGAGCGAAAACAATTCAATTAGACCGAATGCTTGGAACAACGCAGCAAGAACGTATAATCTTGGTAGAGATCATTCTGTATACAGATTATATTTTAAATCTACATACGGAAGAGGAGCGGGAAGCTGCAACGTAACAAGCCCGAAAAATTGTTCCATAAAGTAATGCAAATTAAAATAAGGATGTCTGCATTTACATGATGGACATCCTTGTTTTCTGTTCAGGTGATATTATGACTTCTAAATTGACAAAAATACTTTGCTGTATTTTCTTCATGATTATAACTGTAAGCTGTTCCGGTGCCAACTCAATTGAATTATATGATTATAAAAACATTGAAATTGATAAAGAGTACGTTGAAGTATCAGAAAAAGATATTGAATCAATTATACTTTTAGACTATTCTTCATCAGATTTTTATAAGTTAGTTCAAGAAAAAAATGTAGTTGGGTCAGAAGATATTGTATTGATTGATTTATTATGTCAGAATAAAGAATTTCAAATTGAAAATTACTATTATAAAATCGGAGAAGAAAACATCTCTGATGATTTAGACAAAAATATAGTCGGTAAACATGTGAATGATACTTTTAAACAAAACATATCAATCTCAGAAAATGAAGAGACCTTTTCTGTTGTAATTAAAGGTATATATAAATTGCCGGACACAAACGATCAAAACGCACTTATGGAATTTTATTCAATGAGCTCTGTAGATGAAGTTTATAATTTTATTCGTTCGAGAGCAAAAGAAGAAATTATTTTCAATTATATGTGGGACAAGATTTTGGAAAACTCTGAAATTCATGAAATACCAAAGAACATAAAAAATATGATAAGCAAGATAAATTTGATTAACAATGCTGTTGATGGAAATGATGATAAATCAGATACGCAGATTAGTCAGGATGATTACGATTTTATATATGAATTAACAATTGCCCAAACAATTTTGACGAAAGAAAAAGTGTATATTCAAGATAGTGATATCAATGATGAAAAAGCTGTGCTTGCTAATAAAAATAAAATTTCAGTTGCAGATATAAACAATTACTTTACAGATTTAGATATATACTATGCAGTTACAATGGACAAATTAAAGCCGATATTAACTTCTTATGCAAAAATCATATAGTATAGTTAATAAATCAAAAATGCCCGTTACTTTTTTCGGTAACGGGCGTTTTGATGTTTTATGTTTACTGAAGATTATATTTATCAATATATGCGTGAATCTTGCCGACAGGATTCAAAAATGCGCTGACGGATTCATCGTGGTTAAGCGTATCAATGATAAGAGCGCAATATTTGGACATATCAACAAGCTGATACCACGGACGGTCAAGAAGCTCCTTTGGAGTATAGATAAGGTTGGTTGTGAAGATTTTATCAAACATTCCGGCTTCATATGCTTCATCAAAAACTTTAAGACCGGAGGTGAAAAGACCGAATGATGAGAAAATGAAAATGCGCTTTGCATGAAGATTTTTAAGCTGTCTGCAAACATCAAGCATACTCGCGCCGCTTGAAATCATATCGTCAACAACGATAACATCTTTTCCCTCAACATTTGAACCGAGAAATTCATGAGCTAAAATCGGGTTGCTGCCGTTAACAATTTTTGTGTAGTCTCTGCGCTTATAGAACATACCGAGCTGAATACCGAGAACCTGAGAATAATAAACGCAGCGGGACATTCCGCCTTCGTCGGGAGAAATCATCATTGTTTTGTCGGCGGTGAACTTAATGTCATTGTCAACGCTCTTTGCAAGCGCCTTAATCATCTGATAAGTCGGGGAGATGCTTTCAAAGCCGATTCTGATTGAATTCTGAACTCTCGGGTCGTGAGCGTCAAAAGTGATGATGTTTGAAACACCCATGTTTTCAAGCTCCTGCAAAGCAAGTGCGCAGTCAAGCGATTCTCTTGCTGTTCTGCGGTGCTGTCTGCCTTCATAAAGCATCGGCATGATAACGGTTATTCTTCTTGCTTTTCCGGCGCAGGCCGAAATAACTCTTTTTAAATCGGCAAAGTAATCATCGGGGCTCATCGGAATCTGAAGCGGCTCGCCGTCTTTGTCCCTGAGGTCATACATTTTATAGGTTACACTGTAATTGAAACAGTCGCATAAAATAAAAAGATCATATCCTCTGATTGTTTCGTTGATAACGGCTTTTCCCTCACCTGTGGAAAAACGCGGATAAGAAACATCAATAAGATATGATTCTCTTTCATAGCCTTCAAGACAAAGAAGCTTTTTGTTGTCACACTGAACCGCTTTGCGGCATGAAACAATATAGCTGTCAATCTTTTTTGCAAGTTCTTCGCAGCCCGGCATAGCAATAATTCCGAGTCTGCCCTGAGTAATTGTTGTAAGTTCATCTCTGTAAAATGATGACATTTTTTATCCCTCCAAAGATAATAACTTCACTTTTTATTTTACCTTTTTCTACAAACTTTGCAAGACATTTATGACATTTTATTAAAAAAAATGTTTGAAAATTAAGAAGAATATTTGTTGATTTTAACGAAGGCGGACAATGTCCGCAGATGTTACGCGGGACAGATAAGCGCAAACTTTGCTCATGTAGTTCTGCACCGATCATGTGTAGCTATATTCAACATTGGCTGAAATATCGTCATCAATACCTTTTTCATCGCATTTTTCCAAAACAAGTTTTTTCACTTCATCGGCCGTCAGCTTGCAGTCAAACGGAATGACAAGATCAAAAACAAGCTTTTTCGGCGAACCTGCAACAATTCTGAAATCATGTATGGAAAAACTGTTGTCAGCCTGCTCAACGGCCTCGGTAACAGTCAGACGGAGCTTTTCATAATTTTCATCATTGGCTGAAACAGGGTCAATATGTGCAACGAGCTGAATGGAAAATTTTTCAAAAACTTCATTTTCAATGTCGTTGACAATATCATGTGCGGTAACAAGGTCAGTTGAATCGGAAAGTTCAATATGTACCGAACCGAAAAGACGGCTTTCACCGTATGAATGGATAACAAGATCATGTATATCAAGCACGCCTTTGTGGTTTTTCATGAGTGCAACAAGCTCATCAACAAGCTGCGCCGACGGGGGATTGCCGAGAATAATTCCGATTGATTCTTTGAGAATCTGATAGCCGGAATACATAATCATAAGTGCAACGGCAATGCCGAGAATTCCGTCAATGGATTTGCCCGTGAACTTTGCAACAATCAGCGAAATCAGAGTAAATGAAGTTGCGGTTATGTCGCCGATGCTGTCTTTCACAGCTGCAGAAAGCACGGGTGAAGCAATCTTTTTACCTAAGTATCTGTTAAAAAGTGCCAGCCAGAGTTTTCCGAGAATTGAAAGAACAAGCACGCAAACGGCAGGTATGCTGAAAACAATAGCCTGCGGGTGAATAATTTTGTCAACAGAAGATTTTATCAGTTCAATTCCCATAATTTCAACAACAAATCCGACTATCAGTGCGGCAACATATTCAATTCTGCCGTGACCGAAGGGGTGCTGTTTGTCGGGCTTTCTGCCTGCCATTTTGAAGCCGAAAAGCGTAACGATGCATGATCCGGCGTCTGAAAGGTTGTTAAGTGCGTCGGCGGTGATTGAAATGCTGTTTGAAATCATACCTATGATAAATTTGCCGGTCGTCAGCAAAAGATTAACAACAATTCCGACGCTGCCGCTGAGAATGCCGTATTTTTCGCGAATCTGCGGATTTTTGGTATTTTCAAAATCTTTCACAAAGAGCTTTAAAAGAATACGAAACATAAAAATTCCTCCGTAACAAAAACCGGACTGAAAAGCCCGGAAAATTTTAAAATTATTGTTATTCTATTTTATGCAGTTATTTGTTTGCGCTTTCAACAACGTGAACATCAAGCTGATTAAACGGAATTTCAATTGAATTTTTATCAAAGGCATATTTGATTTCTTCTTGCATATAAAAATATACGTCCCAATATTTTTCCGTGTTGCACCAAACTCTTGTAACGAGGTTAATATAGCTGTCTTCATGAGACATAACAAAAACTGCCGGCTGAGGGTCTGTCATAATGTCTGGATTGTTTTGGGCGACATCAAGAATAACTCTTCTGGCCTGACCTATATCTTGCGAATAAGAAATTGAAAAATTTAAGTCTAGTCTACGCTTACCTTCGGCTGAGAAATTAACAATGCTGCCTGTTGTGATGTGAGAGTTCGGAATAATAACTCTTTTGTTGTCAGGGGTTACGATTACAGTATTCATGAATCTGATTTCCGCAACGCAGCCTTCCTGACCGTCAATGCTGATGTAGTCGCCTGATTTGAATTGTTTGTTGAACAAAATCTGAAGACCGCTTGCAAACTGAGCAATACTGTCTTTCAGACCCATTCCGGCTGTGATTCCGAGTGCGCCGATTGCCGCAAAAAATGAATTGACATTGAAAAACAGTGAAAGGGCAAACAGCAAGAATAAAAACTTGAAAACAAAAGAAATCATGTTTTTGACAAATTTATAAACAGATGCGTCAACGCCTCGTGCTTTCATTGCTTTTACAGACAAATTTGAAACAAGTTTTGAAAGCCAGAATCCGATAAGAATAATTAAAACAGCAACAATGATTTTCGGAACAGCCGAAATCAGCTTGTTGACAGGATCAAGCTCCTGCCAAAATTGGCTGAATTTGCTGACGGCTTCTTCGGTTGAAACAAGATCACCGTTTTCATCAAGAAGCGGATTGGTAACGCTCGGCAGGGCGGTTGTTGAAATTTCTGCCAAAACAGAAAGAATCCTTAACATTTTTATCCTCCGTAATAATGATTTTTATATACAGTAAATTTTAAATCAACTGCGAATTACATTATAGCAAAAATTAAAACACTATTCAACCGACTCCGGCTTAATACTTGATAGAATTTGAAAGAAAATGAGCGGTTCTTTCTATATCATTCATATATAAAGAATAAAATTTTCAAAATATTGATTTGTATGACAAATTATGATAAAATACAAAAGATATTTAGTATGTATAATCATCATATTTGGAGAATTTTGTCAAAAAGGCAGAAAACTTTAAAAAAAAGCGAAAAGTAAATATGTGCGTTAATCTTTTTGCGGAAAATTAATATAAGTTATTCAACGCATTTGTGTTTTATGAAAGGAATGGTCATAAATATGAAGATATTTAAAAGAGTATTAACGGTAATTGTTATCATTGCACTTGCCGCTTTTGTTGCTTTTTCAATAACAAGCGGAATCGGTCAGTTCAAGGATACTGAGCAAATTGAAGGAGTTTCAATCGAAACGACAAGAGAAGAGCCGCTGCTTGTTGATTTCGATCCGTCCGAAGAATATGTAAGACCGATCGGAAGAACCGTTTATAAAGATAATGTAAGATGGGCTTCAATGTCAGGCAGCGGTGCGGAATTTGACTGCCTTGCAAGCTATCTTGACATAACCCTTATTTGTGAAAATCCGGGTTATCTGACTGATAATCATCGCCCGAGAGTTGCGGTTTATGCAAATGATGATATTGTTTTTGATAACTGTCTTTTCCAGGAAAAAACCGTTGTTCACGTTAATCTTTCCGATTATGAAGATGAAGCAGTAATTCGTATTATCAAGCTTTCTGAATCAATGTATTCTTCTTTCGGAATCGGCAACATCAGCGCATACTGTAAAAAGGACATTGAGCCGACGGAAGAAAAACAGCTTAAAATTGAATTTATCGGAGATTCGATTACTGCCGGTTATGGAATTGATGAAGAAAATCAATATGCAAGCTTTTCAACTGCAACGGAAAACTTTTCAAAAACCTATGCTTATCTTACCGCAAAGAAGCTTGGTGCCGAATACAGCACCGTTGCTTTTTCGGGATTCGGAGTTCTTTCCGGAAACTCTTCCGGATATTACGGCAATTTTGATAGTGTAATATTCAAATATTATGATAAAGCCATTACAAACAAAACTTTTTCGGATGATGAAACTGCAGATATTTGGGATAACAGCAAATTCGCTGCTGATTTTGTTGTTATAAATCTCGGAACAAATGATGCCTCTTATTGCACAACACAGCAGCGCAGAGAAGCCTTTGAAAATGAATATATCAAGCTTCTTGAACTTGTCAGAGAAAAAAATCCCGATGCTTATATTCTTTGCATACTCGGAGACATGAATAATTCATTGTTCATCAACATTGAAAACGCTGTTAAGCAGTATACCGAAAACACGGGAGATGAAAATGCTTCTGCTGCTTCAATCGAGTTTAATATGGAAGAAAACGGCAAGGTTATAAGCGGTCACCCTAGTGAAAAAGCAAATGCCGTTGCGGCAAATGAACTTTCAGAGATTATAAACTCAATTTATACCGAAAGTGGCTCAGCCGAAACAAACGAAGGTTCAGATGTAAGAAGTTTCGTTGATGAAAATGAAAGTTATAATGAAGAAAACACAGGCGAAACCGATATGAGCGGTGAGGAAACATCAGATTTTCAAGATGAAACAACCGAACAGATCTGGTAAAATTATTAAAAATATCTGCATACACTGTTAAGTATTTCAAACTTTGTAATGTTTTGCAGATGTTTTAGATTTTAAAATATCTGTTTCTTGGAGAGTAAGTATGGAAGAAAAAATCAGCTTGGGACAAAAAATTAAAAACGAAATTTCAACTTTAAAGCGAAACTGGAAAACGCCGCCGCAGGGCTATTATGTCAGCTATAAGGAATTTTTAAATCTGGCACTTGGCAGCGGTTCAATTTCATTTTTGAGCGTCATCATCACATGGACATCAATTTCAATCAATATTCCGATGATGATAAGCTATTTCAAGGTTTCAACCGGATTCATCTTTGTTGCGGGAATTGTTGCTTCTCTTCTCGGACTTGTTCGTGCACCGATTCTTTCAATGATGATTGACAACTCAAATTCAAAAAAAGGCAAGTTTAAGCCGTTTTTGCTCTGGTCATCTGTGCTTACCGTGCTGTGCTTTACTTTTATACCGTTTATTCCGGAAGCGTGGGTTGATAATATCCTGTTTTCGTTCAACATTCCGTCAATACCGGTTTTTGCGGTTGCAGCTTCAAAAATTGAAGTTTCGCTTGCAAGCTTAATCATGTTCATTTTGATTCAGCTCGGTACTTTCTTTTATACTCTTCTCAGTCAGTGTCTTGTCGGAATTGAGCAGGTCATTTCGCCTGTTTCTCAGGAAAGGGCAAATATCGGAGCATTCAAAGGTCTGATTTCAAATATACCGAGTTCGATTGTTAACATAATCATTCCTCTTGTTGCGGGAATTGCTTTTGCAAGCAGTGAAAACCCAATGAACAATATTGAACTTTACCGCTGGGCGTTCCCGATTTGCGGAATAGGCGGAATTGCTTTTGTATTCTTCGCATATTACGGAACGGAAGAAAGGGCTGTTGTCCATAAAGAATTTGTAGCTAAAGTAAAATTCAGCGATGGAGCAAAACAGCTTTTTTCAAACAAATATTTTTGGATTATAACTGCATTTAATATTGCCGTTGCCGTTCGAGGAAACATCAATATGTATCTGTGGATATGCAATTATGCCATCGGAGGACAGAGCGGAGCATTTGCGTTGACGGTTTGCAATATGGTGCTGAATAATGCTCTTATTCCCGGAATGCTTTTGGGCCCGTGGATGATAAAAAAGCTCGGCAAGCGCAATGTAATGCTTATCTCAACTGTCGGATTTACGGTTATGGCATTTATGCAGCTGTTCACTCTTAAAAGTCCGTATCTTATGCTTGCTGCAATTTTCTTCCAGAACCTGTTCAACGGACTGAGCTATGTTGCAACAATCATGGTTCCCGATGTGCTTGACTATCAGCAATGGAAAACGGGCAAGAGACTTGAAGGCTTCTGGCAAAACTGCAGTGCATTTGTTTTAACTCTCTGCGGATTTTTCACAAGCGCACTTATGCCGCTGTTCATGTCATTCGGCGGTGTCGGCTTCGGAGATAATATCGATACTGCACTTAAAGATACTGTAATTATGCAGGGAACTTTCAAGAGTGTAACGTGGCTTGGAATTATTTTCTCGATTCTTAGTGTGTTCCCGATTGTTTTCTATGATTTATCTGAAAAGAAACATGCAAACTATATCCGTGCGCTGAGAATCAGAGCAGTTGTTCAAAATTATAAGAATAATGAATTATCTCAAGAAGACGTTGAAGCAATAAAAGAAATAGAAGAATATGCACAAAGCGGAAATGATGCTTTTGTTCTTGACGAACTTTCAAAGCATGACTGTATTGAGCAAATCAAAATTGCTGTTATTGAATGAGCTGAGTGTCTGAATACATAATATAAAATGGTCTGTCACATTTAGATGTTTTGAACTGTATGTGACAGACCATTGTTGTGTTATAGGAAAGTTTTAATCAATAGCGCAATGTCAAAAGAAACTTTGCAAAATGCGTGATTGAGGAACTGATTGAATTTGATAAGAATCGCTTCGTGTTGAAATGAGTACTTTTATTCTTTCCATGGCTTTTTTCCGTCAAGCCAGCCCATATCAATCCAATATTGCTTTTCTTCCGGTGAAGCTCCCCAGTTTGCTTTCTGCATTCCGCCGTAGAACCCGAAAAGAAATCTTGTCTTAAGACTTACCTTTACTTTTCTTTCGCGGGAAAGTTTTGAAGATAAACGGTTCATATCTTTTTCGATTTTTGCTTTCTTCTTATCAGGCACTCCGTCCCAATTCAATGCATTCACATTAATGCTGTAGCTTGTGACTTTTGCAATACCCCAATTAATCAGGTTATCAGCCAGAAGCTTGCTTGCTTTGGCAGCTCCTGCTCCTGCTGCTGTTGAAATTACCACCGCACGCTTAGAGAACATTTCTTTATACGGTTTGTGAGTCAGCCAGTTGGTAAAAAACAAATCTAAAAATGCTTTCATCGGTGCTGACGGCATCATGCAGTAATTTGGGGTTGTAAAAATAATAAGGTCTGCTTCAAGTATAGCCTGAATAATTAATTTTTTTTCGTTCCAATACGGACAGTTCTCACGCTTTTTTAAGCAGGCATAACAGCCCACACAAAAGTGATTTAAATCTCTCGGCAAAAAGAATTCTTTTATATCTTTTTCTCCCGCAATTTTTTGAGCAAGCATATTCCCGATGTGCCATGTGCTGCCTTTGTGATTCTGTCCGTTTATTACCGCTATTTTCATTTCAGTTGTTTCTCCGTAATTTTAAAGTTCTTTTGTTTGAGTATTGATGAGAGTTTAATCTGTAATTGTATAAAAACAATTAAATTTTTATTATAAATGCTCTGTTAAAAATTCTGTTGTAACCTTTGACAATTCATCTGCACGGTTTTCAATGCACTGATGTCCGCCGTTTTTGACAAGATAGGTTTCGGCATTCGGAAAAGCGTTGTTTACTTGTGATTTAATCTTGTTTGTGAGAATGATGTCTTTTTCTGCCTGACAAATCAGAACGGGGCAGGTGATTTTATCAGTGTTTGCCATGTCGGTTTCTTTAACATTATACATCATTTCGCAAAGACCGGCGCCAAAGCCGTCATATTGTACCGGAGCGGTCACAGCGCTGACATCGTAGCCGGCAGCAAACTTGCAGTCATTTGTTGCGGCATAAATGACAAGGCGAACAAGAGGCGTGATTTTGGTGAAATAATTGAAGAAAAAGTTCATTGAGGATTTCATTGCTTTTGATGTGACAAGGCTTTTTGCCGAGTCGGGAAAAGAACTTTGCGGACAGGGACAA
>JBJEOJ010000079.1:0-13672 GCA_051880655.1 Acutalibacteraceae bacterium | reverse complement strand
ACTTTCCTCGGTCTTTTCCTCGGAAAGCTTTTCCACAGAGTTGTGATTCTTGTCGGTGAAGTTGACATCATCATGTTCGGAAGAGAAGTCGGAATTTTAGGTTATGTTCTTGCCGCGGTGCTTTCGCTGGCATTTGCGTTGCTCGTTAATCTTTCACTGATCAGAAAGCTTCACAGCGTTGATATGGTAGAATCGCTTAAATCAAACGAATAAAAATAACCGCTTTTGCGGTAAAAAAAGGTTGGATAAAATGTCACTTGTTAACATGAAAACTCTGCTTGCCGATGCGCAAAAAAGAAACTATGCCGTCGGCTCTTTCAGCGTTGCCAATATGGAAATGGTTCTCGGAATCATCAAAGCCGCTGAAGAAACAAAATCACCCATCATTCTTCAGATTGCCGAAGTCAGGCTGAAATATTCTCCGCTTGCTCTGATCGGTCCGCTCATGCTTGCTGCGGCAAAAGAAGCAAAAGTTCCGGTTGCCGTTCATCTTGACCACGGAACCACACTTGAATGCATCAGACAGGCACTTGAGCTTGGATTTACCTCTGTTATGTTTGACGGTTCGCATCTTCCGCTTGAAGAAAATATTGAAACAACCAAAAAGGTCGTTTCCATGGCAAAACCTTACGGTGCGGCGGTTGAAGCGGAAATCGGCTGTGTTGGCGGAAGCGAGGACGGGAGCGTTGACATTGCAATGCACTGCACTTCACCGGAACAGGCTGTTTTGTTTTCCAAAGAAACAGGCGTTGACGCTCTTGCCATTGCAATCGGGAACGCACACGGAAACTATAAGCAAACGCCCGAACTTCGTTTTGACATTCTTGAACAGGTCAGAGACAGCGTTGATACTCCGCTTGTGCTTCACGGCGGAACAGGTATAAGCCCCGATGATTTTGTTCACTGCCATCAGAACGGAATCAAAAAAATCAACATTGCAACCGCAACCTTTGACAGCGTTTACAAAATCGTTAAAGACGGCTTCTCAAGCGAAAGTCTCGGCGGTTATTATGACCTGCACACGGCAGAAATTCAGGGCGCATATCTCAACGCAAAAAAACACATGGAAATTTTTCATTCGGTCGGAAAAGCCGAATGATTTTGAAAGGAAGAAATACTATGAAGTACATTGAATTTGACGAAAGCAAACCTCTTGATGTCATTCCCATCGGAAGAGTTGCCATTGATTTTAACCCCACAGACATGAACAGACCGCTTTCTGAAAGCTGCAATTTCAACAAGTATGTGGGCGGCTCACCGGCAAACATTGCAGTCGGTCTTGCAAGGCTCGGCAAAAAGGTCGGTTTCATCGGTAAGGTTTCCGATGATCAGCACGGCGATTTTGTGGTTAACTATTTCAAAAAAGACGGAATTGACACCTCAAACATTTTCCGTGCAAAGAACGGCGAAAAAATCGGTCTGACTTTCACCGAAATCAAAAGCCCCACCGAAAGCAGTATTCTTATGTATCGTGACGGCGTTGCCGATTTAATGCTTGAGCCGGGCGAAGTCAGCGAGGACTACATAAAAACTGCAAAAGCAATTGTCATTTCGGGAACGGCACTTTCGCAAAGTCCTTCAAGAGAAGCCGCGCTCAAAGCCATGATGCTTGCAAAAAAGAACGGTGTTGTTGTAATTTTCGACATTGACTACCGTGCTTACACATGGAAAAACAAAGATGAAATTTCCGTTTATTATTCAATGGTTGCAAGAAACAGCGACATCATTCTCGGCTCAAGAGAAGAATATGACCTGACGGAAGCTATCACGGGCGTTTGCAAATCCGATGAAGAAAGCGCAAAGCTCTGGCACGGCTACGGCGCAAAAATTGTTGTAATCAAGCACGGAAAAGACGGCTCAACCGCTTATACAAACGACGGACAGAGCTTTTCAATCAAGCCTTTCCCCGTCAAAGCAATGAAAGGCTTCGGCGGCGGCGACGGCTATGCTTCGGCGTTTATCCGCTGTCTGCTTGAGGGCTGGGACATTGTTGACGCCCTTGAGTTCGGAACGGCAAGTGCTTCCATGCTCATTTCCGCACACAGCTGTTCAGCCGCTATGCCGAGCGTTGAAGCGGTTGAACAATTCATTAAAGAAGAAAAAGAACTTTACGGCGAAATGGTCGCAAGGGTATAAGATTTTCTGAGAAAGGAAGCGGCAAAGACTTTCCTTGCCGCAAGTAACTGTTATGATAAAAATTTCACCGTCCATTCTTTCGTGCGATTATTCACGCATGGGCGAAGAATTTGAAAACATGAAAAAGTGCGGTGCCGACTGGCTTCATATTGATGTTATGGACGGACATTTTGTTCCGAACATCACCCTCGGCGCACCGCTTGTCAAATGCCTGAGAAAATGCTCCGATCTGGTTTTTGACGTTCATCTGATGATCAGCGATCCGAAAAAATATGTTCCCGACTTTGTCAAAGCCGGTGCCGACATCATCACCTTCCACATTGAATCAGACAGCGACACCGAAGAAACCGTTGACCTGATCCGCTCTCTTGGCTGCACCGCTTCTCTTTCGGTAAAACCCGGAACGGATATTGAAGAAGTTTTTCCTTATCTTGACAAGCTCGGCATGGTGCTTGTTATGACGGTTGAACCCGGCTTTGGCGGTCAGAGCTTTATGGCGGACATGATGCCCAAGGTTGAAAAGCTTCGCGCGGAAATTAACCGCAGAAACTTAAACTGCGACATTCAGGTTGACGGCGGAGTCAACGCAAAAACCGCCGAGCTTTGCGCAAAAGCCGGCGCCAATGTTCTTGTTGCAGGCAGTGCAATTTTTTCGGCAGAAGATCCGAAAGAAGCCATTTCAGCTCTTCGTGCCGCTGCCGCAAAGTATTTCTAAAGCATCGTTTTCAATGATGCACTGCATAAATTCTCCGATTCTTTCGGTTGTGGTGTCATCGGCAAAGATTTTATCTGTATATTCCCCAATGATGCGAAGAATTTTTTCCTGCGCCCGAACAATCAGACAATAACCGTCGTAGTCTTTATAAAGACTGCTTTGTTCGGCTTTGAGCTTTAAAGAAGAAAGCACCTTTGAACAGTCCGCAAGGCTGTCATAGCTTTCGCACTGAAAAACTGCGGTCGGTGTTTCATCTTGCTTCTCTTTTGATGCGGAAGATAAATCCGTAAATATAATCACACAGCCGTCAGAAACGCAGGGCATAACATCAATTCTGATTTTGCTTTTAAAGCTGTGCTTGTCATGAACGGCATATTGCGCCTTTGAAAGAATATATTTCAGCGCAAGCCGTGTTTTTTCCTCAGCATAGTCAAGGTCTTCATAAGTCAGACCAAGCTGCAACAGCTCATCTCTTGAAACCTGGGCAAAAATACAGTTATCGCCGCTTTTTTCAAATTCCATTTGATTTTTTCTGTGCGCCCCTGCCATTTCGGCTTTGAACGCTTCCTTTCCGTTATAAATTTTGATATACAAATATCCTGATAAAATAATACACTGTGCGCTCACTGAAAATCAACGCACAAATTTTCCCAATGATTTTATGCAAAGCTGTCAAAGCTTTCTGCTTTTGTTTTGCTTTTCTCATTTTTGAAAAAGAAGGTGATTTTTTGCAAACAACCGAAAAACCGAGTCTGAAAAGTGCAGCTTATCCGCTTTTTTCTGAAAACTGCGATCTTATCATAATCTCTTTGGCACTTGTTACGCTCGGTGCTTTTCTCAACGGAATTGTTGCCGTTTATCAGGCGATTGTCTGCGTTCTTTCGGCGGTGATTTGTGAATATATCGGCTTTAAGCTTGTTCTGAAAAAAAACAGCTTAAAGCACCTCGACGGTGTTATGACGGGACTTGTCATTTCTCTTTTTCTTCCTGCCTGCGCACCGCTCTGGCTCGGTGCAACCGCCTGTGCTTTTGCCGTTTTAGTCGGCACTTTGCCGTTCGGTTCAAGGGAAAACGCTCCTTTCGTTCCGGCAGTCTGCGGTGTTTGCTTCGCCTGTCTTTGCTTTCCCGAGCAAATGTTTACCTATGCCGCTCAGTCATCGGGACTTTCGGCGGTGTTTAGCACAAGCGACGGCTTTTCAAAAGGCACAACCGTTCTGGAGATGCTTTCTTCCGGTGCGGCACTTGATTTGAATCTTTTCGGAAAAACAAAAATCCTTTCCGGCTCTCTTCCCGGTGCTCTCGGCGCAACAAGTATGCTTGCAATGCTCGGCGTTCTGATTTATTTTCTTTTCAGAAAGCCGCTCAAAACCATTGCGCCGCTTGCCTGCATTGTGGGCTGTGCCGCCTTTGCCGCAGTGTTTCCGAGAGTTTCGGCAGGTGTTCTGACAAGCTGCGTTCTTGAAGTCGGTGCCGGAACATTTGTGCTTGCGGCTTTACTTTTTGCGTCGGACAGCGTAACCGCTCCGAAAACTGCGGTTTCTGCTGCACTTTACGGTCTCGCAATCGCCTTTGTGTCGATGCTTCTGAGACGATATGCAAAAATTTCCGACCCGTCATGCTTTGCGGTTATGATTATGAACAGCATATACAAAATTTTTCAAAACCAAAGTTTAAACGAAGCCGTACCACGCAAAAGGCGCAAAAGAATGAAAGCCGGTTCTTCCGCTTTAACTGCCAAAGAAAGCGAGGTGACTTCCAATGCCTAAGAAAAAAAGTTCAGGAAGACTCAGCCTTAAAACCGCCCTTTTTAAGGGCGCATATATCCACAATCCGGTTTTAACAAGTCTTGTGGGTCTTTGCCCGATTGCGGCAGTTGCAATCAATTTCAAAAATGCGCTTTATCTTTCTCTTGCATATCTTTTGGTTATCACCACCTCGGAGGTTTTGGCAAGCGCCGTTTTCAAACGCTTTTCACGCTGGGTAAGAATTTGCTTTTATGCCGTTGTCTCCTGTGCTGTTTTACTTCCGGTGTTTCTCAAAATCGATGCTCAGACCGCCTCTGCTTTCGGTGTTTACCTGCCGCTTTTGTGCGTCAGCGGTGTAACGGTCATACGCTGTGAAAAATTTGCCGTTCGCACAACAGTTTATAACTCTTTCATTGATTCGCTCGCCTGCGCCGTCGGTTACGGTGCTGTATCAATTGCGGTCGGTCTTATCAGAGGGTTTCTTGCAAGCGGAAAAATCTTTTCATTTAACACGCATTTTCCGTCCAATGCTTCCATCGCCATGCCGTTCGGTGCTTTCCTTGTTCTCGGCTTTCTTGCCGCACTTCACAAATGGAGCGTGATGAAATTCTTCCCGAACGAGCTTGTTGACACGTTTAACCTTTCTTCTGCTTTTGAAAAACCCGTTTTAAAAGATCCGGGTTTGGGCGCAGGCGAAGAACACCGAAAGACCAAAAAGCTTGAAGAAGATGTGGAAGAATACGACAAAATCCGTCCGAGATATTCCATCGAAGATATTGATCCCGAACAGCTTGAAGCGTTTTCACAAAAGGGAGAAAACAGCCGAAAGGAAGATAAGTAATGACAAGCTTTATCAATATGCTCATTGCCGCACTTTATGCCATGCTTTTTCAGAATTTGGTTTTTACTGCGGCATACGGCGTCAGCGAAAGCATCAAAATTGCAAAAAGACCAAAGCATTTTGTGATGTGCGCTTTTTCGGTCGGCTTTTACAGTGTTACGGTTTCTCTTATTTGCCGTGTGCTTGAAAAAATAAGCGTAATTTCAAATTTGCCGATTGCTTTTCACTATGTTTTATATATTCTTGTGCTTGCGGTTATCTATCTCATTTCGGGTTATCTTTGCGTTCATGCGCTCAAAGCAGACAAAAAGTTTATGAACTCACTAGGTATGTGTGCGTTTAACAGTCTTGTGCTTTCTGTTCCCGTGCTCGATTTCAAGGCAAACTATACGGTTTTACAGTCTGTTGCAACGGGTGTCGGAGCTGCACTCGCCTTTGTCCTTGCCGTGCTTCTGATTAATGCGGGAATCAGGCATATTGAAAAAAGCAAAAACATTCCGACCGTTTTCAAAGGCACGCCTGTGCTTCTTATCTATATTTCACTTCTCTGTCTTGCACTTTCGTGCTTTTCCGGTCAATCACTGTTCATCTGACAGAAATCAAGTTTACCGGATAAAAACTTCAAGAAAGGAAAAGCGAGGTGCAAACCATATTGCACGGGGCTTTACGGCAAAATAAAAATGGCTTTTAAAAAACCTGCCGATAAACATTCAATTCTCAGGAAAAATAATGTTCGAGTCAAAAACAGTTATTATACCTTTTCAAAAGAATACCCGGTCGGCAGCATCGGAAAACAGCGTCGTTCTTCAAGAAAACGCAACGGCAAAAAGAATTTTTTGCGCATGCTTGCCGTTGTCTGCTGTTTTCTCATTATTGCTTTTGCGGCATATTTTGTTACCGAACTGTGCATAAAAATTTCATATAAAGATATAACTCCCGAAACAACCTCATCTCAAGAGACAGTCTCAGATGATTCGGGAACACTTCTGACAAAAGACGGCGTTCGTGCATTTGTTCTGCCGGCAGATAAGCTTGCCGACACCAGATACGTCAAAAATCTTATAAAGCTGATACAAAAGCGTGACTGCAACAGTGTTGTGATTGATTTTAAAACTCAAAGCGGAAAGCTTGCTTATTCTTCTTCGGTTGAAACGGCAATGGTTGCAAAATGTGCCCTTTATGACAACGAGACAGTCAGAAAAACGCTTTCACTTTTTCAAAACAAAAGAATCAATGTCATTGCCGGCATCTATTGCTTTGAGGATAATCTGATTGCTTCTTCAAACGAAGACCTTGCAGTAAAATATATGAATTCCGATGTAACATGGCTTGACGCAATGAATGAGGAAAACGGAAATGCATGGCTCAATCCGTATTCAAAAGATGCACAGAAATATATCAAGCAGATCATTGAAGAAGTTTCCTCTTTCGGCGTGAAAGGCTTTATCCTCAAAAGCGTCAGTTTCCCGACAGACGGAGCAACAGAGACCGCCGGCTATCCGGGTGAAAAGAAAAAAAGCGAAAGAAACAAAACACTTCTTTCCTTTATTGAAAGTGTAAAATCCGATTTGCCCTCAGACTGCTTCCTGCTGGTTTCGCAAACGGCAGAGGACACGGAAAACGGGAACGACGATTATCTTTTCGGCTCGCTCAACGACTGCAAAGCAGACGGTTTATGCATTGACACAAAGCAACGACCGTCGGGGTATGTTATTGACAAAAAAACAAAGTTCAGCTCAATTTTGTCTTTGTTTTCAAAGCTGAAAGGAGAACTTTCTCAAACTCAGGAATTTGTTCCTGCAATCAGTGCCGATGAATACACAACGAGGTATCTCCACGCGATAACAAAGAACGGCTATAAAAGCTTTATTGTTTACAGTGAAGACGGCGAATACTGATATTTTTTGTCCGCGGCGGAAAATCAGTGCAAAAAGGAGTAAAGTTTTTGCAGGCCAAGCCTGCGGTGATTACGCGAAGTAGAAAGTGATAAACTTTACAATTGCACCGCGGCGGAAAGTCAGTGCAAAAAGGAGTAAAGTTTTTTGCCGAGCTTTTTTTACAAAAAAGCTCGTGGGTGCGGGCAACGCCCGCGGGACTTACGCGGGGAAGAAAGTTGCAGTCTTTACAATTATGCCGCGAGATAAACTAAGTAGAAAAAGGAGTAAAGTTTTTTATCAAGCTTTTTTTCAAAAAAGCTTGGCGCCGTCCGCAGACGGCGAAATCCCAGTGCTTCAAAAACGCGCAGGAAGGTAGGTTAAACAGTCCGGTGGACTGTTTAACCGTAGGAAACCCTCGCCGGGGGTTTCCTGATTGACGGCAAGAGCCGTCAATGAAATCTGCTCACTAAATAAAAATATCCGCAAAGTGATGATACGCAGCTTTTATGCCGCCAAACTTTGCGGATATTTTTATGAGTATATTTTGGGTGTTTCAAGAAACGGATTTTTTTGTAAATATAAACACATATTACATGTCCGATGGCGACGATAATAATTGATTTTTCAACAATTTTGTGATAATATTTTATCAATGTAGTTTATCTGTCTTTATTGAAGGGCTTTTTGCCTGAAGGAGAAAATTGAGAGTTCATACTGACGGATTACGAAAGGAGAAAACATTTTGAATATTTCAATCAGTACCCTACGCAGGCTGCCGGTATATCTCAATTTTCTAAAGCAACTGCCCGAGGGTCAGACCAATGTTTCGGCAACCGCAATTGCGGCGGCTTTGAATTACGGCGATGTTCAGGTCAGAAAGGATCTCGGCGCAGTAAGCGGTGCGGGCAGACCGAAAATCGGCTATAACCGCAAGGAGCTTATTGCAACGCTTGAAAACTTTCTCGGCTACAGAAACATCAAAAAGGCTGTTCTTGTCGGCGCAGGAAAGCTCGGCGAAGCACTCATGGGCTACGGAGGCTTCAAAGATTACGGTCTTGACATCGTTGCCGCATTTGACATTCAAAACACCGGAAAAACCGTTTCCGGCAAGCCCGTCTATCACATTGATGAGCTTGAAGATTTCTGTAAAAGGGAAAACATCAAAATCGGCATCATCACCGTGCCGTCTTTTGCGGCGCAGGGCGTTGCCGACAAAATGAACATCTGCCACATCAAAGCGGTCTGGAATTTTGCGCCCATTCATCTGAATCTTCCGGCAGATGTTCTGGTTCATGACGAAAACATGGCGGCCTCTCTCGCTCTTTTAACAAAGCAGCTTGAAAACAGCTCTGACTGCATAAGTACGGAAGAATAAGGGCATAATCTTTCTGAAAATCTGACGGCTTTTTGCCCGAAAAAAAGGTGGATAAACTTATGCCCGAGTTAAGAAACGAACTTGAGGACAGTTTAAAATCACTGAATGAAATAATTGCAAAAGTCAGAAAAGCACAGGAAGCTTATTCAAAATTCACTCAGGAGCAGGTTGATAAAATTTTTCGTGCCGCCGCAAAAAAGGCGAACGAAGAAAGATTGTCGCTTGCCAAAGCCGCTGTTGAAGAAACCCGGATGGGTCTTTTTGAAGACAAGGTCATCAAAAATCACTATGCGGCGGAATATATCTATAACGCCTATAAGAACACAAAAACCTGCGGCATCATTGAAGACGATGACCTGTACGGAACAATGACAATTGCCGAACCCGTCGGTGTTGTTGCCGCAGTTATCCCCACAACCAACCCAACCTCAACCGCGATTTTCAAGGCGCTTTTGTGCCTGAAAACAAGAAACGGCGTTGTCATAAGTCCTCACCCGAGGGCAAAAAAATGCACGGTTCTTGCGGCAAAAACAATTCTTGAAGCTGCGATTGAAGCCGGTGCGCCGAAAGATATTATCGCCTGGCTTGACGAGCCGACAAAAGAAAAAAGCGCCCATCTGATGAAAGAGGCGGACCTGATTCTTGCAACCGGCGGAAGCGCAATGGTCAAGGCGGCATATTCAAGCGGAAAACCTGCAATCGGCGTCGGCGCAGGAAACACACCTGCGGTCTTTGACGAAAGCGCAGACATCAAGCTTGCCGTAAGCTCGGTTATTCTTTCAAAAACCTTTGATAACGGCGTAATCTGCGCTTCAGAGCAGTCGGTCATTGTTGCGGCAAAAATATATGACGAAGTCAAAGAGGAATTTGCTTTTCGCGGCGGATACTTTTTAAACGAAAGCGAAAGCGAAAAAATCCGTGCTCTGCTTTTTGAAAACGGCGGTCTTAACCCAACAATCGTCGGACAAACCGCCCGGGAAATTGCAAAAAGAGCCGGTTTCACCGTGCCGCAAGAAACAAAGGTTCTGATTGCCGAAATTGAAAGAACAGGCAAAAGCGAAGTGCTTTCGGGCGAAAAGCTTTGCCCCGTGCTTTCCATGTATAAATCAAAAAGCACCGAAGACGCCTTTGAGAAAGCTCAGGCACTTGTTTTAGGCGGAGGAATCGGTCACACGGCGGCAATTTATCTTGACGAAAGAAAAAGAGCCGATGTTCTTGATGCTTTTGCGCTGAAAATGAAAGCCTGCCGGATTCTTGTCAATTCTCCGTCGTCTCAGGGCGGAATCGGAGATTTATATAACTTTGCTCTTTCTCCGTCGCTCACGCTCGGCTGCGGTTCATGGGGCGGAAACAGCGTCAGCGAAAACGTCGGCGTAATGCATCTTCTCAACATCAAAACCGTTGCAAAACGGCGGGAAAATATGCTTTGGTTTCGCGCTCCCGAAAAAATATATTTTAAAAAAGGCTGTTTACCTTTTGCGGTGCGTGAGCTTGCGCAGATCGGCAAAAAAAGAGCCTTTATTGTAACAGACAATTTTCTTTATTCCGAAGGACATCTTTCAAAGCTCATGAAAAGTCTTGAGGAAAACAGTTTTGAATATACCTGCTTTCATGAGGTTGAGCCTGACCCGACGCTGAAAAGTGCCGTCAACGGAGCAAAGCAGATGAGTGCGTTTTCACCCGATGTCATCATTGCTTTCGGCGGCGGCTCCGCAATGGATGCAGGCAAAATTATGTGGCTGCTTTATGAGCACCCGGACACAGATTTCTCACTGATGGCAATGCGCTTTCAGGATATACGCAAAAGAATCTTTACTTTTCCGAAAATGGGTCAGAAAGCGCTTTTTGCCGCCGTTCCGACCTCTGCCGGAACAGGTTCGGAGGTTACTCCTTTCGCTGTTATTACCGACGAAAAGACCTCAGTAAAATATCCGATTGCAGATTATGAGCTGATGCCGTCCATGGCGGTTATTGACAGCGACTTTCAGCTTTCCGCACCAAAAAGCCTGACTGCGGCGTCGGGAATCGACGCTGTGACGCACGCAATTGAAGCCTATGTTTCCATGCTTGCAAGCGATTTTACAAATTCTCTTGCCGTAGGAAGCTTAAAGCTGATGTTTGAATATCTGCCGCTTGCCTTTGAAAACGGTGATAATCTTCTTGCAAGAGAAAAAACCGCCAATGCCGCTTCCATGGCAGGCATGGCCTTTGCAAATTCATTCTTAGGTCTTTGCCATTCTATGGCGCACAAGCTCGGCTCGTTTCATCATTTGCCGCACGGCATTGCCAATGCGCTTCTGATTTGCGAGGTCATTCGCTTCAACAGCACGGAAATTCCCGAAAAAATGGGCACTTTTCCGCAGTATGCTTATCCCGATGCGAAGCGCAGATATGCCTGCCTTGCAAAAGAACTCGGCTGCGGAGGCAAAACAGACGATGAAAGCGTGGCGGCTCTGATTCAAAAAATCGAAGAGCTGAAAACTACGCTCGGGATAAAAGACAGCATCAAAGCTTACGGCATCAAAGAAAACGACTTTCTCTTTTCGCTTGATGAAATGACGCTGGAAGCTTTTGATGACCAATGCACCGGGGCAAACCCGAGATATCCGCTTCGAAGCGAGATACGACAAATATATTTAAACGCTTATTACGGCACACATGCCGAATGATAAATTTACGGAGTGAAAAACAATGGATTATGGAAAAATCATTGCCGAAAGGGCAAACAAAACGGTTTACCGAAACGGCGACAAAACAATCAAGGTCTTTGCCGAAAATTATTCAAAGGCAGACATTGTAAACGAGGTGAACAATCAAGCAATCATTGAAGAACTCGGAATGACTGTTCCGCAGGTTCTTGAAATCAGCCTCAGAGACGGCAGATGGATTGTTGTTTCCGATTTTATCGAGGGCGAAAGCCTTGAAACACTTATGAAAAACCATCCCGAAAAGCAGGACGAATATCTTGAGCTTTTTGTTGATTTACAAACAAAAATTCAAAGCAAAACAACCGATCGCCTGACAAGACTGAAAGATAAGCTGAACACGCAGATTACGCAATGTGATCTTCCGGCAACCATGCGATATGATTTTCACATGAAACTGGAAACCATGCCCAAGCATCACAAAATCTGCCACGGCGACTTCAACCCGTCCAATATCATCATCGGAAAAGACGGCAAAGCTTATATTCTTGACTGGTCACATGCAACGCAGGGCAACGCTTCAGGCGACGCCGCCATGACATATCTTCTTTTTAAGCTTGACGAAAAAGAAGAGCTTGCCGAAAAATATCTTTCTTTGTTTTGCAAAAAGACAAGAACAAAAGACGAATATATCCGCAAATGGATCCCTCTTGTTGCGGCTTCACACAGTACGGAATGTGCAGATAAAGATAAACCGCTTCTCATAAAATGGGCTGAGGGTTATAAAGACTGATTGAAACAAAAAACAGGAGCGAAAATAAATGAATAAGATCAGAAAATTCGATACTAAAATTCAATATCTTAATTATAAAGTTATCAGGGAAGTGGCAAGAAAAGCCTGGGACAGAAAGCTGATGGAAGGTATGGTTGACATACCGAAAATCATTGTTCCGGGAAATGAGCCGACCATGCGCTGCTGCGTTTATAAAGAAAGAGCCATTCTTTCCGAAAGAGTGAAAATCGCAGTCGGCGGTGACTCCGAAAATCCGAACATCATTGAAGTTATTGACATCGCCTGCGATGAGTGCCCGAAAGGCGGCTATGACCCCGGCGACAATTGCCGCGGCTGTCTTGCACACCGCTGCGAGGACGTTTGCAAAAGGGGTGCTATCTGGTTTGACAGTCAGCAAAAGGCTCACATCGACAAATCAAAATGCGTTGAATGCGGATTGTGCGCAAAGGTTTGCCCGTATAACGCAATCATCAACCGCCGCCGTCCCTGCGAAATGGCATGCAAGGTCAAAGCGATTTCAATGAATCCCGAAACCTATGCCGCAAGCATCAATAACGACAAATGCATCGCCTGCGGTGCCTGCGTGTATCAGTGCCCGTTCGGCGCAATTATGGACAAATCGTTTGTTGTCAATGTGATTGACATCATCAAAAAAAGCGAAAACAACACCAAATATCATGTTTATGCGGTCGTTGCGCCTGCAATTTCAAGTCAGTTCAAGTTTGCAAAGCTCGGTCAGGTCATCAGAGGCATCAAAAAGCTCGGCTTTTATAAAATTGAAGAAGCGGCTCTCGGCGCAGATATGGTTGCGCACAAGGAATCAAAAGAGCTGACGGAAAAAGGCTTTCTTTTAAGCTCCTGCTGTCCTGCCTTTGTTGATTATGTCGGCAAAAACTATCCGCAGCTCAAAGAGCATATTTCCGACAATCTTTCGCCGGCGGCAACGATTGCAAAGCATATCAAGCAAACCGACAAAGATGCAAAAATTGTTTTCATCGGACCGTGCACAGCAAAAAAAGCGGAAGCCAGAAAAGCCGAGGTGCGCCCCTATATTGACAGCGTTATTACCTTTGAAGAGCTTCAGGCACTGTTTGACAGCCGTGATATTGACATCACCCAGCTTGAAGAAGAACCGCTTGAAGGTGCTTCCTATTTCGGAAGAATTTTTGCAAGAAGCGGCGGACTTACCGAAGCGGTTCGTCAGGGAATTTCAGAACACGGAAGTGATTTTGAATTCAAGCCAATGACCTGCAACGGAATTGAAGAATGCAGAACCGCACTTTTGAGAAAGAACAAAAATGTTCTGCCTGCAAATTTTGTTGAGGGTATGGCTTGTGTGGGCGGCTGTGTCGGCGGAGCAGGCTGTCTTACCCACAGTGACAGAAACGGCACCGACGTCAACAAATACGGCGAAGCGGCAAAAGAAACCGTTGAAACCATTACTCAGGCGGTTGAAGAAGCAAACAAAAAATAAAACAATCTATAAAAAACAAGGGGCTGTAAAAAAACAGTCCGAAAAAGTCCGAGATTCACGGTTGAAGTGAG
>JBJEOJ010000078.1:0-2796 GCA_051880655.1 Acutalibacteraceae bacterium | reverse complement strand
AAAAATTTTCACCTGTGCATCGGGCAAAACAACCGTTCCGATGTCTCTTCCGTCCATGATGCAGTTGTTTTCTTTTGCCATTTTCTTTTGCAAATCAAAAAGATAAGCACGAACAGCCGGAACAGCCGAAACCTTTGATGCGGCAATGGAAGCTTCGGGCGTTCTGATTTGCTTTGAGACATCTTCGCCGCAAAGGAACATTTTCTGCTCACCGTCGATAAATTTCAGTTCAACTTTCAGTTCGTCGTTCAGTACGGCTTCAATCTGTTTCGGATCGTCAAGGTCTTTGCCGGCTCTCATAGCCGCAAGACCGACTGTTCTGTATAATGCGCCTGTGTCGATATAAATATAACCGAGTTCGGCTGCAGCTTTTCTTGAAATTGTGCTTTTTCCTGCTCCGGCAGGTCCGTCAATTGCAACATTAATCATTATATCTCAATCCTTTCGATCACTAAAAATGTTTCAGCAGTTTAAGCCTGCAAGTTTTCCTGTTGAAAAGGCAATCTGTAAATTGAAGCCGCCCGTATAAGCGTCAACATCAATGACCTCTCCGGCAAAATACAGACCGTCGCAAAGCTTTGACTTCATTGTTTTCGGGTCAATTTCCTTAACGTTAACGCCGCCCGAAGTGATTATTGCTTCTTCGATGGGGCGAAAATCCATAACCGTTACTTTGAGATCCTTGAGCAGATTGACAAGCTTACTTCTCATTTGTTTTGTCACCTGATTGACTTTTGTTGAGGGCTTTATTCCGGTAAGTCTTACTATAACGGGAACAATTTTTTTCGGCAAAAGCTTATCAAGTGCGTTGATAAAATTGCGGTTTGAATTTTCAAGAAAATCACGCTGAACGCGCGCATCAAGCTGTTCATAGCTCAAAGCCGGTTTTAAGTCGATGTGTATTTCATATTTTCTTTCTTTCATGTCTTTCATATGCGTACTTGCGCTCAGAATGACCGGACCTGACACGCCGAAATGCGTGAAAATCATTTCGCCGAAATCGTGATAAACCTCTTTATATTTTTCGCTGTCAATAACGCTGATTGCAATATTACGAAGCGACAAGCCCTGCAAATCCATGCAAAAGCCCTCGTGGCAAACAAGCGGAACAAGCGACGGTTTCGGCGAAACAATGCTGTGACCTGCCTGCTTTGCAAGGGCATAGCCGTCACCGGTTGAGCCTGTCAACGGATAGGAAACGCCGCCGGTTGCAACAATAACGCTGTCGGCATAAAGCTTTTGACCGTCTTCGGTTTCTGCACCGACAACTTTTTCGCCGTCCGTTAAAAGCTTTACAGCTCTGCCTTTAACAAGCTTTGCGCCGCTTTCTTTTCTGAATTTTTCCAAAGCGTCAACAATATCAGAAGCCTTGTCCGAAGCGGGAAAGACCCTTTCACCCCGTTCAATTTTAAGTTCGACTCCCAAGTTTTCAAAAAATTCCATGGTATCAAAGGGCATGAAAGAAGAAAAAGCGCTGTGCAAAAAGCGTCCGTTTGTCGGAACGTTTTCAACAAGTTCATTGATCATGGTGCAGTTATTGGTAACGTTGCACCTGCCCTTTCCGGTAATCATAACCTTGCGTGCAGGTCTGTCGTTTCTTTCAAGCAAGGTTACGTCAACGCCCCTTTTTGCCGCAGTCCCGGCAGCCATAAGACCGGCCGCTCCTGCGCCGATTACAAGACAGGTTTTTGCCATAAATAAATCTCCCGATAACAACCGCCGAAATGCGGTTTTTGAATTCAAATCATTTTTATTATAACTTATTAACAGAACAAATTCAAGAAAATTATCAATAAAACTTGAACGCTGTTAAAAAATGCGTTTGCATGACGACAGCAATTGCGTTCAGGTTGGTGCATAATCTTTATTTGACTGACCGATTCAGGAATTTATCAATAAAATTATAGTTTGGCGGACAATGTCCGCAGATGTTACGCGGGGCAGAAAGTTGCAATCTTTAAAATTTCGCCGCGGCGGAAAGTCAGTGCAAGAGGAGTAAAGTTTTTTGCCAAGCTTTTTTACAAAAAAGCTTGTGGGGTCAAGGGGCAACGCCCATTGTCGCCGTCCGCAGACGGCGAAATCCTAAGCTTTCAAAAAGCGCAGGAAGGTAGGATAAACAGTCCGGTGGACTGTTTATCCGTAGGAAACCCTCGCCGGGGGTTTCCTGGCGGGCACCGCCCGCATGCTCACGCGTTGTAGAAAGTAACAAATTTTATAATTACACCGCGATATAAGCATAACATAAAATTATAAATTTGTGCACGACTGCGGATACGGCAAGCCGTGTCCCTACGGTAACCCGTTAATAAAAACGTTTATAAAACTCGGTCGCCCAAGGGGCGACGCTACGGTTTTTCACTGACTTTCTGTCGCGGCGAAATTTTAAAGCTTGCAACTTTCTGCCTCGCGTAATCACTGCAGGCTTGGCCTGCCAAACTATAATTTATATCAAAAACGTTTATATAATCAACTCACTTTAAAAACACATAGTTTCTTTCGTCCGAAAGCTTTTCACAATATTGATAACCCAATCTGTTAAATTCCTTAATTTCCTGCGGCTGTTCGATTTTGTTTTCCGCCATAAATCGTACCATTTCGCCGCGTGCCATTTTGCACTGCGTTCCGTTTTCCTTAATCTTCTCGCCGTCAAATGTTCCGAAAATGCAGGTGATAAACCGCTGAGAAATTTCCGGATATCGGCTTATGCACCTTGAGTATTCTTCAGAGGCAAGGTTAATAACTGTATCTTCCTTTTCCAATAGGCTTTTTGCAAGTTCGTCGCCCCAAAAATCATAA
>JBJEOJ010000077.1:0-14124 GCA_051880655.1 Acutalibacteraceae bacterium | reverse complement strand
TAGTTACAACCTTACCGTCTTTTGATGTTGTGGCTTTGGTTGTTGTGGTTTTGTTCTTGTGTCCGGTTGCCGAAACTTCCTTGTGACCGGAAATCCATTTTTTGCAATCGGGGCAATATTTGCCTGCGGTATAGCCTTTTGTTGTGCAGGTTGCAGCAACAGCTGCTTTGTCGGCAGCGTTTTTGTGGTTTGTTGCGACAATAGCTTCGGTATAGCTCTTTGTGCAGCTGCAAGTATAGGTTCTCACGCCATCAGCAGTGCAGGTTGCGGCTTTGGTTATTTTTGAAGTGTAGGAATGGGTGTGCATAATGTCAACATTATAGTGCATATTTGCGTTCAGAAGCTTTTCGTTTGATTCATCAATTGAAATTTTTTCCCAATCGGCTTTGCTTCCGGCATAATAGACTTCGGGAATATCCTTGATTCCGTCAAAAGCATCTTGCTCAATAGTTTTGACATTTTTGCCGATTTTGATTGTTGTAAGCGGACAGCCTGTAAAGGAGCCTTGTGATATTGTTTCAACGCCGTTACCGATTGTAACGCTTGTTAAGCCGCAACTCTCAAACGCATAAATTCCGATGCTTTTTATACTGTCCGGTATGGTTATACTTTTTAAGCCTGTGCAGCCGTAAAACGCCTCAAAACCTATGCTTGTTACGCTGTCCGGTATAGTTATGCTTTTTAAGTCGGTGCAACGGCCAAACGCCCAATTGCTTATGCTTGTTATACTATCTGGTATAGTTATACTTGTTAAACCTGTGCAACGGTAAAACGCATTATCTGCAATACACTTTGTTCCGTCTTTGATAATAACATTTGTATTTTCCGACATTGTGCCTTTATATTTATAATAAACTTTGCCGGCATATACATCACCATCAGGCTGAGAATTATACCAAGCTGTATTATAAAATGCACCATCACCTATACTTGTTATACTTTCAGAAATCGTTACGCTTGTTAAGCCGGTGCAACCGTGAAATGCAAAATCACCTATACTTAAAACACTGTTCGGTATGGTTATGCTTTTTAATCCGGTGCAATTATAAAACACATAATTGCCTATGCTGGTTACGCTGTCCGGTATGGTTATACTTGTTAAGCCGGTACAACCGTAAAACGCCTCATGACCTATGCTTGTTACGCTGTCCGGTATCGTTACACTTGTTAAGCCGGTGCAATCTTCAAATGCACCGTAATATTCATAAGTAGAAAATATTTCGCAATGAGCAAATATCATAGTTACAGGATAACCGCCAAGCGTATCGGGTATAACAAGATCTCCGCTGATTGACGATGTGTGACCGATTATCGTTGCTTCACCGTCTGAAACGGTATATTCAAAAACACCATCGGTATATGTATCTTCCGCATTTGCCGTTGTTTCAAACAGTTTAGGCAATTCCAACCCCACAAATCCGCTCAGCGGCACTGCTGTCAGCGCCATGACAACCACCATAACACACGCTGAAATTCGTTTTAAAAAATGATTTTTTTGTTTCATAATGTTTCCTCCGTTTTTTGAAACTTATATTAATAAATCTATCACATTTTCACACCGAAATCAATATTTTTGCCACTTTTGCGGATTTTATAATTATGTAAGTCTTCCTCTTCGAAAATTAAGATTGTGCCATTATCCGTCTGTGTCCGCAGTTATTCAATAATAAGCAAAGCACCGAGACTTGCCCGGTGCTTTCATACTTTTATACAGCTTATTCGGCTGTGTTCTTCTTAAGTGTTTCAAGTTCCTTGCGAAGCTCTTCGGGAAGCTTGTCGCCGAATTTCTTATAGAATTCTTCAACGCCTTCAGCTTCTTTTGCCCATTTTGCATTGTCAACGGCAAGAATCTTTTCAAGTGTTTCAATTGAGAAATCGTCAAGACCCTCAAGGTTGATGTCTTTTGCATAAGGAACATAACCGATTGCGGTTTCTTTTGCGTCAACTTCGCCGTCGCATCTCTTGAGAATCCATTCAAGAACACGCAGATTGTCGCCGAATCCCGGCCAGATGAAGTGTCCGTCTTCATCAACACGGAACCAGTTAACATTGAAGATTTTCGGAGCTTTGTCGCCGAGCTTTTCGCCCATTTCAATCCAGTGCTTGAAGTAATCGCCCATGTGGTAACCGCAGAACGGAAGCATTGCCATCGGATCACGGCGGACAACGCCTACTGCGCCTGCGGCAGCTGCTGTGGTTTCCGAACCTGTGATTGAGCCGATGAATACACCGTTGTTCCAGTCGCGTGACTGATAAACAAGGGGTACTGTGTCCGGACGGCGGCCGCCGAAGATGATTGCCGAAATGGGTACACCCTGCGGATTTTCAAATTCGCTGCTCAGGCACGGGCAGTTAGCTGTCGGTGCGGTGAAGCGGCTGTTCGGATGAGCAAGCTTGTTGCCTTCTGCGATATATTCAGGTCCGTTGACCTTTGCGCCTTTCCATTCCTCTGCGTTAACCGGAGGATTCTTGTCAAGGCTTTCCCACCAAACGGTGTTGTCGTCAAGGTTGCGGGCAACGTTTGTGAAGATTGTGCCTTTCTGAGTGGAAATAAGAGCGTTGGGGTTGGATTTCATGTTTGTGCCCGGTGCAACGCCGAAGAAGCCGTTTTCGGGATTGATTGCATAAAGTCTGCCGTCTTTGCCCTGACGCATCCAGGAGATGTCGTCGCCGACAGTCCAGACTTTATAGCCTTTTTTCTTATATCCTTCGGGCGGAATCATCATTGCAAGGTTGGTCTTGCCGCAAGCTGACGGGAAAGCAGCGCAGACATATTTTGTTTCACCCTGCGGATTTTCAATGCCGAGAATGAGCATATGCTCAGCCATCCAGCCCTCGTTCTTTGCCTGATAAGAAGCGATACGAAGAGCGAAGCATTTCTTTCCGAGAAGAACGTTTCCGCCGTATGCGGAGTTTACGGAAATGATTGTGTTGTCCTCGGGGAACTGGCAGATCCATCTCTTTTCGGGGTCAACATCGCATTTTGCGTGAAGTCCGCGAACCCAGTCATTGCTGTCGCCGAGAACGTCAAGAACCTTTGTGCTTACTCTTGTCATGATGTTCATGTTAAGAACAACATAAATTGAATCGGTAACTTCGATGCCGATTTTTGCAAGCGGTGAACCGATGGGACCCATTGAATAGGGAATTACATACATTGTGCGGCCTTTATAGCTTCCGCGAGCGATGTCATAAAGCATTTCATAAGCCTTGTCGGGAGCCATCCAATGGTTTGTGGGGCCTGCATCTTCTTCTTTCTTTGAGCAGATGAGGGTTCTGTCTTCAACACGGGCAACATCGTTTGGAGCTGTTCTGTGATAATAGCAGCCGGGAAGCTTTTCTTCGTTAAGCTTAATCATTTCACCGGTGCTGACAGCTTCTGCTCTGAGCGCTTCAAGCTGCTCTTCGCTGCCGTCAATCCAGACAACGCTGTCGGGTGTTACAAGCTTAATCTGATCCTCGAGCCATGCGAGGACGCTGGGGTTCTTTGTCGGTGCATTTTCCAACATAATAAGTCATCCTTTCGTTATTGCAGCAAAAAAACTGCGTTACATATATTCTAAGTAGTAACAATGTGACTGCCGGTCTTGAAAGGTCCGACTTTTACATAACTCCTTATTCTCCGAATACTACTACTTATATTCCCACCTATTATACAGTTTTCCAAAAACTTTTGCAAGTCAAACAAGACATTTTTTACCATTTCTTGCAAAATGTATGAGAATTTGAAAAATTACGCCATAAATATGTTTCAGTTGCTTAATTTAAAGCAAAAGCGTTATGCGCAAGGACTGATTTATACATAAGTTTTTCACGAGCACCCCACATATTGCCCGATGTTTCGTGCCTTGCGGGCAAAGCTGTCAAGGTCATATGATGCCTGAGGTGCTTCGGGCTTTCCCTGCCTTTCTTTTTGCACAAAGCTTTTTTCACGTTCCTGCCAGACACGCATCAGAGCTTTGTAATCTTTGATGGGACTGCCCCGGTCGAGCCAGCCTGTTGCCTGCATTTTGCAGAAAAAAACTTCGGGATCAAAGGTATAGCCATTTTTCAGACATTCATTTTTAACATCATCAAGCGAGGGCGTCCAAAATTTGCGGGCGTCCTTTATTTTTTCTCTTTGACTCTCTTTTAATATATCTTTTTCTTTATCTTTATCTATATCTTTATCTGTACCGGACATTGTGCGGACATTTTCCGGACGCGTCCGCGGACTGTCCGCGGACATTTTGATAATATTTGCGTTTTTGTTTTCTTCATGAAGTGTTGTTTCGGTTATCTGTTCGGCTTTGGCTTTTGCTCTTTTTTCCCGTTTGCGGTCTGCGTCGGCTTTTCGCATTTGCGAAAGCTTATCTTCGCTCTGATATTTGCTCCAGTTGGCAAGACAAACGGTCTGACCGTCATATGTAATCATTTTCAGCCGTTCAAATTCTTCAAGGCAGGCTTCAACAAACTGTTTTGAAGTGCCGGTGACAACCGAAAAATATTCGGCATCGCAAGGCGAGCCGTCCGGCATGGTGAAAACGCCGCCGTTGTTTTCCTCACCGGCAAGGGTCAGAAGATGAACAAAAAACAGCACCATTTCGGCGCCGTTCTTTTGGTTTTGCAAAAGCATGATTTTGGGGTTGTGAAAGAAATTCGTTGCAAATTTAATCCATGAAACATTCATTGTGTTTTCTCCTTTGATTTTGTTGTTTTGTGAATTTTACAAAAAATAAAACCGCAGTTTGTTTTCTTGACAAACCCCGATTATGAGTATAATAGTAATATATGAGAGTACTGCGATAAGCGGTTACTCCAAATAACCAGTTAAAAATAACCGTTAACAATTGGCAGTTGTGGGCGGTTATTTTTTTTATGCTTAAAATGTAGCCTGTGGCTGCAATCAGAATTAATACAAGTAATATGTAATATTCCATAGCATCACCCCCTAATTTAAAAATCAGAGGGCAAGCCCTCTGTTAGGAGAGCAAACCGCCTACTGTTATTTACAGTACTCTGCTTGGCAGTCTTGCGACTGCTTTGTTATTATACAGTTAAATTGTTATTTTGTCAAATTTTGTCGGTGCTGTCTGACTGACTTCTGAAAACAAAAATCGCCCACGCCGGACTTGACAAGGCGCTAATCTGTGCTATAATATAAATACAAGAGAGTACTGCGATAAGCGGTTACTCCAAGTTTAGTGCTTTTTAAGAAACACCGTAATTTGGAAGATGGCGGTGTTTCTTAATTTTTATGTTCCGACTTTTTTAATAGTCATTACTTTTTAAAAATTAAGTAACAAAGAGTGATAAGATTGATTATCATTACAGTAAATGCAATAAGCAATTCAAATGTAACCATAAGCTTATCACCTCCCGTAAGCAGCCAAAAGTCGAACACGATACGCCTGAAAGCAAATATTTTACGCACCTTGCACAGCTTTTCGCCTTTACATACTGACGCATTTCGAGCATTTCTGCCGCAGTATCGGCGAAAATGTATCGCTTAAAACCGTATCGTGTTCGGCTTTTGTCTGCTTTTGGGAGAACCGCCTACCGTTATTTACAATACTCTCTCGGCAGCCTTCTGACTGCCTTTTTATTATATAGTCTGATTGCTGTTTTGTCAAATTTTGTCGGTGCTGCCTGACTTCTAAAAGCAAAAATCGCACTATGCCGTACTTGACAAGGCGCTAATCTGTGCTATAATATAATTACAAAGGGTGCTGTGATAAGCAGTCACGCCCCAAAGTGTCAATTATAAAAATAACCGCATCAATTGGTCGTTGTGGCGGTTATTTTTTTATGCTGAGAATAAACCCAATCGAATAAATCAAAATGATTGCTAAAACTATTAAGTATTCCATAGCATCGCCCCCTTCCGAGGGCAGATTGTAACCGCCTACCGTTATGAACAGCACCCAGTGACAGTCGATTTCTTACGACTGCTTTTTTATTATAGTGCCTGATTGTTATTTTGTCAAATTTTGTCGGTGCTGATTCCTATGCGCTGATTTTCGCTTCATTGCAAAAGCCGCCCCATAAGGGCGGCACTGCTGTTTTTGCGTCTTAACGCTTATCTTTACTTATAATTTTAGACCCGTTTTTCCGTTATGTCAAGCATAAACACGGATAAGATCAATATTTGCCGAGATATTTGTCAATTTCCCACTGTGAAACTCTGGTTCTGTATTCACGCCATTCCTGCTTTTTCGCTTCAATATATTTGGTGAATACGTGCGTTCCGATTGCATCTTTGAAAAAATCGCTTTTTTCAAATTCGGCAATTGCCGCACCAAGTGTGTTCGGCAAAACATCAATGCCTGCTTTTTTAAGCTGCTGTTCTGTCATGTCATATATGTTTGAATCAATCGGAGCGGGCGGCATCATGTTTTTCTTTATTCCGTCAAGTCCCGCAAAAATGCTTGCCGCCATTTCAAGATAAGGATTGGCAGCAGGATCGGGATTTCTCAGCTCAATTCTTGTTCCCGTTCCTTTTGCGGACGGAATACGGATCAGCGGACTTCTGTTTTTTGCCGACCATGCAATATGAACCGGTGCTTCATAGCCCGGAACAAGGCGCTTATAGGAATTGACAAGCGGATTGGTCAGAACTGTCATCGCTTTGATGTGGTGCATAATTCCGGCGATAAAGTTATAGGCAACGGCAGAAAGTCCGAGCGAATCGCTTTCATCGCAAAATGCATTCTTGCCTTCTTTGAAAAGCGATATATTGGTATGCATACCCGAGCCGGAAATTCCGAAAACAGGCTTTGGCATAAAGGTTGCGTAAAGTCCGTGCTGATTGGCAAGATTTTTGACAACATATTTGAAAGTCATAACATTATCGGCAGTTTTGAGCACTTCGTCATATTTAAAATCAATTTCATGCTGCGCCCTTGCGTTTTCATGGTGCGAAGCTTCAATTTCAAAGCCCATGTTCTCAAGTGCAAGGCAAATATCCTTGCGGCAGTTTTCACCTCTGTCAACCGGACCGAGGTCAAAATATCCGCCGGCATCATGTGAGCCTGTTGTCGGTCTGCCGTCCTCATCAAGATGAAAAAGGAAAAATTCACATTCCGGTCCGACGTTGCAGGTATAGCCCATATCAGCCGCCTGTCTGATGGCTTTTTTCAAAACATATCTCGGGTCACCTTCAAACGGGGTTCCGTCGGCAAAATAAACATCGCAGATGATTCTTGCGGTTTTTCCGCTTGCCGAACGCCACGGCAAAATTTCAAAGGTATCATAATCCGGATGCAGGCACATATCCGATTCTTCAATGCGCACAAAACCGTCAATTGAAGAGCCGTCAAACGTACAGCGGTTATCAAGCGCTTTTTCAAGCTGGCTTGCCGTTATTGAAACACTTTTGAGCATACCGAGAATATCGGTAAACTGAAGAAAAATAAATTTTACGTCCTGCTCTTTCACAATTTTAAGAATGTCCTGTTTTGTATATATACTCATATTCATTCTTTCACCGCAAAACTCTGCGGCTGTCGGCACTGAACTTTGCCTTTTCCTTTCGTTGATAATCAAAAAACGGGAAAGATTGCTTTTTGTGCGTCATTTCCCGATGACCTATATTAAAATATAACATTATATGCGTTATTTGTCAACAAATTTTGCCCCGAGTTTTTGTGCATTTAGTAGATAAATCAGACAAAAGCTTTTTTTTCTTGAAATGTTTATTTGTTTTATTGTATAATGCTTTTGCAATTTTATCAGCCGCCGCTGCTTCGGACAGCAAATAGCGGCGGTTTGTATTTACGGAGGAAACCATATGTCAAAAAAGAAAACCCAAGCCGCAAAACCTGCCGGCGACAAACTCAACTACGGCCGAACTACCATGATCGGTTTCGGCTTCATGTCCTGTATGCTGCTCTGGTCGGTATACAACTCATATGTACCTGTTATTCTCAAAGGTAAGCTTTCACAGATTTTTGCCGACGGCGGCGCTGTTTCAAGCTTCATCGACAGTCATTCATGGCTCGTCTGGCTCACGGTACCCCTGCTTGTCAATGCCATTATGACAATTGACAACATCTTCGGCGTTATCTTCCAGCCGTATTTCGGAAAAAAGAGTGACCATACTCACACGAAGTTCGGCAAGCGTATGCCCTACATCATCATCTGCCTGCCCATCTGCGCCGTATTTTTCTCACTCATTCCCGTTGCCGCAACGGTAAAAAGCGCAGCGCTGAGCATTCTTCTGATGATGACGGTCATCATCTTCTTCAACTTCACGATGTCAATCTGGCGTTCACCCGTTGTTTCGCTGATGCCCGACTTTACTCCGTCCCATCTTCAGAGCGACGCCAACGCCGTCATCAACATCATGGGCGGTATCGGTCAGATGGTCGGCTTTGTTGTCGGAACAATCGCATCTGCCGTCATCGGACTTTTAGGCTTCACAACGCTCAGTGAAAACCTTAAGGCTTCAAAAAACGAGCTTGGTGAAATCATCAACAAGGAAACCGGCGAGCTGATTCTTGACGCTTCGGGCAATCCGCAGTATGTTAACTACACTCCCGTTTTCGTTGTTACCGCTGTTATTGCTCTTTTGTGCCTTGTGATTCTTGTTGTTTTCTATAAAAGAAACAAGCAATATGACCTTTCTGCCGAAGTCGGTTTTGAAAAGGGCGACGAGGAAGTTAAGAAAGAAAAAATCAAGATTAAGAATCTTCCGATTTCAAAAGAGGAAAAGAGAAGCCTTATTACAATGCTTCTTGCGCTTTTCCTGATTAACAACGCAACCGAAGCAATTGTTCCCAACTTCACAAACTTTGCCGAAGTAACGCTTAAAGTTCCCACCATTTATTCAACGCTTATGATGGCTGTTTTTGCCGTTTCTCTTGCCGTTTTCGGAATTCCCGCCGGAATGATGGGCAGAAAGATCGGAAGAAAGAAAACCATCATCATCGGTCTTTCCGGCATTGTTGCGATGTTTGCCGTTTATCTCACGGTTTCGCAGATTGTTCCGCAGAATGCAGACGGAACCGCAAACACCTTCACATGGGTCATTCTCTGGATTGCTCTTGTTGTCGGCGGCGCATGCATCGGCTGTGTTAACATTAACACCCTTCCGCTTGTTCTTGCAATCGGCGGACGTGAATATGTCGGAACATTCACCGGTTATTATTACACCGCAACCTTCTCTGCCGCAGTTACCGGACCGATTCTTTGCGGTCTTGTTATCGGTCTGTTCAAGGAAGATTACAACTTCATGTTCCTGTTCTGCGCCGTTATGTTTGCTCTCGGTCTTGCAGTTATCACACAGGTTAAGCACGGTGAAATTTCAAAAGACGAAGACACCGCATGGCTTGACGAAGCAGTTGAAAATGCTGACGATTAATCGATAAGATTTTATTTTGGTGAAAACAAAAATCCCCTGCCTTGGCGTTTATGCTCTGAGGCAGGAGATTTTTTTAATTCGGAATTCGGAATGCGGAATTCGGAATTAGTATAAGTTCCTAATTAATATAAGTTTCGTTGCGGCACAAAGAAAAATATAATCACAACCACCACTTGACAAAGTGCGGTTATATGATATAATGTAAATACAAGAGAGTACTGCGATAAGCGGTTACTCCGAAGTTATGTGTTTAAGAAACACCGCAACCTCGGAAAGTTTGGCGGTGTTTCTTAATTTTTATATTAAAAATTAAGTATTTGCTTACTTATTTTTTATTACTAAAAATATTGTAGCAAAGTGACACAATTGCAATAATCATCGTCGTGAACAATATAAGTTCAGAAAACGTTATCATTTGCATCACCTCCCTTACGGGAGCAACCGCCTACCGTTATGAACAGTACTCTGCTTGGCAGTCTTTTGACTGCCTTTTTATTATATAGTCTGATTGTTAATTTGTCAAATTTTGTCGGCACTGTCGATATGACTTCTGAAAACAAAAAACCGCCCCTGTCATACTTGACAAGGAGCGAATCTGTGCTATAATATAAATACAAGAGAGTACTGAGATAAGCGGTTACTCCAAATTACATTGTCTATTAAGAAACACCGCAATTTGGTCGTTGGCGGTGTTTCTTAATTTTTATATTCCGACTTTCTGTTATGTGTAAATACTACGGACATTGTTTGATTGACGGCTCTTGCCGTCAATCAGGAAACCCCCGGCGAGGGTTTCCTACGGTTAAACAGTCCACCGGACTGTTTATCCTACCTTCCTGCGCTTTTTTGAAGCATAAGGATTTCGCCGTCTGCGGACGGCGCCAAGCTTTTTTGAAAAAAAGCTTGAGCAAAAAACTTTTCTCCTTTTGCACTCAGTTTCCGCCGTGGCGAAATTATCTAGTTTATCACTCTCTGCCCCGCATGAGTCCTGTGTGCGTTGCCTACAAAAACTTTACTCCTATGGGAATTAACCTATAGGAGTAAAGTTTATATTCATTTTCAGCACTCAGTTTCTGCCACAGGAGTGTTGTAAAGACTACAACTTTCTTCCCTGCGTGAGTCCCGTGGGCGTTGCCCACTACCAGGTGCGGGAGCTCATTTCTTTGAATTGGGCAACTGTTGAAACATGAGAGTTCAGACCGCCGTCAACGGTTACAACCTGACCGGTGAAATAGCTGCTTTCATCAGAAGCAAGATATACACACATGTGTCCGATGTCCTCGGGGCAGCCGTAACGGTTGACCATGATGTTGCTTGTGAAAATGTCTTTGAGAGCCTGCGGAACGTGAGCCTCGTTCTGCGGTGTGACAATCAGACCCGGACGAACACAGTTGCAGCGAATGTTCTGTTTGCCGAACTGTAAAGCCGTGTATTGGGTAAGCATGTCAACACCTGCCTTTGCACAGGCATAAGCTGTTGAGCCGAGGTCGCCTGCACATGAAGCCATTGAACCGATGTTGATGATTGAACCGCCGTTTTCATTCTTCTGCATATACGGCAGAACGCACTGCGTTGCATAAAATGTTCCGCGCATATCGCTTTGGAAAATTGCATCCCACATGTCAAGAGTAAGCTCGTCAACACGTCCGTCTTTTAAAGCAACGTTGGCGGCGTTGTTGACAAGAACGTCAATTTTGCCATATTTTTCGGCAGTGTCCGCAAAAAGCTTTTCAACGCTTTCGGTGTCGGTGATGTCCATGAAGTGATAAGAAGCTTCGCCGCCCTCGCTTTTGATGCTGTCAACAACTTCCTGACCTTTTGCTTCTCTGCGTCCGCAGATGACAACCTTTGCACCCTCACGGGCAAATAATTTTGCAATGCCGATGCCGATTCCGCTTGTTGAACCGGTAACGATGGCAACCTTGTCTTTTAATCTGTCCATTTAAAAATTCTCCTTCGAATTATGTTTTTGTGTTGAAAGTTATTATTCACGCACAAGATTTATTATATATCTTTTGCCAAAAAAGTCAATATATAAAAAGTGAATGTCAGCTATTTAATTCAACAGCTGACACTCTTTTTTGTGTGTTTTTGTTTTAACCGTTAAGGATTTTGAAAATTCCTTTGTTTGCCTTGTAAATTTCTTTGTAAGCGGCAAAGTTCTTGTCATATGCCGGCTTGACTTCCGGGTTCGGCTTAAAGGTTTTTTCAGCTTTTATAAGCTTGCCTGCGTCCATAACTGAATCAATTATGCCAAGACCGACAGCAACAACAACAGCAGCACCGACAGCACCGACATTCTGCGGATTTGCAACCGTTTCAACGGTTCTTCCCGTGCAGTCGGCAAGGATCTGACTTGTGGAATCGGCAAGTGCGCCGCCGCCGACAAAGCGGATTGTGTCTGAGGTTTTGGTTTTCTTTTCTTCTGTTTCAAGAACCCAGCGCATATGCATGCAAACGCCTTCGGCAACGGATCTGACAAGCTCAGCCTTTCCGGTTTCAAGGCTGATGTTAAAGAACATTCCCCTTGCGTTCGGGTCTTCAAACGGACAGCGGTTGCCGTGAAGCCACGGAGCAAAAATAACACCGTTTGAGCCTGCCGGAACAGACTGCGTAACCTCGGACATATATTGATAAAGCGTTGTATACTGAGATTCCATGTCTTCGGCAACATGAGTCTTTTTCAGGTAAATTCCGATTTCATCAAGCGCAAGATGATCTTTTACCCATTCAACGCATTTGCCGGCTGTTTCAAGCTCTGCAAAATAGTTGTAAAGTCCCGGCTGTGCGCCGACTGTTGCGGCAATCAGGGCAGAGGTGTCAACAATGCTTTTGTCAACAACGGTTGAAACCCAGCCTGATGTTCCGATGTAAACATGGGTGTCATGAAGCTTGACTGCGCCTGCGCCGACGCCGATCAGACTTGCGTCTCCGCCGCCGCCGTATACGGTTATACCCTCTTTTAAGCCGAGCTCATCGGCTGCCTGCTTGGTTAAGCCGCCAACCTTATCGGTTGATTTGATGATTTTTGCAAGGTGGTTTTCATCAACATCGAACATTTTGCACATTTCACTGCTCCAGCGCTTGTTCTTTAAATCATAGAGCATGGTTGCAAAAGCCGAATCCTCGGTCATGATGAATTCGCCCGTCATTCTTGCAATCAGGGCTTCTTTAACGTCAAGCCATTTATAGGTTTTTTTATAGTTTTCGGGCTCGTTGTTTTTTACCCAGAGATATTTATAAACCGGGTCTTTTACGCTGACTGAGGCAGCGCCGGTAATCATGATTGACTTGAGAACCTTTGCGATGTTGCCGCCGGCAATCTGTGCGCCGTGCGCCATATATTGCTTAAGCTCTTTTCTTGCACGCTGATCCATATAGCTCATGGCTCTTCTTACGGGCAGACCGTTTTTATCGACCATAACAAGACCCTGCATCTGAGAGCAGAAAGAAATTCCGTCAATTTTTTCGGGCTTGATTTTAGACTTTTTCATGACGATTTTGGTCGTTTTGCACATCGCTTCCCACCATTCGTTGGGATCCTGCTCTGCACCGCCGTCGGGATAAACATAAAGTTCATAGCCCTCAACCGCTGCGGCAACAAGCTTTATGTCGTTTTCAATTTCAAAAAGACAGGTTTTGACTCCGGTTGTTCCGATGTCATAAGCTAAGGCATAGTTCATCTTTTTTCATCCTCCATATTTAAGGCAGAAAATCTGCCGGTTAAACAAGTGTTATGTTATTTCTTTTTCGGTTCAAGAGCGGCTTTTGCAAAACGAATGATGTTTTCAACGGCAAAATCGTCCTTTTGGAAAATATCTTCACCTGCGTAGATGCTGTATCTTTCCTTATAGTAATCGCAGGCATAGGAAAACTGAACATTCATCAGAATGTTATCAACAAGAAAAGCCGCCATGCCGGGGTCGATGTCGGTACGGATTTCGCCGGCAACCTGAGCCTGAATAATTGCCTGTTTATAAGCCTCGGAGGTTATGCTTTCCATTCTTCGGGCAAGCTCCTTGCCGAGTTCGGCGTTGCTTTCTGTTGTAAATTCGTTATAAAGCTTGATCATCACGCTGTTCTTGCGGGAAAATTTGATTGCTTCACGGATCAGCTTTTCAAGCTTTACTGCAATATCCTCTTGTGAGGTTACAACTTCATTGAGAATTTCTTCAAGGCAGCTGATGCCGTAATTGACGCTTGTGAGGAACAAATCAACCTTTGTGTCGAAATATTTATAAAGCGAGCCGACGCTGACCTGTGCGCGTTTTGCAATGGTGTTGATATTGGCATTTTCAAAGCCCTTGTTTGCGAATTCATCAACCGCAACATTCAGAATTTTAAGCCGCTTTTCTTCCGGAATGTTTTCAAAAGTCGGTTTGTGGAAAACGCCCTGAGATTCAAATGTCATAATGGTGACCATTCCTTTCTTAAGACACAAAAGTGTGATAAACTGAAATATTATTCACTCTTTCTTATTACTTGATTTTAAATTTATTCAAACTTTATTCCTCATTTATACATTTAAGTTTGATTTGTCGATAATAACTATTTTATTCTATCAATTTTTAATCAAAAAAGCAATAGCAAATAGAAAAAATGAGCGCATATTCACCCGTTTTTTTGCTATGGAATTGCTGCGGATGTTTCTTATGACAAAATTTGACAAAATGACAATCAGACTATATAATAAAAAGGCAGTCAGAAGGCTGCCGAGAGAGTATTGTAAATAACGGTAGGCGGTTATAACTCTTGCCCTCGAGAGGGGGCGATGCGTATGCAGT
>JBJEOJ010000076.1:0-2847 GCA_051880655.1 Acutalibacteraceae bacterium | reverse complement strand
CCCCGCATCAAGAACAAATCCGCCGCTCGGAATTTCATAACCGCAAAGGTGCAGATATTCCGCGGTTAAAGTTGACAAAAATACAGTGCAACCGTAACCGTCGGTTATGGCATGATATACGTCAACCGAAATTCGTTTACCGTAATGATAAACTCTGAAAAGAAAATTTTTGTTTTCCTTAAAATTGATCCGGTAACAATAATTCTTTACATCCGGTGAGACAAGCGGCGTTTTTGGATTTTTTTCAAAATAATACCAAAAAAAGCCCGGTTTTATACGTACATTAAAGCTCGGAAATCTCGGCATTATATTTATAAGCGCTTTTTCAAGCCTGCACGGATCAATATCCTCTTTAAGTTCAACAGAAATTCTGAACACATTTGACCATGAACGGGAATTTTGACCCGGAAAAATTTTTGCGGCATTATCAAGCTTGAACCACTCAAAACCTGAATTTTTCATAAGTTTCATAACCTCACATAAAAATGTTGGGTAGCTGACAGTGACAATATTAAAAATTATTATACAACATTTATTGGTTAAAGACAACGGCACAAACAAATTTTTTGGGTATAAATTATTGCCGAACAGCTTTTCTTATGCTATTATTAATAATACTGAATTTAAAAACAACAAATCAGAATTATATAAGAGGAAAATCTATTTTGAAAAGTTTTGTAATTTCTAAAAACGATGCCAATCAGCGTCTTGATAAATATCTGACAAAAAGCTTTCCGAATTTGCCGAAAGCCTTGATGTATAAATATATAAGAATCAAAAGAATAAAGGTAAATTCAAAGCGTGCCGAAATTTCAACAAGGCTGAATGAAGGTGATGTTGTTGATTTATATATCAATGATGAGTTTTTTCAGAAAAGCGAAACACGCTATGATTTTATGTCAGCTTCAAAAAGTCTTGACATTGTTTATGAAGACGAAAACATTATCCTTCTGAACAAAAAAACAGGACTGCTCTCCCATCCTGATGACGGTGAATATATTGATACTTTAATCACACGAGTTAAACGCTATCTTTATGAAAAAGGCGAATATATCCCCGACAGCGAAAATTCGTTTACCCCTGCCCTTGTTAACAGGATTGACCGAAACACCGCCGGAATAGTCATTGCCGCAAAAAATGCCGAAGCTTTGCGTGTGCTCAATCAAAAAATGAAAGACCGGGAAATACATAAATTTTATCTTTGCATTGTTCAGGGCGTTCCGAAAAAAGAGAGCGATATTCTTGAGGGGTATCTTTTTAAAGACGAAAAGAAAAACAAGGTTTTTATTAGTAAAAACAAGCAAACAGGTTCAAAACTGATACGAACCAAATATCAGGTTTTAAGAAGCAAAAACGGACTTTCTCTTGTTGAAGTTGAACTTTTGACGGGGCGCACACATCAGATAAGAGCTCATCTTGCTTCAATAGGCTGTCCTTTGCTCGGCGACGGCAAATACGGAAAAAATGAACTTGGCAAAAAGAAAGGCTTAAAAAAGCAATGTCTTTGCTCTTATAAGCTTAAATTTGATTTCACCACACCTTCCGGAAATTTGGAATATTTAAACGGGAAAACATTTGAAATTTCAGATGTCTGGTTTAAAAATGAATTTGATAATATTACAGGGTAATATATAAAAACGCAGCTTTTCAGCTGTGTTTTTATCGTTTATAATTATGCACCTATTGTCTGCCCTGATATTCGGCAAGAACAATTTCAAACATTTCTTCCGGCGTTTCTTTACAACCTCCGGCAAGCCAGATTTTTATAATTGCTGTCAGTCCACTTCTGAAAAATTCACAGTGATATTCAATAAATCGATTATCAAAATATTTTTCTGCAAGAGATTTATCATATCTGACAATTTTATATTCATTGTCATAGCCAAGCTTGAAATATGTTTTATATAACATTTGATTTTGTGCAATATTGCGAAACAGTCTTAAATAATCATTACTGTTTATACCCTTTTCAATATCCTGACCGTATAGATCATTCATGATTCTTTCAAGAGACAATCGAACAGAGTCAGCAAGATCATAAATATCCATATAATTTGCATAAAAGGTTGTTCTGTTTAATTTAGCCTTTTTGCATATATCGGAAACTGTTATTTGATTCAGCTCTTGTGCCTGAATAAGTTCAAAAAACACGGATTCAATTTTTTCTCTTGATTTCTTTCTTCTCATATTGTTTTTAACATTCATAAATACCCTCCATTATCTCAACAGTTGACACTAAATTGATGATTGTTTTTTACTGTGCAGTAAATTATACTATAATTACATTAAGATTACAACTGTTGTTTTAATGAATATTGTTTGGAGGCGTATCAAGATGAAAAAAAGCACTTTTACAGCTATGATTTTAGGAACATTAAGCACAATGTTATTTGCACTTGGAATGTGTATGGCTCTGATAAGCGAATGGAATGCTTTTAAGGGCGGAATTGTTCTCGGTATCTTGGGAATTGTTCTCGGTGTCATAACGGTTTTGGTTTGGCGCAAAATGGAGAATAAACCTCCGATAAAAATTTCCGGCAAAACTATTCTGACAATTATCGTTGCAATTATCGGCATTTCTGCTTTCGGAATCGGAATGTGTTTTTGCATGATATGGGACAATATGATTCTTGGAATTATTATCGGTTTTACCGGCATTGTTGTACTGCTTAGTCTGATTCCGATAACAAAAGGACTTCAATAAAAGGTGATATCATGAAATCAGCAATATATTTAGGAAAAGAAAAAATTACAATTACAGATTTGCCAATGCCGAAAGTAGCTGAAAATGATGTGTTAGTCAAAAACATTTATTCAAGTGTTTGCGGCACAGATGTGGCGGTTTAT
>JBJEOJ010000075.1:0-14322 GCA_051880655.1 Acutalibacteraceae bacterium | reverse complement strand
AATTTTTTAACGCTTTGTGCGGACACGGCACGCCGTGTCCCTACTGCACAAACTTTAAAAGAGGATTAACTCCACACTCCACACTCCAAACTCCAAACTCCACACTGATATACACTCCACACTCCAAACTCCACACTGATCTAAAAACAGCTTTCACCGCAGTTCAATTTGAAACATAATCCCTATAAAGTCCGACCACCTTGCCGAGAATTACAACCTCGTCGGTTATGATCGGCTCGAAAGCGTCGTTTTGCGGCTGCAGACGAAAATGGCCGTTTTCTTTATAAAACGTTTTTACCGTTGCTTCACCGTCAATCATGGCAACAACAATTTCGCCGTTTTCGGCAACCGGCGTCTGTCTGACAAAAATTATGTCTCCGTTATAAATTCCGGCGTCATGCATACTTTCACCTTTGACGTGCAGCGCAAAAACCGGACTGTCTTTTGTCACCCTTCCCGTGTAGGGTATATACTCTTCAATCTGCTGCGTTGCAAGAATCGGCACGCCTGCCGTTACAACGCCGAGAAGCGGAACATGATGAACATTTTCACTTTGTCCGACAATGCGGATTGAGCGTTTAAGCAGCGGATCGCGCGAAATATATCCCATTTCTTCAAGTGCATCAAGGTTCGACTGCACCGAAGAAGTTGAACTGAGCCCGACAGCCTGTCCGATTTCACGAACAGTCGGCGGCACTCCGCAGCCGAGGCGTTCACTCAAAAATTCAAGGATATGCCTTTGATTTTCCGATAGCGTCTTCATAAGCGTTCCTCCGAAATATAATATAAATTAATCTTCATCAAAGCTTGCACAAGCATCAAAAGCGAACATTTGTGCATTTATACGAACACATTATAACACACAAAAATTAAAATTGCAAACATTTGTTTGCTGTTTTTTAAAAAATTTTTTCTCATGGCATAAGCCGTGTTTTTTCCGCCCAAAATATAGACAGCAGATCTTTTCTGAAATAAAACATGACTGTCGCATTTAGCGCAGAACAAAACAAGAATGGCGGTAGAAACATGAACAACAAAAACACCTCTTTTAAACAAAAAGTTGCCGCAAAAGGTTTTTACATCACGGCAATTGCGGCGTTTGCTGTAATCATTGCAAGCGTTATCATATCCTATTACACAACCGACAGGCTTGAACCTCAGCTTGACGAAAGCACAAGCGAAAGTGCGGGCTATACCCATCTTGCACAGGCAGAAAAAACCGACGTGCCCGACGAAAGGCTGACAAGCGAAAGCTCGCTGCCGTCCATTGATAATGAAGTGCAAACCGAAGTCGAAAGCGAGCCGGAAACCTCTTACAGACCGTCCTCAACCGCAGCAACCACAACCGCACAGGCAACAGAATCAGTAATTGTCAATACCTCCTATATGCTTCCGAGCAGCGGCGAAATCACCATGCAGTTTTCCGATACGAACCTTCAGTATAACAAAACCATGGGTGACTGGCGGCTTCATCTCGGAACGGATTTTGCCGGTCAAGAAGGCGACGAGGTTTTAAGCGTGGGCAACGGCAAGGTAACCAAGGTCGTTTCCGACACAAAATGGGGCTATGTTGTTGAAATTGACCACGGCGACTTCACGGGACGCTATTGCGGTCTGATGCAGGAAGACGCCGTCAGCATCGGTGAAACCGTAAGCGCAGGAAGCGTTGTGGGCAGACTTGCCAAAATCCCCATTGAAGCCGATGACGGTTTTCATCTGCATTTTGAAGTAATTAAAAACGGCGTAAAAACCGATATATCCGAAGTGATTTCATGACAAAATGCTTTACAAACGGACTATAACAGTGTATAATCCGAGTATAGAACTTGATGATGCGGTTTCGACCAAAAAATAACGGGAATTTACATCTGCCGCTTTCTTGCGGCGGATGTTTTTATATAGGAGTGAAAAGTATGAACGAACAAAAAAATCTCAAAGTCAAGCTCAAAGAAAGCGAAAAATATCCGATCAGCAGTGACCTTTACGGAATTTTTCTTGAGGACATCAATTTCGCCTGCGACGGCGGTCTCAACGCCAATGCGGTCAACAACTATAGCTTTGACGGCGTTTATCAGGACAGAAAAAGCCACGGCAAAGCCGAAGATTCCTTGCGCTATTGGAATGTCGGCGCAGGTCAGCTTCTCTCTGCTTCAGAAGGCGCAATGAGCAAAAACAGCCGCTATGCCACGGTTGTTTCACCCGGAAAAGCGGTCATTTCCAACAAAGGCTATAACGGAAACAAAGCCTATGACGGCAAAGCGGCAATATCCGTCACAGGCGGCTGTAATTATGTTTTTTCGCTTTATGCAAGAAAAAACAGCTTTTGCGGCAGTGTTTTTGTCAGCGTCATCACCGATGATGAAATCGCTCTGACCGAAAAGAAAGAATTTGAAATCAAAAACACCGAATGGGAAAAAACCGAGCTTTCTCTCAAAGGCATCAACAGCGGCTACGGCAGACTTCAGATTGAATTTGTCGGAAACGGCAAGCTTGACATCGACTGTGTTGTTTTCAGAAGCGAGGACGTCTGGGGCAAAGACGACCCGAAATGGCGTCACGGAAAAATGCGCCGCGATCTGGTTGAAGCACTTGCGGCACTCAAGCCGAAATTTATGCGTTTTCCCGGCGGCTGTATCGTTGAGGGCGAATATCCCGGCAACGAATATAACTGGAAAGACACCGTCGGCGAACTTTGGGAAAGAAAAGCGAACTATAATCTTTGGAGCGAAAGCCTTGAAAACGGCGGTTACTGTCAATCCTATCAGATCGGCTTTTATGAATATTTCTGTCTGTGCGAAGACTTGGGCATGAAGCCGCTTCCGACACTCTGGGCGGGACTCAACTGCCAATACCGGGCAAGAGACCGCCATGAGCCTTGCCCCGAAATTGCCGTTTGTGACCCGTGCTTTCAGACCGAGGTCATTGACAGCTATCTTGACCTGATTGAATTTGCCACGGGCGACCCCGACAAAAACGAATGGGCGGCACTTCGCAGCAAAATGGGACACCCGAAGCCGTTTTTCCTTGACCGAATCGGAATCGGCAACGAAAATTATGACGAGATTTATTTTGAAAAATTCAATGTCATCAAAAAAGCAATCCACGAAAAATATCCCGATATCATCTGTGTTCTTTCAACGGGCGGTTCACCAGACAAAGACAAAATCAACCCCGTTTGGGAATTTGCAAACAAAGACCACCGTGACTGTATTCTTGACGAACATTCCTATAACGACCCCGAATGGTTCATCAGAGAAGAAAAGCGTTTTGACAACTATGACCGAAACGGTGCAAAGGCCTATATGGGCGAATACGCCGCAAACGGAACACCCTCACCGAGAAAAGGCACGGGCGACAACGGCAACTATTTTGAATCGGCAATTGCCGAAGCGGCTTTTCTTTGCGGAATTGAGCGAAACGCAGATGTTTGCATCATGAGCTCCTATGCGCCGCTGTTCAACCTCATCGGCAGCGACCAATGGAGACATAATCTGATTGATTTTAATCCCGCCTGCCTTTGCGAAACTTCAAACTATCTGATTCAGAAGCTTTTCGGCACAACTTCGGGAAATACTTACATACCGACCGACTGCGAAAAGCCGGAGCGTGTTTTTGTCTCCTGCGTTGAAAACGGCAGTGAGAAACATCTTCGCATTGTCAACATCACAGACGAAGAATACACCCTCACCGCAGAAGCCGGAAGCAAAATCGCATCTGCAAAATGCACAGCCGTCTATTCGCCCGAGGGCGTGATGGTGAAAAACCGCCTGAATTTTTACGGCATACCCGATTATAAAATCAAGCAGGAGGAAACCGCGCCAAGCGTCAGCGGCAACGAGTTAAGCATTACCGTCAAGCCGATGAGCGTCAATGTCATCAGCATTTGCGAATGAGAAAAGTTCCATAAACAGCAAGCGCCCCGAAACAGCTTTCACTGCTTCGGGGTGTTTGTTTATTGAGTTGATAAAGTGGTTATTGCATTAATGAACCGTAATTTGCTCCAACAACATTGCAGCTTGTCTCTCCTGTATAATATGAAGAAGTTATTGTTCCGCTGTTGTATCCTGCTATTCCACCAACATAATCAGGACAAGATATGTTGCCGGATGCTTCACAATTAGTAATATAGCCTCTGTTAACACCTGCTATTCCTCCGGCATATTCCGTCTTATAATTACTGCTCAAATCACAAACATCTACTGTTGATGTGCAATTAATAATTTTACCGGCTTCAAGATTTTCACTTACAATTCCACCAACGTAATTCCAATATCCTGTGCTATTAGATGTGCCGCTTACAGAACAGTTTGTTATTGAACCATAATTATAGGTTATAACAATTCCTACCCTGCTATAATTAGCACTTCCCGAAACTGCACATTTTGAAAATTTGCAGTTGCTGATTTTTCCGTAGTTATTCTCTGCAAGGATTGCTGCGCTATTTGCTACCGTGCTGCAATTGCTGAAATTGAGATTTTTAACTGTTCCTTTTTCACCAATACATTTGAATAACGGCGAATTTGAAATCATATTTTTAATTGTTTTTCCGTTTCCGTCATAAACTCCGCTGAATGGACTATCATTTGAGAACATACTGTTAATTCCGCTATAGTCAAAATCAATTGTCTTTGTTTGCTTATAATAAGCATTGGGATATTTAACCATCTTTTTGATCTGAGAAACACTTGTAACCTGGAACGGATTACCCTTTGAACCGTTGCCGCCCGAGAAATCATTCTTTGTTTTGAATGAAACATATGAAGAATAAGTGTTTGTTGTTCCGACAACAACTTTCATTCTGTAACTGCCTGCCGGAACAACTTTTCCGTCAGATTTTTTGCCGTTCCAGTTAAATTTATAGGTTGTGCCTTTTTTAACATTGGTAAAGGTCTTCTTATAAACACCCGAACCGTCTGTGTTAACAATATAAACCGTTACCTTTGCGGCAGGATATGACTTGAGAACAAAGGAAGCCGTAACACTGTTTGTACCGTAAAGAAAAATTCCTCCGTCTGTTGTTTTCAGGCTGACAGATGCTTTTTGATTTCTTTCCTTAACGGTAACTTTGCATTTATATGACTTTGAGCCGATTTTAGCTGTAATTGTGCAGCTGCCGAGACCCTTACCTGTTACAACGCCCTTTGAGCTGACGGTAGCAACCGCCTTGTTGCTTGTTGACCATGTGATTTTGCTTGTGGTGTTGAGAACGGTGAGAGTTTTTGTTGAACCGTAATAAACGGTTGCGGAAGTCTGAGCAAATCTTACACTGTCAACGCTTTTCTTTGACATATCCCATTCGCAGACATATCCGGTAACTTTTCCTTGTGCGTTATCCGGGTAGTCATTCCACTGCGTATTATAATATGTGGACAAATAATCCTCCACACCGTCGTAGTTGTCAGGCTGAGAACCGTACCAGTCTTTATAGCTGAACTTTTCGCCTGTTACCCATTTCCATGTGCCCTCTTTGGCTTCGTCGGTTGCGCCGAGCCAGCAATAACCGATGTTTTTTGCGTTAACAAGATTCTTGACGAAGTTGTTTTCGCCCGAACTTGTGATTGTTGCAAGGTGACCGCCTCTTGATTCGCAGATTGCCTTCGCCTTTTTCCATGTTACCGTGTTTTTATAAACATAATATGTATGCCCCTTATATTCCTTTGCTCCGCTTGGGGCAGTTTTTGCCGATGCCGGCATGAGATAGATCGGCACGGACATAATAATCATAAGTGCCGCCATCAGTGCTGCTAAAATTTTCTGTTTTTTCATTTTGAAACTTTCCTTTCGATTTATTTCGTTATTTTTCAGTAAAAAACGTTCAAAACGGCTTCAACTGAACATTTTTTACTGACAATAGCAACATAAAAAATTATATAGGTTTTATTTTTGATTGTCAATAGTTATAACTAAAATTTTAGTTATTACTGTCTTTATTTTTATAGTTATTGCTAACAAAATAAATAGTGGTGATAGTTATGAGTGTTGATTATAAATTGATTGGGTCAAGAATAAAAGAAAAGCGTAAAGGATTAAAAATGACGCAGGAAATGCTTTCTGAAAAATTGGGAGTAACAGTGGGCTATATCAGTCAGCTTGAGCGAGGAATAACAAAAATAAGTCTGTCAACACTTGCCGATATTTCTGAAATTCTCTGTTGTGACATGAGCTTTTTTGTTTCCGGAGCCGCTTTAAATCAGCCCGATTACCTTCAAAAAGAGCTGGTTGAAAAATATTCTCTGCTGACACAGAAGCAAAAGCGTTGTGTTCTGGGCTTTATTGACATTATGATAAAAAACAGCTTTTGAACTTCAATGAGCCTTAATTTTTCTTTGTAAAATTTTAATTATATCTTAATTCTGATTTAATTTTCGTTTTAAGTACCCCACATATACTGTGATTGTGCGATAGGGACACAGCGTGTTTTTTTCCGATTTTTCACGCTGTACCCTCCTCCCTGTCGCACTCCCCTCTCCTTTCAAATAAACAAAATGAAAGCAGCTTCCCCAAGGCTGCTTTCATTTTGTTATGCAAAAAACCACTTGACAATGGCAAGCTTTTATTGTAAGTTTAAAGTTGTTTTATTAAGATTTATTACAGTTTTTATCAGTTTGGAGTTTGGAGTGTGGAGTGTGGAGTTGTTTCAACTTGAAGAAATCGGCAGACAGGAAAATACTGTTAAATTTAAAAGTAAAAAGTTTTCAGTAAGGATTGTAAATCTTTATAAATTCCTGTGTGACGAAAAGAAAGAATATGTTTTGTCAAAACAAGTGCTTCGAAGCGGTACAAGCATCGGTGCAAATATCGCCGAAAGTGAATGTGCCATAAGTGAAAAGGACTTTCTTTCAAAAATATATATTGCTTTAAAAGAGTGCGTTGAAACAATTTATTGGTTGGATTTATTATTCGAAACAGGATATATAACAACTAATGAATACATTTCAATCAAAACCGATTGCGAAGAAATAAAAAAATGTTATCATCATCAACAAAAACAATGAAAGAAAAACTTAAATGAGTGTGGAGTTTTTATCAGTGTGGAGTTAATGACAGTTTGGAGTGTGGAGTGTGGAGTTAACCGCTCTTTTTTAAGTTTGTGCAATAGGAACACAGTGTGCCTTGTCCGCACAAAGCGGCATAATAACTCCTAAGGTTAAAATGTTACATAATATATGTAAATATCATTTTAATCAGGAACTTTGTTAAAATTTTCAGCAGAAATTTTCAAGTTGAAACAACTCCACACTCCACACTCCAAACTCCAAACTCCAAACTGATATACGCTCCACACTCCACACTCCAAACTCCACACTGAAAAAAGCTCCACACTGATAAAAACTCACACTAAAAAATTCTCTCGGGAGGTCACAAAAATGAGATTACTTCTTGCAGAAGACGAAAAAGATTTGTCAAAGGCTCTTTGTGCAATTTTAAAGCATAACAACTATTCCGTTGATGCCGTGTATAACGGTGAAGACGCTCTTGACTACGGACTTTGCGAAAATTATGACGGCATTATACTTGACCTGATGATGCCGAAAATGAACGGTCTTGATGTTCTTCGTGAGCTTCGCAAGCACGAAATTTCAACCCCGGTTCTGATACTTACCGCAAAATCGGAAATTGACGACAGAATAACAGGTCTTGACGCAGGCGCAGACGATTATCTGACAAAGCCGTTTGCCATGGGCGAGCTGCTTGCAAGAATCCGCGCAATGACAAGAAGAAAAAGCGAATTTTCTCCGAATGTCATCACGCTCGGCAACCTTTCGCTCAACAGAGAGACCTTTGAGCTTTCAACCGAAAGCGGCTCTTTCAGGCTCGGCAACAAAGAATTTCAGATGATTGAAATGCTCATGAGCAACCCCGGCAGACTCATTTCAACCGAACATTTCATGGAACGCATCTGGGGTTATGAAACCGAAGCGGAAATCAACGTTGTCTGGGTTTATATCTCCTATCTTCGCAAAAAACTCACTTCGCTTAATGCAAACCTTGAAATCAAGGCAACACGAGGCGTCGGCTATACGCTGGAGGAAATCAAATGCTGAAAAAACTGCAGCACAGGTTCATGAAAATTGTTTTTCTTGCTCTTGTTGCAATTGTTTCGGTTCAGCTCATCGCCGTTAACGCAATAAACATTGCTCAGCGCGACTCGGATTTAAGAAACATTCTTTATCTTATCTCCGAAAACGACGGCGTTTTTCCTTATGAAGAACACCAAAGCGACGGCTTTGCCGATTCGTTTTTCAATCCGTTCAAAAAGGTTGAAATAACAATTGAAACGCCTTATTCAACAAGATATTTTGTTGTTAAGCTCCAGAACAACGTTGTGACAAACATTTCAACTCAAAACATTGCGGCTGTCGGCGATCAGCAGGCTTTTGAATATGCCTCGCAGATTTATGACAAAAAGCCCGGTTACGGTTTTGTTGATGACTACCGTTATTATTACACAAAAGATGAAACCACAGGCAAGGCAACAATGGTTTTCATTGATGCTCAGCGTGAACTTGAAACCTCAATGAAGCTTTGCTCGGTTTCGTTTTTCATCGCCGTGATAAGTATTCTTGCACTGATTATGCCGATTCGCTTTCTTTCCAAAAGAGCGATGCGTCCTGTTGAAAAGAGCATTGAAAAGCAGCGTCAGTTCATCACGGACGCAGGTCACGAGCTGAAAACGCCGATTGCAATTATTTCGGCGGATGCCGACGTGCTTGAAATGTGCGAGGGCGAAAACGAATGGATAACAAGCATCAAAAATCAGACCGTACGTCTTGACAGCCTTGTTAAAAACCTTGTCACTCTTTCAAAGCTTGAAGAGGAAACAACAAAGCCGAAAACCGCTTCGTTCAATCTCAGCGATGCAGTCAGAGAAACCGCCGAAAGCTTTGAAACCTTAATCAAATCCAACAATATCAATATCATTTATAACATCACGGATGGAATCATGCTCAACGCAAACGAAACCGAAATTCGTCAGCTCATTTCAATCCTCTGCGACAACGCCGCAAAATACACAACCGAAAACGGAATTTTCAAAATCTCCGTTTATAAAAGCGGCAAAAACATCTGCATTGATATGTATAACGATTGCGAGGATATTCCAAAAGAAAAGCTTGACAGACTGTTCGACCGTTTTTACCGTGCAGACAGCTCCCGTGCAAGAGAAACGGGCGGCTACGGAATCGGCCTTTCCATTGCGCAGGTTAACGTTCAGCGAAACAAAGGAAAAATTTCCGCCGTCAGCACAAAGCCCAATTCAATCACTTTCAAAATTGTTTTCAAGGCTGATTAAAGCCGATTCTTGAAAAGAAAGGAACGCATAAGCTTCCATGAGTTCTTCAAACGGGTTTCAACACATCTTCAAAAGATATGAAAAAAAATATGTTGTCACTTCAGCTCAGCGAAAGGCTCTGCTTTCGGCTTGTGAGCAATTTCTCACACCCGACAAATACGGCGAAAGCACGCTTTATAACATATATTTTGACACACCCGATTACCGGCTTATAAGGCAGTCGATTGAAAAGCCCGTCTATAAAGAAAAGCTCAGAATACGCACCTACGGAAAACCCGACGAACAAAGCAACGCTTTTCTTGAACTGAAGAAAAAATATAAAGGCATCGTCTATAAGCGCAGAATCAATATGAGCTACGGCGACTGTATAAAATATGCCGTAAGACGGGAATATCCCGAAAATGCCGACAGTCAGATTCTTAATGAAATTGATTATTTCTTTTCGTTTTATAAAAACATACACCCTGCGGTCTGCCTTTTTTATGACCGCTGCGCCTATTACGGCAAGAACGACCGGGAGCTTCGCCTGACTTTTGACAATGCGGTTCGCTTTCGGACAACCGATTTTGACCTTTCAAAAGGCGACTTCGGAACTGTTATTCTTGATAAAGATCTGTCAGTCATGGAAATCAAATGCATCGGCGCCATGCCGCTCTGGCTCACAAGTCATCTTGACAGGCTGAAGATTTATCCGGCGTCTTATTCAAAATATGCCGAATCTTACAAAACGTTCGCCGCAAACAAGAATTTTTCCGGCGCTTTGAAATAAAATTTTTCTGCTTTTTACGCAAAACTTTCGGAGGTTAACAATGTCTGCTCTTTTCCAATCGGTTCTGTCTGATACGATGACACCAAAATCGTTTTTCATCTGCCTTTCGGCTTCTCTTCTTCTCGGTACGGCAATTGCCGTCGTCTATATGCTGACAAGCAAACGCTATTCATCGGGCTTTGTTGTCACCCTTGCACTGATTCCCGCCGTGGTTCAGATTATCATCATCATGGTCAACGGAAATCTCGGCGCAGGCGTTGCGGTTGCGGGAGCATTCAGCCTTGTCAGATTCAGAAGCATTCCCGGAACTGCCAAGGAAATCGGTGCAATTTTTATCGCACTTTCAACCGGTCTTGCAACAGGCATGGGTTATATCGCCTTTGCGGTTATTTATACGGTAATCATGCTTGCAATTCTTTTTCTTTATTCGGTTATCGGCTTCGGTCAGAAGCGCCGGAGCGAACTGAAGGTTTTAAACGTGACAATTCCCGAATCGCTCAATTACAGCGAAGTCCTTGAAGAAATTCTTGATCAGTTCACCAAAGAGCATGAGCTCATCAGCGTGAAAACAACCAATATGGGCAGTCTGTTTAAGCTTACATATGAAATTAAGCTCAAAGACAGCAAGCTTGAAAAAAACATGATTGATGCAATCCGCTGCAGAAACGGCAATCTTGAAATTTCATGCGCCAAAGCGGCGGAAAATGCCGAAATTTTATAATAATCATTATATGTAATGGAGTCTTCCCAATGGCAAAGAAATCTTTAAGAATTTTCACATCATTATTTGTAACTCTTGCTCTGACAATACCTCTCGGTGCCTGCGGCAGCCGGACTGAAGAAACAAAACCGCTTGTTACTCAGGAAATCACAACAATGCCCGAAGAACAAACGGAAAATTCACAAGCTTCAGATACATCGGCAAACACTCAGGAAACGATCGACACCTATGTCATTCTGAACAACGAAAACACAACAATCAAAGGCGGCGGTGCTTCTTTTTCCTCAGGTGTTCTCACAATCAGCGAAAGCGGAACATACAGCATCAAAGGCACTCTTTCGGACGGAAATATATTTATAAATTCTCCCGACGAAGCAAAAAAAGTCAAGCTTTATCTTGACGGAGTCAACATTCACTGCACAAAAACAGCTCCGATTTATGTTGAAAACTCACCGAAAGAAACCGAAATCATTCTTGCCGAAAACAGCCAGAACAACCTTTCGGATAACGCAGACAGAGAGCTTAAAGATGAAAGCGGCTATGCCACCGCCGTAATTTACAGCAAGGACGATCTGCAAATTGAAGGAAGCGGAATACTGAACATCAGCGCAAACTTCAACAAAGGCATTTTTTGCAAAAATGATTTGCAGATCAAAGGCGGAACGCTTAACATCACAAGCACCGACGACGCAATCAGAGCAAAAGACAGCATTGAAATTTCGTGCGGAACAATCAATGCAAACAGCGGCGGCGACGCCATACGCACAAATGCCGATGAAAGTGAAAAAGGCGACATTATCATAAGCGGCGGAACAATAAATCTGACAAGCGAGCTTGACGCTGTTCAGTCAACAAAAGATCTTCAGATTTCGGGCGGCAACATCACGGCAACCGTCGGCGGCGGCTCAAGCGAAACTGCCGTAAATCAAGAGAACAAAGGTTTCGGCTTTTTCCCGGCAAGCGCCGAAAGCAGCGTTTCCGAAGCTTCCTCTTCACAAAAAGCTTTCAAAGCCGCAGGAGACATTGTTGTTTCGGGCGGCAGCTTTAAATCAGACAGTGTTGACGATGCATTCCACTGCGGCGGCGACATGGAAATTTCGGGCGGCACTTTTTCCGTCAAGACAAACGATGACGCTTTCCACAGCGACAACAATCTGGAAATCAGTGCAGGCAACATTATCGTTAACCGCTGCAACGAGGGAATTGAGGGAACAGAAATCAAAATTTCCGGCGGAAACATCAGCGTCAGATCTTCGGACGATGCAATCAACGCCGCTTCGCAGTCGGAAAGTGAAACACAAAACGAAGCGCAAACAGCGCAGGATAAAAAAGCCATGGGTCCCGGAAATAAGCCGGGCGGACGCGGCGGTCCCGGCGGCGCAGACGAATATGATTCAAGCTGCATAATCGAAATCAGCGGCGGAAAAATCAATCTTAACGCCGACGGCGACGGAATCGATTCAAACGGAGACATAAAAATGACCGGCGGAAATCTCACCGTTTTCGGCTCTCAGGACGGCGGCAACAGCGCAGTTGATTATGCAGGCAAATTTGAACTGAGCGGCGGAACACTGCTTGCAGTCGGTGATTCACGCATGGCGCAGGGCATTACAGAATCAAGTGTTTCATATTTGCAGTTTGACTGCAATATAAATGCGAACACCACCGTCACGATCGCAGACAAAAACAATGAGCAGATTGTTTCTTTTGTTTCTTCAAAGAATTTTACCAATGTTCTTTATGCCTCCGACAAAATTCAAAGCGGCGAAACTTACAGCTTTTTAAAGAATACAACCCATACCGGAACGGCTTCGGGCGGAGTTTATTCGGACGGCAGTTTTTCGGGCGGCACAAGCATAGGTTCGTTCAAAGCTGTCGGATAAACATTGACAAAACAACAAAAAAGTGATAGAGTATCATGCGTATAAAATATTAAAGAAAAATACTAAGGAGATGTTATTTATGAAAAAAGCATTAACAGTAATTTTAAGTCTTGTTCTCGTTCTTTGCCTGTTTGCTTCATGTGCAAAAGGTGACAGCACTCAATGGGATTCAAATGTAAACGAAACCTATAAGGACGTTGTCGTTTATAAATACGGCGACACTTCCTCCGCACAGTTTGATTCAAACTGCAACATCAAAATCAACGATGATGATTATGACCATTTTGTCAAATACATCGAAGATCTCAAGGCGGCAGGATTTGAATATGTTGAAGACGGCGTAATTCCCGAAAACTATAACCTTTCAAACGGACAGGCAAGCTGGCGCTGCACAAACGGCAAGGTTTATCTTCAGCTTATCTATAATGCAAGCGACAGCGCGAACTATGATATGTTCGGCTGTAACCTTCAGATTTACGGTTATGACAAAATTCCCGAATCATGGAAGAGCAGCGAAAAAGAAAGCAAGGAAGAAGAAACCACTTCAAAAGACAAAGATACCAAAGACGAAACAACAGCCGCAAAAGACGAAGCAGAAACAACTGCAAAAAAAGGCTGATAAAAGCATCTGACTCAGTTAATAATTTTTACTGCCCTCTTCGGCAGAATAAAATAAGCATAAAATAAGGATTGGTGGATTTTTAATGTCAGGACATTCTAAATGGAGCACAATTAAACGCAAAAAAGAAAAAACAGACAATGCCAGAGCAAAGGTATTTACCAAAATCGGCAGAGAAATTGCCGTTGCGGTTCGTGAAGGAGGTCCCGACCCTGCTTCCAACTCAAAGTTAAAAGACTGCATTGCCAAAGCCAAGGCAAACAATGTTCCCAACGACAACATTGACCGAATCATCAAAAAGGCCGCAGGCGAAGGCAACACGGCAAACTATGAAACCATCATTTACGAAGGCTACGGTCCGTCAGGCATTGCCGTTATTGTTGAAACCTTAACCGACAACCGCAACCGCACGGCGGCGGATATGCGCCATTATTTTGACAAAAACAAAGGCAACATGGGAACAAGCGGCTGCGTTTCTTTCATGTTCACAAGATATGGCACAATTGCGATTGAAGCCGAGGACATCGACGAAGAAAAGCTTATGGAAGATGCTCTTGAAGCCGGTGCGGCAGACTTCATAACCGATGAAGATGTATACATCATCCGCACTGAGCCGAACGATCTCGGACTTGTTCGCGATGATCTTGACGCAAAGGGCTATAAATTCGTTTCCGCAGAAATTGAATATGTTCCCTCAACCTACACAAGGCTTGAAAACGAAGAAGACCTCAAAATGATGGGCAGACTTCTTGAAATGATGGAAGACAACGACGATGTTCAGGGTGTCTGGCACAACCTTGAAAACCCCGAAGATCTTCCCTGATGAAAAACGCATAAAAGCAATTATACCCGCCTTAACAGCGGGTATAATTTTTTGCAGGTCAATCCTGCTGTGATTACGCAGGGCGGACAATGTCCGCAGATGTTACGCGAGACAGGAAGTTACAATCTTTAAAATTTCGCCGCGGCAGAAAGTCAGTGAAAAAAAGGAGTAAAGTTTTTGCCAAGCTTTTTTCAAAAAGCTTGTGGGGTCAAGGG
>JBJEOJ010000074.1:0-14396 GCA_051880655.1 Acutalibacteraceae bacterium | reverse complement strand
AAAGGCTACGGTAAATCCTACGGAAAAAGCTACGGCAGATCCTACGGGAAATCATACGGACGCAGCTACGGTAAAGGTTACGGCTATGGATACGGCAGCAGCGGTTACGGCTACGGTTATGGCTACGGCTACGGCGATTCTGCTGACGGAACCTTTGTTTCGCAAGGTCCGGCAGCCGAGACGGTAAGCGATGAAAGCGGTGAAGAAAATGGCAAACAATGAAATTAAGGTGCCGCGCTTAGACTGGCTGATCGGCGGTTCAAGAATCGGCGGAACCTATAACCGATATTTTGGCTCTCTCGGAACCGATCCGCAAAAGGGCTGCTTGTGCGAAAAGATTTTTAATTACAGCATCTGGATTGAAAAAATAAAAATTGAAAAAGATAATGATGACGATGAGGAAGATGAATTTGAGGAAATCATCAAAGCTTCGGCCTATTTCGGAATGAACAGCTTTGATAATACAGCCGAAGAAGAAATTGAAACCGAAAGCTTTGATTTTGAAGAAGAAAGTCTCCCGCTTGTGAAAAACTGGCTCGAAGAACAATATGCAAAGAAATAAAAAAACACCGCATGAACGGTTAATTCCGGTTCTGCGGTGCTTTTTATTTTCAGTTGTTTTTTGCTTTTTCAAGAAAGCTCAGCATATCGCCGACGGTTTTGATGTCGGGCAAAATACTGTCGGGAAAATCAATGTCGAACTCCTCTTCAATTTCATTGATAATCTCAATAATCGCATAAGAGTTCAGTCCGAGATCGCGCAAAATCACGGTATCTTCCGTGATGCCTGATATATCGGCGTCGCTGTAACGGGCAAAAATTTCTTTGAGCTTTTCAATCATAACATTTTCTCCTTTATAATATTATTTTAACTTAATAAAAGCTTTTTAAACATTTGCGTGCATTTTTCCTCTTTTGATTTTCATGGTTGTTGTTTTGGGAAATTCCGTTTTTCTGATGATGATTTTTTCAATGTTTTTATACGGAGGAACGGTGCGGTTAAAGGCGTCAACAATGTCAAAAACCGGCTTTTCGTTGTCATAGTCATAGTTCTCGCCGGGATAGATTTCGGCACAAATTTTTGCGTTCTCTTCAAAAACGACCACCTCTTTGATAAGGTCATTTAGGAGAAGCTTGCCTTCAATTTCTTCGGGCGAAACATTTTTGCCGTTTGAAAGAATGATGAGATTCTTTTTTCTGCCTGTCAGATAAAGATAGCCGTCACTGTCAAGAAAGCCGATGTCACCGGTTTTGAACCAGTCGCCGTCAAACGCTTCTTTTGTTGCCTCTTCATCGTCAAGATAGCTGAGCATAACGTTTGAACCGCAAACTTCAATTTCGCCGATTCCGTCTTTGTCGGGATTCTTGATTCTGATTCTGCAGCAGGACATGGCAGGACCTGCACTGCCGATTTTGTTTTTGCCCTTTCCGATCAGATTGACGCTGACAATCGGCGAACATTCCGTGATACCGTAGCCGTTTCTCGTTTCAATTCCAAGGTCGCAAAGTCCCCGAACGATGCTTTCGTTAATCGGTGCGCCGCCGCAAATGATGGATTTGAGTTCACCGCCGAATTTTGCAAGAATTTCATGAAAAAGCTTGTCTCTTTTGTCAATGCCGATTTTGCAAAGCGAGTTGCTGAGCTTGATGCCTTTTTGTATGGTTCTGGTTTTGCCTTGTTTTTCAATTTCAGCCATGATTTTTTTATATATCGTTTCGGCGATGATCGGCACAACAAGAATGATGTCCGGCTTAAAAAATTCCATATCCTTTTGAACATGACGGATGCTTTTGCTGATGAAAACATTTCCGTGAAGCAGGAGCGGACCGATAATTCCGGTGATAAGGCCGAAAGTGTGGTGAAGCGGCAGAATCAGAACCGCTTTTTCGCAGTCTCCGATAATTTCACAGCCCGAAAGCGTGTTGGAAATTACATTTTTGTGTGAAAGAACAACGCCTTTGCTTTCGCCCATTGTGCCGGAGGTGAAAACAATAATAGCCGGCTGATTGTCATCTTTGGGCTTTATCGGCTCAAAGGCTGTGCCCTTATGCTTTCGGGCGATGCTTTCAAATTCGTCAAGACAAATGAAATGAATGTCATAAAACTCATTTTTCAGTTCATCTGCTTTGTTTTCATAGCTTTGAGAATAAAAAACCGCACTGCAATCGCTTCTTTTGATAAGCTTTGCAAGATCGTTTGCGGACAGTTCTCTGTCAAGCGGTACGGCAATGCCGCCGGCGCAGCTGATTGCAAAAAAGGCTTCAATCCATTCGACGGAGTTTTCCGAAATGATGGCGGCTCTTTTTTTGCCGCAGCCGATTTCATCAAGTTCGGCGGCAACGGCAAGCGAATCGTCATGAAGTTCTTGAAAGCTTGTGGTGTTTATCTGATCTTTTCCGCTTTTTGTTGTGAAAGCGGTTTCTTCGGCATATTGCGATATGCAAAAATCAAGAACATCGGGAATGCTTTTGATTTTTGCGGGGTCAAATTCCGGGTGATGATTATACATTTTTGTCTCCTAATAATTTCTGTTTTCTTCGTTTAAAAAGTTTAAATTTCCACTGATATGGGCAAAATTAACAAAAATATTTTAACTGACTATTAACCCGATATTAGCCTTTTTTAAACTGACACAAATCGATAAAAGTTAACAATTCAGACATATTACATTAATTTGTCACAAATGTATTAGTTTGATTCGGAATATATTTTGACATAAAAAATCAGGCAGAACCGTTTTGCAGGTCTGCCTGTTATTATTATTTTTTATAAACTCAGTTTACCTTTGTCTGCTCCAAACGTCTTTTTTGAAGCTCTTCGGTAATTTCCTTTTTCTTTTCGCCTGCAAGGTCATATTTTAAAATCGGGAAAACCGCAAGCAGGCTGAAAATGCCGGGCAGGGCAACATAGGCAAAATAGATGATGTTCTTTGTGCTTTGTGCCACCTGTGCCGCTTCGGCAGTGTAGCCGGAAGCCTGAACCATGATCAGTCCGATTGCCGCACCGATTGCAAGGCAAACCTTGATTGTGAGTGTGAGTATCGAAAAAGCAGGACCTTCCACTCTTTTCCCGGTTTTATATTCATAATAATCAACGCAGTCGGTCACCATAATCATCGGCATCAGCGTGACGGCGCCGAACTGAAGACCGGTAAGGAAGAGCATGACAAACATCACAATCATGTTTGTGCTGATGAAAACATAGAAAAGATAAGCAATTGTTGAAATGACAAAGCCGTAAAGAGAAAGAATGATGAACGCTTTCTTTTCGCCGAGCTTTTTGATAAGAACCGGTGTAATTGCCATGCTGAGCATGGAGCCGACGGCGGTTGTGATGCCGAGAACAAGAACATAGTTTTCACTGCCCAAAAGTGCATTGGAGGCCTGAACCTGAATTGCCATTGCCATCTGTCTGCCCGAGCCGAGGAAATAAGAAATAATCACGAGCATCAGCGGCTTGTTGTCGCGAAGAGCATGGAACATCTGGGAAAAAGACATTTTTTCGGCTTTATACGGAACTCGTTCCTTGTTGAAGAAATAAATCAGCGAAAACAGCGCACAGCCGAGCACCGCAACAACAACGGCGGTGACAAGATATTCGGTGGAACTGATCGGACTGTCTTTTTCACCCTCGGCAATGCCGAAAACCTTTGAGCCGCCCGGAACAATCAAGCACACAACCGGAACAACAACAGCAGCGGCGGAAAAGCCGATTTGCTTTAAGGTGTTGGCAATGGAAATGACATTGGTTCTTTCGTCGGGATTCGGCGTCAGAACGGCGGCAATGCCCTGAGACGGAACATCGCCGAGCGTCATTGCCATACTCCACAACAGGAAAGTGATGAATATGTAAGCATAAAGAGCGGTGCCGCTAAGCGGTACTTTGATGAAAAGCACAACCGTCATTATCGCAAGCGGAATGATGGAATAAGCGATGAACGGTTTGAGCTTGCCTTTGGGGCTGTTTTTTCGTTCAATCATGTTTCCGACAATCGGGTCAAAAATTGCCGAAACAATTTTGACAACAAGAATTAAAATTCCCACAACGGCAAGGTTTGCCGCCATTTGTGAATGATAAAATTCAGCCTGATAGGAGTTGAGAAAGCCGACAATCGCCTGAAAGCCGAAAAGTCCCAACGAATAAGCGGCCACTTCCTTGAATTTCATTTGTTTTTCCATGAAAAATCCCCCTGAAAAAAATAAGTTTCATTTCTTTTATTATAGCTTTTGTCATCTGTCAATGTCAACATAAAAAGCCGATAAGAATTCAAAATATCTGTCAATTTATTTTCGCTTCTTTCGGTTGACAGCACGCTTTGGCATATGATATAATAACTCGATATTAAAAAGCAGAAGAAAGGAGAACAACGATGAAATATTTGTTGAAAGGCGCAACAGCTTTTGTTAACGGCTCCTTTGAAAAAACCGATATTCTTATTTGCGACGGTTTCATAACTGAAATTTCAAAAAATATTCAGTGTGACGGTGCCGCTGCTTTTTCATTTGATGATTTATTTATTTTTCCCGGTTTCACAGATGTGCATGTTCATCTTCGTGAACCGGGTTTTTCTTATAAGGAAACCATAAAGACAGGAACGGCTGCGGCTGCTCACGGCGGTTACACAAGCGTTTGTGCCATGCCGAATTTAAAGCCGTGCCCCGACAGCAAAGAAAACCTTGAAGAGCAACTTGAAATCATCAGAAACACCGCTTTGGTTCATGTTTATCCTTACGGCACCATCACAAAAGGCGAAAACGGAAGCGAGCTTTCCGATATGGACGATATGGCGGACGCTGTCTGCGGCTTTTCCGATGACGGCAGGGGCGTGCAAAGCGAAGAAATGATGCAAAAGGCAATGGAAAAAGCAAAAAGCCTCGGCAAAATCATTGCCGCCCACTGTGAAGATAACAGCCTGCTTTTCGGCGGCTATATCCATGACGGAGAATACGCAAAAAAACACGGTCACAAAGGAATCTGCAGCGAAAGCGAGTTCGGACCGATTGCAAGAGATATTGAGCTTTGCAAAAAAACAGGCTGCTCTTATCATGTCTGCCACATATCCTGCAAGGAAAGTGTTGAACTGATTCGAAACGCAAAGGCGCAGGGCGTTGACATTACCTGCGAAACCGGTCCGCATTACCTGACCATGAACGACAGTCAGCTTCAGGAGGACGGCAGATTTAAAATGAATCCGCCGATAAGAAGCGAAAGCGACCGGCTTGCACTTATTGAAGGCATCAAGGACGGAACGATTGATATGATTGCAACCGACCATGCGCCGCACAGCAAAGAAGAAAAATCAAAAGGACTTGAAAAAAGCCTGATGGGTGTTGTGGGACTGGAAACGGCTTTTGCGGTTTGTTATACAAAGCTTGTTAAGACGGGCATAATACCACTTGAAAAGCTTATGGAGCTTCTGAACACCAACGCAAAAAAGCGCTTCGGAATCGGTGCAGAAATAAAAGTCGGAAACAGCGCAGATTTAACGGTGTTTGATTTAAACGAAGAATATAATATCAACAGCACCGATTTTCTTTCAATGGGTAAAGCAACCCCGTTCGAGGGAGAAACGGTTTTCGGAAAATGTAAAATGACAATGGTAAACGGAAAAATCATTTTCGGTTAAGATTGCAAGAAAGGAAGAAATTATGTTAAGAGAATTTGACAGAAAAATCATTTTGGAAGACGGAAGCGAATATTACGGCTATGCGTTCGGTTCGCTTGACGACAAGGTGTGCGAAATTGTTTTTAACACCTCCATGGTCGGCTATCAGGAAATCGTTTCCGACCCGTCTTATACCTATCAGGCGGTTGTGATGACTTATCCGCTGATTGGAAACTACGGAATCACCGATGAAGACTATGAAACCAAAACGCCCACCATCGGCGGTCTGATCGTTCGTGAATACTGCGATTCACCGAGCAACTTCCGCTATACAAAAACGCTTTCGGAAACCATGGAGGAATATCACATTCCGGGAATTTCGGGTGTTGACACAAGAAAAATTACAAGGTCAATCCGTGATCTGGGTTCAAGAAGAGTGCTGATTACGAATCCCGAAACCACAATTGAGCAGGGACTTGAAATTATCAGAAACACTCCCGTTCCGACCGACGCCGTGCCTTTTGTAAGCTGCAAAAAGCGTTGGTATTCCAGAACACCGAACCATAAATATGACGTTGTTGCAATTGACTGCGGCATCAAGCTCAACATCATCAGAAGCCTCAACAAGCGCGGCTGCAATGTGACGATTATGCCTTATAATGCAACGGCAGAGCAGGTGCTTGCCCTTTCGCCGGACGGACTTTTTCTTTCAAACGGTCCGGGAGACCCGGAAGATGTGCAGTCGGTTATTGAACTTGTCAGAAACCTCAAAGGAAAGCTTCCCATTTTCGGAATCTGCCTCGGTCATCAGATGATAAGCCTTGCTTACGGCGCAAAAACCTATAAGCTTAAATTCGGCCACAGAGGCGGAAATCACCCGGTCAAAAACCTTGAAACAGGTAAAATTGAAATCACAAGCCAGAACCATTCCTATGCCGTTGACGAAAAAAGCCTTGCGGGCACAGGTCTTGAAGTGACACATATCAATCTGCTTGACAACACCGTTGAGGGTGTAAAAAGCGAAAAGGATAAGGTTTTCAGCGTTCAGTATCACCCCGAAAGCGCACCCGGTCCGCAGGACAGTGCTTATCTTTTTGATATATTCCTTAGAAACATGGAGGAAAACAAAAATGCCTAAAAGAACAGATATTAAAAAAGTGCTTGTTATCGGCTCGGGTCCGATTGTAATCGGTCAGGCGGCTGAATTTGACTATGCCGGAACGCAGGCCTGCCTTGCGCTTCGCGAAGAGGGCTATGAGGTTGTTCTTGTCAACTCAAACCCGGCAACCATCATGACAGACACCGTCATTGCCGACAAGGTATATATGGAGCCGCTGACGCTTGAATATGTTGCAAAAATTCTCCGATATGAAAGACCGGACGCCATTTTGCCCGGAATCGGCGGACAAACAGGTCTGAACCTTGCCATGCAGCTTGCAAGAAAGGGCGTTCTTGATGAATGTCAGGTTGAACTGCTCGGAACAAGCAGCGAAAGCATTGAGCGCGCCGAAGACAGAGAACTGTTCAAGGAACTTTGCGAGCAGCTGGGCGAACCGGTTTTGCCGTCCATCATTACCCATTCCATTGAGGAAGCAAAAAAAGCGGCGGAAGAAATCGGCTATCCCGTTGTGCTTCGTCCCGCATTTACGCTCGGCGGAACAGGCGGCGGCTTTGCCGACGACGAAAAAGAACTTTGCGACATTATGAAAAATGCGCTGAAGCTTTCGCCGGTCGGTCAGGTGCTTGTTGAAAAAAGCATCAAGGGCTATAAAGAAATCGAATATGAAGTTATGCGTGATGCAAACGATACCGCAATCACAATCTGTAACATGGAAAACATTGACCCGGTCGGTATTCACACGGGCGACAGCGTTGTTGTTGCACCGAGCCAGACGCTGACAAACAAGGAATATCACCTGCTTCGCGACAGTGCGCTGAAAATTATCCGCGCGCTGAAAATTGAGGGCGGCTGCAACGTTCAGTTTGCGCTTGACCCGCAGTCGTTTAATTATTATCTCATTGAGGTCAATCCCAGAGTTTCACGCTCTTCGGCGCTTGCTTCCAAAGCAAGCGGCTATCCGATTGCAAGAGTTTCGGCAAAAATTGCCGTCGGCATGACGCTTGACGAAATTGCAATTGCCAATACGCCGGCAAGCTTTGAGCCGACGCTCGATTATGTTGTTACAAAAATTGCACGCTTTCCGTTTGATAAATTTGCTTCGGCTTCCAACAAACTCAGCACCCAGATGAAAGCCACGGGCGAGGTTATGTCGGTCGGAAGAACCATGGAAGAAAGTTTGCTTAAAGCAATCCGTTCACTTGAAATCGGCGTTTGCCATCTTTATCTGAAAAAATTTGACAGCTATGAAACATCAGAGCTTATGGACTATATCAGAATCGGAACGGACGACAGAATTTTTGCCATTGCCGAGCTTTTAAGACGAGGCGCCGACATCGGTAAAATTTGCAGTGCAACAAAAATTGATTTGTTCTTTGTTGAAAAGTTCAGAAACATTGTTGAATTTGAAACCGTTCTCAAAGAAAACAAAAACAGTCTTACCGTTCTCAAAGAAGCCAAGAAAATGGGCTTTTCCGATAAATACATTGCCGGAGTCTGGAATGTTGACGAAACAGCCGTTTGGGAAATGAGAAAGCAAAACAAAATTTTCCCGGTTTATAAAATGATTGACACCTGCGCAAGCGAGTTTGAATCGTATATTCCTTATTTCTATTCGACCTATGAAGACGAAAACGAATCGGTTGTGACCGACAAAAAGAAAATTGTTGTTCTCGGTTCGGGACCGATTCGAATCGGTCAGGGCGTTGAATTCGATTATTCCACCGTTCACGCCGTTATGACCATTAAAAAATTCGGCATTGAAGCCATTATCATCAACAACAACCCCGAAACGGTTTCCACCGATTACACAACAAGCGACAAGCTTTATTTTGAGCCGCTGACAACCGAAGATGTGATGAACATCATCGAACTTGAAAAGCCTATGGGTGTTATCACCTCACTCGGCGGTCAGACAGCAATCAATCTTGCCGAGTCTCTCATGCAGCGCGGCGTAAAGATTATCGGCACTGATTTTGAAGCAATTGAAAGAGCCGAAAACCGTGATGCTTTTGAAAAAATCATGGAAGAGCTTAACATTCCCCAGCCGAAAGGCAGAGCCGTTACCAACATTGAAGACGGTGTTAAGGCGGCGGAAGAAATCGGCTATCCCGTGCTTGTGCGCCCGAGTTATGTTCTCGGCGGCAGAGCCATGCAGATTGTTGCCTGCGAACAGTCACTTCGCACTTACCTCAAAAGTGCCGTTGAAATCAACGAAGATCAGCCCGTTCTGGTTGATAAATATATCGTCGGCAAAGAGCTTGAGGTTGATGCCGTCTGCGACGGAACAGATGTTTTTGTTCCCGGCATTATGGAGCACGTTGAAAGAACCGGTGTTCACTCGGGCGACTCCATCAGCGTTTATCCGACTTTCAGCGTTTCGCAAAAGGTTAAGGAAACCATGCTTGATTATACCAAAAAGCTCGGTCTCGGCATCGGCATTGTGGGACTTTTCAACATTCAGTTCATCGTTGACAAAAACGAAGACGTCTATATCATCGAAGTCAATCCCCGTTCTTCAAGAACAGTTCCGTTCCTTTCCAAAGCAACAGGCTATCCGCTTGCCGACATCGCAACGCTTGTCATTCTGGGCAAGAGCCTGAAAGAACAGGGATTTACCGAAATTTATCCGAAAGAAAAAGACAGATGGTATGTTAAAGTTCCCGCATTTTCATTTTCAAAAATCACCGGCATTGACGCAACGCTTTCGCCCGAAATGAAATCAACCGGTGAAGCAATCGGCTATGACAAAAAGCTGACAAGAGCGCTTCTCAAAGCACTTCAGGCTTCGGGAACAAAGGTTGCAAATTACGGAACGGTGCTCGTTACCGTTGCCGATGCAGACAAGGACGAAGCTTTGCCGCTTATCAAGAGATTCTATGACCTCGGCTTTAACATTGAAGCCACGGCAGGAACGGCAAAATTCCTCAAATCGCACGGAATCCGAACAAGGGTCAAGGCAAAGCTTTCCGAGGGCAGTGAAGAAATTCTTTATTCGCTTCGTCAGGGCTATGTGACCTATGTTATCAGCACCCGTGATGTCAACTCCGTTTCCGAGGAAACAGACGGCTATATTATCCGCCGCTGTGCCGTTGAAAATAACGTCACCATGTTCTCTTCGCTTGACACCGTAAAAGTTCTTCTTGATGTTCTTGAAGAAACAACAATAGGTGTTTCAACAATCTGAGGTGGAAAATGAAACAGGAAATTTTCAGTATCATTTCAAACAGACAAATTGCCGAAAAAACCTTTGAAATGGTTCTTGCCGGCAACACCGAAGAAATCAAAGCAGGGCAGTTTGTGAACATCAGGCTTGACGGCTTCTTTCTCAGACGACCGATTTCGGTTTGCAACTTAGAAGAAGACCGCCTGACGCTGATTTATAAAACCGTGGGCAGAGGCACCGAAAAAATGAGCGTGCTTGAAAAAGGCGAAAAGCTTGATTTGCTCACAGGGCTCGGCAACGGCTATGATGAAACAAAAAGCGGAAGTTTTCCGCTTCTCATCGGCGGCGGAGCAGGTGTTCCGCCGATGTTCCGGCTTTGCAAAGACCTTGTCGGTGAAGGAAAAAAAGTCAGCGTGATTCTCGGCTTTAACAAAAAGGAAGAAGTTTTCTATAAAGAAGAATTTGAAAAACTCGGTGCCAAGGTTTTCATCGCAACGGTAGACGGCAGCATGGGAATCAAAGGCTTTGTGACCGATGCGCTCAGCCTTGTCGGTTCTTACAGCTATTTTTATTGCTGCGGTCCCGAGCCGATGCTCAAAGCCGTTTATCACAGCACCGAAACGGACGGTCAGTTCAGCTTTGAAGAAAGAATGGGCTGCGGCTTCGGTGCCTGCATGGGCTGTTCATGCAAAACAAAATACGGCAACAAACGAATCTGCAAAGACGGGCCTGTGCTTGAAAAGGAGGAGATCATATGGTAAACACAAAGGTTTCTCTTTGCGGCATCGGGCTTGATAATCCCGTAATTCCTGCTTCGGGCACTTTCGGCTTCGGCTATGAATTTGCGGAAATTTATGATATCAATGTGCTCGGAACGTTTTCGTTCAAGGGTACAACAAAAGAGCCTCGCTTCGGCAATCCGACACCGAGAATTGCAGAATGTGAAAGCGGAATGATCAATTCCGTCGGTCTGCAAAATCCGGGTGTGGAAAAGGTCATAAGTGAAGAACTGCCCAAGCTTTCAAAATGCTTTCATAAAAAAGTCATGGCAAACATCAGCGGCTTTTCGGTTGACGATTATGTATATTGTTGTGAAAAAATCGACAAATGCGAGCAGGTCGGCTGGCTTGAGGTCAACATCAGCTGTCCGAATGTTCACGGCGGCGGTATGAGCTTCGGCGTTGACCCGAAATCCGCTTTTGAAGTGACAAAGGCGGTCAAAGCCGTCACAACAAAGCCGGTGCTGATTAAGCTTTCGCCGAATGTTACGGATATTACACAAATCGCCTGCGCCTGCGAAGAAGCGGGAGCAGACGGAATCTCACTGATTAATACGCTTTTAGGCATGAGAATTGATTTGAAAACCAAAAGACCGGTGGTTGCCAACAAAATGGGCGGCTTTTCGGGCAGTGCCATTTTCCCGGTCGCATTGCGAATGGTCTATCAGGTTTATGATGCAGTGAAAATTCCGATTGTCGGCATGGGCGGCGTTGACAGCGCAGAAGATGTGATTGAAATGATGCTTGCCGGTGCCACGGCGGTGCAGGTCGGCGCAGCAAATCTGATTGACCCGTTTGCAAGCAAAAAGATTATTGAAAATTTGCCCGCCGTCATGGAAAAATACGGCATAAAAGATTTAAAAGAAATTATAGGAGGCGCACACTGATGGGTAAAGATGTAATCATCGCCTGCGATTTTGCAGGCAAAGAGGAATGTCTGTCGTTTCTTGACAAGTTCAAAGAAGAAAAGCCTTATGTAAAAATCGGCATGGAGCTTTTCTATTCGGCAGGTCCCGAAATCGTTCGTGAAATTAAAAAAAGAGGGCACAAAATCTTTCTTGATTTAAAGCTTCACGATATTCCGAACACGGTGAAAAAATCAATGGCAGTGCTTTCCAAGCTTGATGTTGATATGTGCAATCTTCACGCAGGCGGAACAAAATCAATGATGGAAGCCGCACTCGAGGGGCTGACAAGACCCGACGGAACAAGACCACTTCTCATTGCCGTAACACAGCTGACTTCCACAAGCGAAGAAAGAATGAAAAGTGATCTTTTGATTGAAAAACCGATTGACGAAGTTGTTATGCACTATGCCAAATGTGCCGAAGAAGCAGGACTTGACGGTGTTGTCTGCTCACCGCTTGAAAGCGGAAAGGTTCATTCGGTTTGCGGCAAAGAGTTTCTGACCGTAACACCGGGTGTGCGATTTGCAGACGGTGAAACGGCAGATCAGGTCAGAGTGACAACCCCTGCCAAAGCAAAAGAGCTCGGCTCGGATTATATTGTTGTCGGAAGACCCATTACCCAGGCGGCTGACCCCGTAGCCGCATACAGACGCTGCGTCAGCGAATTTGTAGGATAAGAAAAGAATTTAATACTTCAAAGAAAGGAAGATTGATTTATGACAGACACACAAAAACAAATTGCAGAAGCTTTGCTTGAAATTCAGGCGGTTTTTTTCCGTCCGCAGGAGCCCTTTACCTGGGCAAGCGGAATCAAAAGCCCTGTTTATTGCGACAACAGACTTATTCTCACCGCACCGAAAAAAAGAACATTGGTTGAAAGCAAAATTGCCGAAACCGTAAAAGCGGAATATCCCGACTGCGAAGTGCTGATGGGTACTTCAACTGCCGGCATTGCGCACGCCGCCATTGCCGCCGAAATTCTCGGTCTTCCGATGGGTTACGTCCGTTCGGGCGCAAAAGACCACGGCAGACAGAATCAGATTGAAGGAAAGCTTGAAAAAGGTCAGAAAGTGGTTGTTGTTGAAGACCTCATTTCAACGGGCGGAAGCGTCATTGAGGTTGTTAACGTTCTCAGAGAAGCCGGCGCAGAAGTTCTCGGCATCGTCAGCATCTTCACCTACGGCATGCAGAAAGGTCTTGACCGTCTGAAAGAAGCAGACGTGAAAAATGTCAGCCTTACAAACTTTGACTGCATTGCAGAAGTTGCCGCCGAAAACGGCTATATCAAAAAAGAAGACATTGCAAAGCTTATCAAATTCAGAAACAATCCGAGCGATGAAAGCTGGATCGGAGCGTGAAAAAATGAGAAGTGTGATTGATATTCTTGACCTTTCAACAGAAGAAATTGATTCTTTGATTGAAACTGCTCTTGATATAATTGCAGACGGCAAAAAATATGCGCACAAATGCGAGGGAAAAAAGCTTGCAACGCTGTTTTTTGAACCGTCAACAAGAACAAGGCTTTCTTTTGAAGCGGCCATGTATGAACTCGGCGGACAGGTACTCGGCTTTTCGGAATCAAGCAGCAGTTCCGCATCAAAGGGCGAAAGCGTTTCCGATACCGTTCGTGTTGTCAGCTGCTATGCAGACATAATCGCCATGCGTCACCCGAAAGAGGGCGCACCGCTTGTTGCAAGCATGAAAGCCTCCGTGCCGATTATCAATGCAGGCGACGGCGGACACAATCACCCGACGCAGACACTTGCCGATCTGCTGACCATTAAGCGTGAAAAAGGCGGCTTTGACGGTCTTACGGTCGGTTTTTGCGGCGATTTGAAATTCGGAAGAACCGTTCATTCGCTTCTTGGCGCTCTTTCAAGATATAAAAACATCAGGTTCGTTCTGATTTCACCGCCGGAGCTTACCGTTCCGGGCTATATTAAAAAAGAACTGCTTGATGCAAAAAATCTTGATTATGTTGAAACCACCAACCTTGAAGAAGTAATCGGCGACCTTGACATTCTTTATATGACAAGAGTTCAACAGGAACGCTTCTTTAACGAGCAGGATTATATAAGGCTTAAAGACAGCTATATTCTCACCCCCGAAAAGCTTGTCGGTGCAAAAAGCGATATGTGCATCATGCATCCGCTGCCGAGAGTAAACGAAATTTCCGTTGCGGTTGACGATGACCCGAGAGCCTGCTATTTCAAGCAGGTGCTTAACGGAAAATATATGAGAATGGCGCTTATTTTGAAGCTTCTGGAGGTGCAGTGAGATGGTAATTAACCCCATTGAAAACGGAATTGTCATTGACCATATCAAAGCAGGCAAGGGCATGGAGCTTTATAACATTTTGCATCTCGGCGAGCTTTCCTGCTCCGTTGCTATCATCAAAAACGCAAACAGCGTCAAAATGGGCAAAAAGGACATCATCAAAATTGACGATGTGATTGACCTTGATTTTGACATCCTCGGCTATGTTGACCCCGGCGTTACGGTTAACATTATCAGAAACGGCGTAAACACAAAAATGACTGACCTGAAGCCGCCTGAAAGAATCACCAATGTCATCAGATGTAAAAATCCTCGCTGTATTACCACTACCGAGCAGGAGCTTGACCATGTTTTCAAGCTTACCGACAGAGAAAACATGGTTTACCGCTGCATTTACTGCGAATCGAAAGCAAAATAAATACATTACCATATACAAAACCGCCCGAAAGACAGTTGCTTCGGACGGTTTTCATATTATATAACAAAAAAGGGGCTGTCGCAAATCGGCAAAATGAAGAGCGACAGCCCCGTTTTTAAGGACTT
>JBJEOJ010000073.1:0-2913 GCA_051880655.1 Acutalibacteraceae bacterium | reverse complement strand
TACCTTTCTCTGCCTTCTGTTAGAAACTCATCCCCTAACTTTCCGTGAAGAACCATAAAAAGGCAGTGACTCTTTCCTGAATCACTGCCGGATTTTTATGTATTGCTTTAAATTGAATGAATCAGCATCGGAACTTTTGCAATCGCCTGCGGTATGCCTTTTATGATTTTTCCGACACCCGCAAGCGATGAAGCATCGTCATTGAGAATATCAATCAGACCCTGTGCCATTTCGGGCGTGAAAACACCCATAGACATCGAAACAAAGTTTCGAATCGGAATCTGCGTCGCCATTGCCGCAATCATTTTTCCGTCGCCGTTTGCATCAGAGCCGAAACCGGTCATAATTTTATTGATCATATTGCAGATGATGCCGCCCCATTTTGTTTCACGGGCATCATCAAGACAGCAATAAATGTCAATTTTGCTTTTCGGGTCACGCTTCTGTGCAGGAAGCTCGCCGTAAACTGCGGCAAAATCTTCACGGGTAATATTTTCAAGGTCATCATAATATGCCGGAGCACTCTTTCTGTAATCGGGAATTTCACATTCCTGTGATGCTTCAACATTGATAACACTTTTGAGTTTAATATCTCTGCTTGAAGCGCCGACAAGAATTTCAAATTCGCCGCTTTCAACGCACCAATCATGCGTGTTGACATTAAAGAACGAAAACGCTCTTTTTGAAAGCGTAAATTTAACGCTTGTTTCTTCACCGGGCTCAAGATATACCTTTGTGAACGCTTTGAGTTCCTTTTCGGGGCGGAAAATTGTTGCCTCTTTGTCGGCAACATAAAGCTGAGCCACTTCTGCTCCGGCAACGCTTCCGACGTTTTTTATCTTGAACGAAACGGTAACCTTGTCGGTATCTTTTATGTTTTTCTTTGAAACACGCATTGAGCTGTATTTAAACTCGGTATAAGAAAGACCGAAGCCGAACGGGAAAAGAACGTCTTTTTTGGCTGTGTCGTAATATCTGTAACCGATATATACGCTTTCACGATGCTCAGATGTCACAGGACCGCCGGGATAATTTCCGTATGTCGGATTATCGCTTTCGCAAAGCGGATAAGTTTCAGTCGTTTTACCGCTCGGATTAACCTCTCCCGTGAGAATTCTTGCAACCGCCTTGCCGCTTGCCTGACCGCCAAGGCCTGAATTGAGAAGTCCCTTTACTTCATGAATCCACGGCATTCTGACAACACTGCCGCCGGCAAGAACAACAACCGTGTTCGGGTTTGCTTTTGCCACCTCGGAAATGAGAACATTGTGGCAGTTGGGCATTTCAATGCTGAGTCTGTCATAACCCTCGCCTTCAAACTCTTCTGTCAGTCCTGCGAAAACAACGGCAACATCGGCATTTTTTGCAGTTTTAACCGCTTGCACAAAAAGCTTTGCATCAATTTCATCTTTGCTCTTGTCATAGCCTTTTGAATAGGTGACATGAACGCCCATCGCTTTGAGATTTACAAATGCATTTTCAATCGGCTTGATGGGATTGACTACCGATGAGCCGGCACCCTGAAAACGCGGAGAAACCGCCATTTCACCGATTACGGCAACTCTTGCGCCCTTTTTCAGCGGAAGAATGTTATCTTCGTTTTTGAGAAGCTGCATGGAATTTTCCGCAATTTTCAGTGCCGTTGCATGGTGCGCTTCCACATCAAAGCTGTGCTTTTCTTCAAGCGCAGGCTTTGATTTTAAAATCAAATCAACAACGGCATCTACTCTTTCGTCAAGAATCGCTTCGTCCAGCTCGCCTTTTCTAACCGCTTCCATAATTTTTGTTTTGTTCAGTGTTCCGCTCGACGGCATTTCAAGGTCCGTGCCGGCAATAAGTCCGGGAACTCTGTCAACCGATGAGCCCCAGTCTGTCATGAACAGACCGTCAAAGCCCCATTCACCTCGTGCGATTTTTTGCTGATTTTCAACACTCTCCGATGCATAAACACTGTTGACTCTCGGATAGGAATTCATAATCGTCCATGGCTGTGCTTCTTTGACGGCAATTTCAAACGCAGTCAGATAAAGCTCTCTCATCGCTCTTTCGTCAACAACTTCGTTGACAACCATTCTGTATGCTTCCTGGCTGTTTGCGGCAAAATGCTTGAGCGATGTGCCGACACCTTTACTCTGAACGCCGTTGATCCATGCGGCGGCGCACTTACCTGAAAGATAAGGATCTTCCGAAAAATATTCAAAGTTTCTTCCGCAGGTGGGCGCACGCTTAATGTTTACGCCCGGTCCGAGCAGAACCGAAACTTGTTCTTTCAGACATTCTTCGCCGAGGGCCTCACCCTCTTGCCGGATCAAATCAAGATCCCAGCTTGAAGCAACCGTTGCCGAAGTCGGAAAGCAGGTTGCGGGATATGAATTTCCGAGACCGACACTGTTTCCGTCCGGATTTTTCTTTCTCAGACCTGTCGGTCCGTCGGTTACCATAATTTGCGGCAATCCGAGTTCATCGCTTTTTTCAAGATGCCAATAGTCATAGCCGGAAACAAAATCCGCTTTTTGTTCCAGCGTCATTTTTGACACAATTTCAGAGTGTTTCATAACATTCACCTCAGCGTATAAATTCAACAATACTATTTTACATAAGATTGATCGATAATTATATAATTTTTCCGTATAAAATATCAAAATTTTGTTGTTTTTCTGATAAAAAAGTGATATAGTTTATTTTAGTGTGGAGCTTTTATCAGTTTGGAGTGTGGAATTTGGAGTGTGGAGTTGTTTCAACTTGAAAATTTCTGCTGAAAATTTTAACGGAGTTCCTTATTAAAATTATATTTACTTATATTATGTAACATTTTAACCGTAGGAGTTATTCTGATGCTTTGTGCAGACACGGCACGCCGTGTCCCTACTGCACAAACTTTAAAATGAGGTTAACTCCACACTCCACACTCCA
>JBJEOJ010000072.1:0-14571 GCA_051880655.1 Acutalibacteraceae bacterium | reverse complement strand
CTTCTGTCTGTTGTTGGACTTTAGGCGGCACTAGCGTATTTTCCTTGACAAAAGGAATATCTTGTTTTTCCTTTACCGCTTTTGCATTACCCTTGTCTAATTTTTTCTGTGCAGTCTTTTTATCGAGCTGATGCTTAGCAGATTCAGATGTTTTTTCTGCTCTGCCAGAAGGTTTAGGTTGTGCAGATTCTTCTTTTGGTGAAGATGGCTTTTTATCATCTGCTGTCAACTCTTTGTTATCTGCCTGCACATCTTTTGCTAGAACATCATCAGCCGGATTTACAGAATTGGCTTTTTCCTTTTTCTCTGCAATTTTGTCTTTGATTTTCTCTTTAGCTTTTCCGGCACCTTTCCGGACTGCTTTTTCTGTACCGACAGCAGCACTTTCCACACCTGACTTCATGGCTTCTGACACCTTGTCGGCTGCATACTGTTCAGGAGAAACATTGTCCGTTTGATTGGCGTTTTCATTAATGGTTTCTTTTGTCTTGACACCGATATTTTTCATTCGGTCTCCGAGATTTACAGTAGCATCGTGAGCCTTGATATCTTTAACTACTTCTTTTGTTTTTATTGTTTTTCTCAAAAATTCACCTTCCTTATTGATTTTGTTTTCATTGGTGTGTAAAATAAAATATGTAAACTATTCGAGAGATAAATCGGATTTTTAGAAATGAATCAGGGAGAATAAACTATGGATAAAGAAAAAACAACGGAGGAAATAACAGAGGAAGTTGCCGATAGAAAAGGTTTTATTGCTTGGGTAAAAGAACATAAAACGCAGCTTCTCTTAACCGGAATTAGTGTAACTGCCGTCTTAGCCACTGCTTTAGGCTTAAAGAATAAGGAAGCAATAACAGAATTGTGGAATACACTCAAAATACAAATAGAAAAGGGGGATTTATATAGCTCAAAATGGTTTGAAAGAGCCAATCTTGAGGAACTTGAGGCAGCAAGAAAACTCGTTCAGCAGGATTATAATAATCCGAATTTGGATTTAGATTACAGAAATTATTGTTGGAACCTTCTAAATAGATTTGATAATGCTATCGGGAAAATAAAGTGGGCTGGTAAAGAATACGGGTATCCAGTTCATCGTAGTAATGGATGGCATTTGACAAGCGATGACTAAGACAAATTCCAGTTTGTCGACTACTCCGAACCAACTGTGCGAACCGAGATTAACCCTCGGTTCGCACAGCTGTTTTTATTCAATCATCTTGGTGCTCATCAAACGGTAAAGTTCCGTATTCTTCGGGAACTTTCTTTCAAACGGCACAAGAGCCGAACCGACCTTAACAAGACCGTGACCGACTTCAACATTTGTGATATGCGTCATCTGGGTTTCGCTGATCTGCAAAAGATTTGCAAGATCTTCTCTGTCCGTACTGCCCTGATTGAGCATAATGATAAACTCAGAGTTTGCAAGCATCGTTCTTGCCGTATGGCTTTGCAAAAGGTCATCGACATTCTGTGTGATACCGGTACAGTATGCTCCATACTTTCTGACACGCTTCCAGAGCGTGAATAAGAAGTTTGCTGAGTATTCGTGCTGGAAAAGCAGATATATCTCATCAATGAAGATATATGTTTCCTTGCCCTCTGCCCGGTTTCTTGTAATACGGTTGAGAATACTGTCAAGGACAACCAGCATACCGATGGGCATCAGCTGACTGCCAAGCTCCAGGATATCGTAACAGATCAGTCGATTCTCAATGTTGACATTCGTCTTTTGGGCAAAGGTACTGTGAGAACCGGAGGCGAACAACTCCATTGCCGTTGCCAATTCTGTGGCTTCGGGTTCGGGCTGTTTTCTTAATTCATTGCATAATTCAACAAGTGTCGGAACCTTGCCCGTATAGTTTCGCTTGATATAGTTCTTGTAAACCGCCGCAAGGCAACGGTCAATGATTGACTTTTCAATAGCACCGATACCGTCTTTGCCCATAACCTGTTCAAACAGAGAAAGCACAAACTCAGCTTTCAAAGCGAGCGGACTTGCACCGTCTGCATACTCCTTGTTAATATCAAGACAGTTGATATGATTTTTGCTCTTTGCCGAAAGCTCAACCACCTGACCGCCCATTGCTTCAACCAATGCGGAATACTCTCGCTCGGGGTCAATAATCATAACATCGGCATTGGTAGAAAGCAGAAGATTTACCATTTCCTCTTTCGCCGTAAAAGACTTACCGGAACCCGATACACCGAGAATAAAGCAGTTGCCGTTGAGCAGGAATTTACGGTTGACAATAATCATATTCTTCGAGATGACATTCACCCCTTGGAAAACACCGCCGTCGTGCTGAATTTCCTGCACATTAAAGGGCATAAAAACAGCAAGGCTCTCTGTTGTAAGAGTACGCCTTGCCTCAATCTTGTTGATACCGATCGGGAGTGTAGCATTAAAACCGTCAAGCTGCTGATATTTCAGAACGCCAATCTGACACATGTGCTTTCTGCCCGTCGCCTGAATGGCTTCCGTATCGCTGTTGAGCTGTTCAAGCGTATCTGCCGTGTGCATTAAGGTAATCACGACCTTGAACATCTTCTGGTCACGGGTGGTAAGGTCATCAAGAAACTCTCTGACCTCTTTTCTCTGCTGTTCAAGGTCATAGGGAATCACCGAGGTATAGTTGTTGTTTGCGTTCTGCTTTCGCTGATAGTTCGCAATATTGGTTTCAATACCGAGCGCCTGTTTTTCGCCGAACTTCTGCGCCTCCTGCGTTGACACCGGGATAATATCAAAGTTGAATATCATATTTCTGTTGGTATCGGTCAGCTCCCACACAACGCTGTCTTTGATATATGACGGATAATCACGGATAAAAAGTACCCTGCCGAATCGGTCGCCGACCTTGAAATAGTCGGACTTGAATTCAAAACCGTCAGGGGCAATATAGTCCTTGAAGCTCTGCCCTTTCTGCATGGTATCTCTCAAATCAAAATGATAATCCGCCGCTTCTTTCGGTCTGCAAAAATCGTGAATAATGCGAAGCCTCTCCGTCAAGTCAAGCTCGGTGCATTTGGAACCGAGCCTTGAAAAATGAGCAATCAGATCCGCACCCACACGGTTAAAATGACTTTGCGCTTCCTGTGCCGATTTTTTCTGCACGGTGAGCGTTACATATTTATCCTGAACAATTGCATTCGCTCCGTTTGCAATCATTGTCAGCATATCATTGATTTCTTTTCGGTATTTATCCTTTCCGTCGTTTGCATTTTCAATCAGCGCCATTTGCTTGAGCTCGTTGTTTTTCAGCTTACGGTTGATAATGGTTATCTGACTGGAAACACCGTTTTCAAGCGAGTTTAGCATCTCGCTGTATCGTAAAAAATCGGCTTCCTTATCCTCTTTGCTTGAAACGGCATAGTTAATATCGGTAAACTTGTAGGTTTTCGAGTATCGGTCCTTACCGGTCATAAAAATGCCGTCGGGATAAACAGCGTCAATTTTAATGACGTCCTGAACGGATTTCGGAACCGTCATTCCGTCCCCGAGCAAATCTCCGAGTCCTGTTTTCTTTTTGATTGCGCCTATCAGGTCGAACATAATCGTCACCACTCCTTTCCATGTTGTCATAATAGTTTTTTGAAACAAATTTCAATTCTTTCGGCGTCAGGATTTCGCTTTTCAGATAAACGATCAATGCCTTTTCCGCCGACATTCCGTGATACTGAAAAAAGCCTATGGCTGCAAAAGGAGCCGCACCGAGGATACATACCCAACTGAGGGTTTCAATCCCGAAAAACGGTTTCAGAAGAAAGTACAGTCCGACTGCAACACCGCAGGCCAATACCGAAAACACGAACTGCCGAAGATTCAAACCGAAATACACAGCTTCGCTGTAATCGCGTATTTCGCGGTTAATTTTTACTTCCAACAACATTCCTCCAATAAAAAATTCGTCAGAAAATTGAATAATAGTTCTGACGAAAAGCGTTATATAACTTTGAGTTTTCAGATGTTAATTTTTTGTGATTTTGGGGCAACAATTCTTTTTGACTAAAAAAAGAGCCACTGTATCTCATTACAGCGACTCGAAATCAGCATTTATAAGCTTACAATTCCGGAATTTACAGGAAAAGAAGGGTCTTTTTTGGTCAAAGAAAGAAGTCTGCAAGCAGCTCCGTCAGGATGATTGCGTCCGGCTTCCCATGCTTCAACAGTTTTTACAGATACACCCATATATTTTGCAAATAATTTCTGGGTTAAACCTGTACTGTTTCGTATAGATTTGATTTCACTTGAAGTGAATACTCCGACAGGTTCAATAGATAAGGTGCTTGTTTTTGCCTTAAGGTTGCCTTTTTCATATTCAATGGCTTCGTTTAAACCTGTTTTGATTTCATCAAATAAACTCATAATCACTCCTCCTTACTCTCATTTTCTTCAAGCTGTCTTTCAAGAATGGCAATCATCTGTTTTAATTCGTTTCTTTCTGCCTGAGTTAAATTATCTTTCTCATTTTTAGGATATGCAGTTATAAGAAAAATTTTCTCATAAACTTCAAAATCAACATAAATAACTCTTACACTTCCGCTTTTGCCTCTCTTTTCAAAAGCAAAGCGCATTTTTCTGATTCCGCCTGTTCCCTGCATTGCCGCCCCGACTTTCGGATCAGATACCAATTCTTCCTGTAATCGTCTGAGATCCTTATCATTAAGTCCCATTGATTTCCATTTCTTTTGAAACATGGGCAACTCAACAAATGTTCTTGTCATAAAACTTCAACATCCCTTCTTTTCGATACCATTATACCCTATTTAATAGGGGTTGTCAATAGTTTTTTACAATCCCATCATTTCTTTGACAACTCTGTCACTCATCTTCACCGTACCGACAAGTACAATCATATTAAATATCGGCTCTCCGACATAGCTCCACACCTGATTGACTGCCGCCGCCGATTCGTCAACAACAGGCGGTGAAGCGGCAAACAGGGAGAAGATAATACAGCCGAGAACGATAATTGCACCCTCTAAGCAAACCGCCGCATAGGACTTGATAAAGCTTTTTCCGACTGCTGACGAGGGCTCGCCGGCAAAGGATGAGAGCGGCACGGGAGCAATAGCGGTATAAAGATAAATCTTAAAGAAGCGTCCGTACACGGTCATAATCATAATGAACGATAAAACCGTAATAAAAAGACTGCCGATGAGCGTTACCGCCCATAATGGCACGCTCTCCCAGAAGCCGCTGTCCTCGATTGCCTGTATAATGGAATCAGGCAATACCGTTTGTTCAATCGAGGCAAGTCCCGAGGTCGCCATTATCTTGGCTACGATACCCTACACAATATCAAACAGCGCCATCATCAGCTCAAGACCGTAATCAATTGCCGCCTTCGCCAGAACAAAACGGATAAACATCTTGAGAGCAATTTCAGGTCTTTTGATTTCGGCAAAGCTGCCGCAGGTTTTCATAACACCGACAACAAAAAAGAGCACCAACAGCGAATAACCGATCGCTTGCAGTGCTCCGTGAATGTTCGTTATGACATTCCAGATTGTACCGTCTTTAAACTCTTCGGGTGATTGTGTGATGAGAAGCCAGATTTCGCTTAATTTGTCGTTCCATGTGGATAGTGCATTCTGTAAATTTTGCACGACCCAGTTACTTGATTCCATCAGATTCCTCCCTTCGTGCACAGGGCAGAGCGGATTTCTCCGCTCCGCCCCTTTCCTTAACCGGTGATAAGGTCAAGAATCTGCTTGGCAAAGGTAATGATAATACCACCGGCAACGGTCAGAAAGCCGTTTGCTCTCTGCGACGGGTCGTGCGATTTCAGTGACAAACCAACCTGAACCACGCCAAAGCCCAAAAGAATCATACCGACAGCACGGATCAGACCGAAAATAAAGGTGGAAAGATTGTTGACAACGGCAACCGGATCGTCTGCCGCAAAAGCCGTCACGCCGAGAGATACAAGCATGGTCATGCAGATAACCGCACCGGCATAAAACTGAAAGCCTTTTCTGGTCTTGCCCGCCAAGGGCAGTTTTGTTGTTTTTCTGTTTTCTTTCTTAATCTTCATAAGCTACCTCCTGTAAATTTAATAAATATTGTTCAATTTCTTCGCTCGAGTAAACAACGACATCGGCTTTTGGTAATTCGTCGATGTCGATATCTTTAAAGTCGTCATAATAAAGCTCATAGCTTGAATAGTCGCCAAAGCCGTGAACATAGTTCTCACCCTGACCGTCGGTTGTGTCTTTGACATTCGGGTGTTTCAAAATGTCATACTTCAAGTCTTGAACGGGTCTTTCTCCTCGGATAAAGAGAAGAGCATACTTGTTGTCAAGCATTCTCACTTCATCGGGTGTTAATAGCTCTCTGCCCGTCACCTGATAGTTCGTCGAATAACTGCCGTTTCTGCCTCGTGACTGCCCGTAGGTGTTTGTGTCAATGGTTTCCTTGCCAAGTAGCTTTGATACGTATTCGTGTGTTGACTGCTCATTACCGCCGAGATACAAAAATTCGTCGCAGTTGCCGACAATGGATTCCCATTGCTTTTCAAACAGGGCTTTCAGCTGTGCCATATTCTGTATAATAATGGAAACGGATATTTCACGGGAACGCATCGTGGAAAGCAACTTGTCAAAATCATCGGGAAGCGCAATGTTCGCAAACTCGTCCATGACAAAATGCACATGAACAGGCAGTCTGCCGCCGTGAACAAAGTCTGCCTGATAGTAAAGCTGCTGAAAAAGCTGAGTGTAGAGCATACCGACAATAAAGTTGAAGCTGGTATCGTTTTCGGGAATCAGAGCAAATACCGCCGTTTTTCGGTCACCGATTTTGTTGAGCTCCATTTCGTCCGCACAGGTCATGCTTGCAAGGAAATTCAGATTGAATTTTTCAAGCCTTGCAAGAAGCGTAATCTGAATGGATTTCAAAGTCTTCGCCGAGCCGCTGTGATAGGAACGGTAATATTTAAGGGCAATGTGATCCGGCTTTTCCGCTTCAAGCCTATCGAATATGTCATCGAGCGGACTTGTTATCGGTGAGTCGGACTCTTCCTCCGGGATTTCTCCTTCACGAATAAGGTCAAGAACCATGGAAAAATTCTGTTCTTCCGGCGGTGCTTCATAGTGAAGGAACGACACAAGCGCTTTTAACAGCATACTTGCCGCCTGATCCCAGAACGGGTCGTTGCTCTGACTGCCTTTCGGCGTTGTGTTCTTAAACAGGTTCGTGACAAGTCTTTGAATATCATTATCGTTATGGATATATACAAACGGATTGTAGCAATCGCTTTTGTCCATATTGATAAGGTCAAGCACCTTGATGTCGTATCCTTGTTTTTTGAGCATATTGCCCGTATCACGAAGCAGTTCACCCTTTGGGTCAAGCACGATAAAGGAAGTGTTCGCCTGCATAATGTTCGGCTTTGCGTAAAATCGGGTTTTACCTGCACCCGAACCGCCGCATACCAAAACATTTAAGTTTCGTCTATGCTGTCTTCCGTCAAGACCGATTGCCGTGTTCTGCGTAAGAACCTTGTTTTTTGTTACTTCCTTATCCATATACTTTTTCCGTATAGTTTCAGGCTTTCCCCATTTTGCCGAGCCGTGTTCCTCCCGTCTTCGGTAGTTTTTATCGTTGGAAACATAAATACCGATGCCGAGGATATATGCCATAGCAAAAATGAGGACAGTTTTTACGCTGTCCTCACAAATGGAAATAGTAAAGGGATTACCGAAAGCTGACGATAGGTTTTTGATGATATCAACAAGACCGCCGCCGAGATACGGTGCAACAAGCAGTGCGAACCATGTTACGGGAATTAACCCGCAGGCATAAAGTATGAGATTTGTTTTTGAGAGTTTATCTGTCCTCACGGTCAAACCTCCTCTTTTTCTGAGGCGGTGCATCAAGAATTTTCATAAGCAGCTCGTCAACATCCTCCGTCGGCTGTTCCTCTTCGAGCAATGAGTTACGAAATTCATTGATCCCGTTAATGAGCAAATCGTGCTCAAAAGGGTCAACCGTTATTACTCGTTTTTCTTCTCTCACAGGAACACCCCTTATCTGTCGCCGTGTTCCTTGTTTTTCGCCTCAAGTGCCTTATTGATTGTGTTGGAGATTGTATTGGCATGGTCACGGATCTGTGAAAACTCGGCTCTCTTTTCTTTTGCCGAAAGCGAAAGAAACTGTTCGCTTACCCGAGTAATCGGTGCAGGCTCAAAGCCGGCTCTTGACGTTACGATATATGAAATCGCCTGAGCAGAAAAATCAAGATTTTCTCTGTTGAAGCCGCCTTTATCAAGTCTTGCGAATGCGATTTCTTTTGAAAGCAAACGGACGATTTCGTCGCCGTCCAAGCCCTGTCTGATGAAAATCTTTTTGGCTTCGGGCTGATAAATCGCCTTAACCTCTTCGGGAAGCTGATTGCTGATTTCAACGGGTACGGGTGAGGTTTTTATCATCGCCTTGACAATAACACGGGCGTCGGGCGTTTTGGTTCTCTGCGGTCTCGGCTTTGCATTGGTCTGTGAAATATCAAAGACTTTTTTAGCGTTATACGGCGTGACGGTTTTTCCGTCCTCCCTTGTATACTCTTTGCCGGGTTCAAGAATGATGATACCGGTTTCACCCTTATTGATAAACACATGATTTTTCTGCCAGGTCTTGGAGTCACACAGTCGTGTTGCTTCAGGGTTCTGATAGGCGACCAGAAGTGCATTGCTTACCGAGTATCTGTCAAAACGGCTCTGAACATCAAGATAGGCCATAACCGAATCGGGATTATTCAGTTCCTCGCTTGCCGTTTCAAGCATTTCATAAGCCAGCGCTCGTTTTTCATTCTTTTGTTTAATCCAGTCTTCTTTGGAATACGGCTCTATAGTAGTCTGCTTTTCATTTCCGAAAAGCTCATCGAGATTTGCCATTCGTTTTAGCTCCTTTCGTTTTTGTTTTCGATTTCTGCACAGTGGGTTTTCCTTTCGCTGTGCTTTTTCTTTCCTCCTTGATTTCAGCAAGCTGTGCTCTTACCGATGGGCGGGAAGCTTTTTTATCCCGTGTATCGTTCCGGAGATCGTTGGTTCCGGAGGTAGGCTCGGACGGACGGGATTTTTCCGTCTTCGCCATAGAGGGGTTTTCAAGATAACTCTTTTCTTTCTGCGATGGTTTCGCAAAGAGTTCATCAATGAATCTGTCCTCTGCGCTCTTTTCAGGCTTCTGTTTTTCCTGTGGCTTTTTCGTTCCGCCACGGGATTTTTCAAGACATGCACGGATGGTAGCTTTGTTGTTCGCACCGAGGTTGAATCGCTGAAAAATACGGTTGACTTTCGGTGCGTCTTCTGACCGAACCATAATGTCGCACTTGCCGTCTTTTGCATTTCTGTCTTTGAGAACATGATACATGACGCCGTACTTTTTAGCTTCCTGACAAAACTTTTTAAGGTCCTTATCCTTGATTTCAAAAACCTTAATCGGCTTTTTGGATTTCAGCATGGTATTAAGAGAAGCCCTGCCTTTTGTTCTCTTGGTATCTTTCAGAGAAGCCAAAATCAGCTTAACGAGCTTTTCCGCTCCATCCATTGACATCTTCCCTGCAACCTCAACGCCTTGCAGTGTCATCCTCACGATTTGTTCTGCCGCATCGCCTGAAGCGTTCATCTGTACTCATCTCCTTTCGTTCTTTATCATTCATAATGTCATTGATTTTGTTTTCAATTTTGGGTTCGTCTTCTTGGATTCTGTCACAAATACGAATGTTTTTTCTCAGGATTTTCATTCGTTCGGTTAATGTGGAAACGGCATCTCTTAACTCGGCAACTTCCTTTGCGTCATTTTTTCTTGCCGCCGCTTTTACCATTTTGTAAAGTCGGTTTCGTGCATCCTCACATTCTTTGAGTTCACTTTCACAGGACGCTCTATATTCATTAAGCTGTTCCGGCGTTTCAATATCGTTATCACAAAGAAGATTTTGCTGCTCAATGAGTTCATCGAGCTTTCGCATTTCATCAATGAGATACTTATCAATCTCTCTGTTTGCATTTGGATTCTTCTTTACATACTGAACAGCCGTCACAGTCGGGCTCTTCGCAATCTTCTTCGTATTCGGGATTTTCGTCCTTATCAAAAGCCTTATATACGGCAAAGCAATCTGTGTCTTCTGCCTGCTCGAGCAGATTCGTTGTCAAATCAATTTCTTTCACCTTGCGTTCGGCTTCCGCCTTTGTTCTTGCGGTAACCTCAATTTCATTTACGAGAGCATGGATCGCCAATACTTTAAACTTTTTCATTCTTCTCACCTTTACCTTTCCTGTTCTTTGTTTTTCGGATTAAACGGAACACCTTTAATCTCGTTGTTGATTCGATAAAACTTCTCGGGATATTTGAAATCCTTGGTGTACTTTTTGAGCTGTTCATCGGACAAGCTGCCGAAGTTTTCGCCGGAACAATCGCAAATAAATGCGGTGCCGGAAATGATGTCAACAAGCTTCTTATCCTCGTCATAAATACCTCGGTTCAGCGGTAAACCTTGCAACTTGCCCTCATCATTGAGCACAACACAAACGGGTTCGTCGAAGTAATAGGCGGCCTCAATATTGCCGCCGACAACTGTCTGCAAATCTTTCAGAGATGTCCCGATTTCTGCTGTTCTTGCGAGCTTACCGGGTTCAAGCAAAACAACTTTCATTTTCTCGGGAGCCTTTTCTTCGGCATTAAAATCCACTCCCGTAAAGCTGTCGGCATCGAGAATATATTCTCCGTTTTTCCATGCCTGTGACACGATTTGCTGTGCCTGCTCCTGTGATTCCGCTTCAACCTCCACGATCTTTTCCAGCGTTTCGGTAATCGTTACCTGATACTTTTTCATCTGTTTTCCCTCCCTTCTTTTTTGATTTGATACGGCAGATTTTTTGTGTAGCAAAGATAATCGTTTACATCTTTTCCGACCGGTACAAAGTGCTTTTTGACTGTGTATTTGTCTTTTAATATGGTGCTGATAACCTCGGAAGCTCTGCGTCCTGCGGCGTCATTATCCAAGTGAAGATAGACTGTTTTTATCTGCGGGTTATCTTTGAGAATTGTTCTTAACGCAATCGGCAGTCGGGAGTTTTCCGGATTTTTTGTCGGCTTATATACCCCCGACAAAGAAACAAGGCTCTGACTTTTAAAATCAAAACCTTGTTCGTAAAGAAGTGTGGCATAAGACAATAAATCTATTGCACCTTCAAAAATATGAATATTTGTATTCTCTTTGTTTACCAGCCGAAAAGGGAATGCCTTATCACTTCCGTAAGCATCACCGATATACCGGTACTTTTCCGTTCCTCTCATTCCGGCATATTTAGGTTTGTCATTTTCATCGAAGCCGACAAAAACAATATTGTTCATCGGCACGCTTTGATAGAGCATACCTTTTTTGATAAAGTAGGAAATGACATTTTCATTTATCCCTCTTTTCTTCAGATACTCGATGGCAATATCGTTATTCTCCGCTTTTGTCGGCAGTATTAAATTCCGTTCTGCCTTCGGAGGCGGTCTTTCGTATTGTTTTTTCAAAGCACTTTCATCGTTTGCAATCTGCGAAACGGCTTCAATGAAAGTCATTCCTCTGACTATCATCAGATAGTCAACAGCGCTTCTTCCTCCGATACCTCTTGACCACCACATCCATTTGCCGTTGGATATTTTCAGACTGTCGTGTGTTCTTGTAGTATAGGTGTTTGCTGAAATTCTCACCAGCTCATTGGGTTCATAGCGTTGCAGATATGTGAGCAAGTCCATTTGCTTTGCTTTCGCTATGGTGTTTTGTGAATAGTACGGCGTATAAATATCAACTCCTTTCCTTGATTTTTATATGATTGATAAAGAAAAAGTCGTTTGATTCGCATGGAAAATCAAACGACTGCAATATCAACTATTCAGATTAGCAAACTGGAATCTGTCGATCCTTTTTTATTAGAATCAAAATATAATGAGCTTCTCATATTTGTCAAATCAGAACGATCACATTCGTAACCATTCTTACTTCTGATCCTTTTTGATAATCATGCCACTATCATCTATCCACTGTTCATACCATCCGGCGTTGTCATACACATAAGGGGTATCTTCGCTTTTCAGCAAATTTTCCGGCATTACAATCAGAAGTGCGCTTAAAACCACAAGAATTGCTACACCGCCAATAATATCCCACTTTTTAATGTGTGTCTTTACAAAATACACGGTATAAGCAATTCCCAATGGGAGCCAGCAAACAAGAGCTGTTAGCATTCCCGGCGTGTAAAAGGGCGAATAAACTCCACTTTCCAACAGCAATGCACGAGAAGAAGCAGCTCCTAATAAGTGAATCGCTACCTCTGCGAAGCTAAACAGCATAACGGCAAAACTCATCTTTCGCTCGTACTTATTTGTCTGCACTAAAACAAACCAAATCAGTGCGCCTCCAAAATTGGTAATCATATCTGTAAGTTCGTTCATCGGATAACGATCCCGCAATACAGCATCTGAAGCTATATTGTAATAATAATGGAAGCCACCGGGCATTACCCATTCCTCCCAGACATGAAAAACAAGAACAATGACAGTAAAAGCACCTAATTTTCTGAGTATGTCCCAATCCTTCCATTTAACAATTAACTGCACTGTCAGAACAATTCCCATAATCAGCATACAGTACAGCCAGCCTGTTTCAACAAACCAAAGCCACATAAACAAAACCTCCTGTTATTCCTTCTCAGGTATCACCGGCACATAAAGGAAACTGTCATATTTCCCGCCGGTATAAATACGGTGCCTGCCCTTGTTATGGTCTTTCGGCATATCAGAAGTATCTACATTGGAACCGGCAAACATTTCCGAGCCGCCGATGGTATACATTTCCGGCTTATCGCCCGGAAAGTAGGTATATCCCTCTTTCGGAATCGTTATTTTTGCCATTTTCAGCTTGAACGGTCCCGTCCACATTTTCTTGGTTTTATAGGGCGAAACCGTGATACGCAGAATATCGCCCTTTTTAAATTTCAGTCCCATAGGCCAGATAAGAATATCTACGGGAACAATCTCGCCATTATTTAGCTTCTGTTCCTTTTCCATAGACTGCCGTGGATTTTCCTCGGTACTCCTTGCCTCATCCAATGCCCGCAGAGAAACACGGATATAGCCTTTTGCCGAAGTGTCCATGCCGGGACCTAAGCTATATTTGTATTTCAAACCATTAGGACGGCGCTTTTCAAGATTTACGCATAAATCCATATCGTCATGGTCAAGAGCAGATACCCATAAACGCAGCTTCATATAGCCGGTAATTTCGGTATCTTTCGGCATTTTTACGCTAAAGCAGACACCGCTTCTTTTTTTGTCGGAATCATACTGTGCATAACCCTCGTTTGTAACCGGGGATTCGGTGAGGTTGTTTTCTGCTGCGTCAAGGTACAGTTTTTTATACTGTGTACGGGGAATCGGGAAATCCTCTTCCACACGGTTCACAATATCCTTTCCGCCGGGGTTTAAGACGCTTACCCGGACTTTCGGCGTGTTTTCCCATCCGTTATCTTCGTCTTTCAGATAACGGTCAAAGAAACAGCGGAGCTCCTCGGTATGCTCTTTATTGTAATAGTTGTCCCACTCCCCGGTATTGTGGATGCGCAGCCATTTGTTCTTTGAGGAAATGCGACGGTAGCCCTCCAGCGTACCGTAGGTGTGAATGGGGTTTGTATAGCTGGCAACGATATAGGCGGGAATGTCGATTGCTTCCAAATCAGCTTCTTTGTCTACCCACCAGTTATTCATTGTCGCATGTTCGTTCATCATGGTAATCACATCTTCAATGCCTCCGTCTTCCGTAGAAGCAAACGAGTCAGAAAGCATTTTGACAAACTCGGGCATCATAACACCCCCTCTTGTGGCAACCTCACGACCACAATCGGATAACCCTTCCCACGGAGCGATTGCCGCCAGATGTTCGGGACGCTGCGCTGCGGTAAACCACTGAGAAATCGCAAGCCATGAATTTCCGCTCATACCGATTTTTCCGTTTGACCACGCTTGCTTTGCCGCCCACTCTATAATATCAGCACCGTCCCTGCCGTAGTCGCTTCCGAAAAAGAGAATAATACCCTCGGAATTGTAAGCTCCCCGCACATCCGGGTTAATGATTGCGTAACCGTGATTACACCAGTATGCCGGATCGGGTCCTTCAAATTTTTGCAAGCCGGATGTTGCTTGCATAGGAATTCCTGCATGATTCGGCGTATCATCCAGCCATTGAGAACCAATTTCTTTTCCGTAAGGACTCATTGCCATAATTGCCGGATGAGGCTTGTCGTCGTTCGGTCGAAAAATATCCGTATAGATCGTTACGCCGTCACGCAGCGTTACAGGCACATCACGCTCCAAAATGATGTCGCAGGGCAAAGGCATATATCCTTTCAGACGGATTGTGCCTTTTTTGAGAAGCAGGGTTTCCGGCTTGTAGCCTGTATAGCGGGCGCAAGGAGAATCCACGGGTAATGCGCCTCGTACCGCTACGGTCATTTCCTTACCGTTTTTATCGGATTCTTCACGGAAAGTTAGGGGATGAGTTTCTAACAGAAGGCAGAGAAAGGTAA
>JBJEOJ010000071.1:0-14695 GCA_051880655.1 Acutalibacteraceae bacterium | reverse complement strand
GACCTGATTCCCGACGGCTGTATTTCGGGAAGCGGGGAGTTTTCGATTGTTGCCACAACCGGCGGCGAAAGCAGTGATTTACTTTATAAGCAAGGCGAAGAAATTGAGCTTGGGCTGAAGAACGGCAAATATTTCTTCCGGGTCGGAAACACCGAGATCGTTTCAAAAATTACCGCACACGACGTAGTTCAGGTTTGCGCGGTCCGTGAAAGAAACGGCGTTATCAAGCTTTATCTCAACAAACATCTTGACTGCGGGGCAAAAGGAAGCGAAAATCCGCTTTCGCTTTCGTCAAAAGATGTGATGCGTTTTGATGACAAAAAGATTAAGGTTTATTCAAAGGCTTTGCCGTATACACAGGTTTAATTTGATATAATGAAAGGTGAACACGATGAAAAAATCAACAAAAATATTAATCGGCACAGCCGCAGCAGCTGCAGCGGCTGCAGGAACGGCAGCGCTTCTTTTTGATGTGATTGACAACCTTTTGGTTGACAGAAAATGGACGGTGCCGCAAGGCTTTGCCGACAAGGTTTCGGGTGCTGATGTCAGCGCATTGAAAGAAGAAAACAGTAAAAACCGCAATTGGCTTGAGGAATACGGTTATGAAAAGTTTTCAATAACTTCAGATAACGGTCAGAAGCTTTGCGCTTATCTTGTAAAGCCGGAACAGCCGTCAAAGGTTTTTGTTTTCTGCTCCCACGGTTACAGAAGCAACGGCCGTGACGAATATTGCTCAATTACACGCTATTATCTTGAAAAGGGCTTCAATGTTTTCATGTGTGATCATGTTTCCTCCGGCGAAAGCGAGGGCAAATATATCGGCTTCGGACATTTTGAATATGACGACTGCCTCAAGTGGCTCGATTATCTGACCGATACATACGGCGATGACATTGAAATTATTGTTCACGGAATTTCAATGGGTGCGGCAACGGTTATGCTAATGAGCGGCAGTGAAAAGCTCAGCAAAAATGTTAAAATGATTGTTTCCGACTGCGGCTACACAAGTGCATGGGACGAATTTCGCTATAAGCTTCACGATATGGGAATACCCGAACAGCCGCTTCTCAATATTGTCAATTCCATCAACAAGAAAAAAGCCGGCTATGATTTCAAAGACACCAGCGCGCTTGAAAGCGTGAAAAAGGCAAAGGTTCCGATGCTGTTTGTTCACGGCGGCGGCGATGCTTTTGTTCCGACTTATATGGTAAATCTTGTTTATGAAGCTTGTTCAAGTCCTTATAAAGACATTCTGATTGTTGACGGGGCAGACCACGCACAAAGCTTCCTTGTCGGAAAAGAAGCGTATGAAGCAAAGCTTAATGAATTTATTGATAAGTTTATCGGGCAGAAAGAAACGGTATAAAATTACATAAATAAACGGTGCCGAACTTAAGTTAAGGTTCAGCACCGTTTGTTTTGTTTTGGAATATTCTTTTATTATCGTCATGCGACATTGTTTGAGTCAATAATTAACGGCTTGGCAGTCCTATAAAAGTCAAGCAGCAATCCGACAGGGAGTGCTGTCGTCACACGACCTATCTTTGATAGTTTTCAATATACATATCCATGCAGTCGGATATGATTTTTCTTGCTTCTTCAGCACCGCTGATTTCGGAAACGGTTGTTTTTTTGTCGTGTTCAAGTGTTTTATAAACTTCAAAGAAATGCTTGATTTCATCGAAACGATGAACCGGAAGCATGGAAACGTCTTCATATGAATTATAGTTCGGGTCATTAATGGGAACGGCGATGATTTTTTCGTCTGCCAGACCGTCATCAATCATTTTCAAAACACCGATAGGCTTGCATTCAACAATTGTCATTGGGTGAATCTGTTCGCTGCAAAGAACAAGAACGTCAAGCGGGTCGTTGTCGCTTGCATAGGTTCTGGGAATAAAGCCGTAGTTTGCAGGGTAGTGCGTTGAGGTAAAAAGTACTCTGTCAAGCTTGAGCATACCGGTTTCCTTGTCAAGCTCATATTTATTTTTGCCGCCTTTTGAAATTTCAATAACAGCATAAAATTGATCAGGGTGAATTCTTTTCGGTGAAATATCATGCCAAATATTCATAAATAAGGCTTCCTTTCTTTTAAATCTTTTGTAATTATAGCATAACATGAAAATTTTGGCAAGTGTGGGGGAATGAAATTCGCAACACCAATAATTGTTATTTGATATATTATATTTGAATTATTACATCAGAAACAGTTATAATTTATTCATTTTTATAAAGATATATTTTCTCGATAATTTCAAAAAGTATTTCGGCATCATGCGTATTAAGTTGATTGAAAAAATCATATGCTTTTTGAGCAATGGATTCTTGATTTATATAATCAACATTACTTAAGCCTCTGATAAGCTCCTCGGATGAAATGTTCAATGCATTTGAAATTTTTATAATACTTAATAAGCTTGGATTTTTCTCTCCGCGTTCAAGTTGGCCGATGTAAGTTGTATGCAGACCGCAAAGTTCAGCAAGCTTTTCTTGACTTAAACGATTTTTTTGTCTGTAACTTTTTATGCGTTTGCCAAATATCTCTATGATTTTATCCATTGTAATCGCCATGTGATAGTGAATAACACTCAAAGTCAAAATCAAATAAAAAGACAACGAGTGACCATATCGTTCTTTCTTTATATTTTTCGTTCAATTATCTTTATAATATATGCTATAGTATTCAACAATTATTTTCTACAGACTATTGACTTTTATACTTGCATAATATATACTATAGGCAATAATATCGCCTTATTATTAACTGATGTATATAAAATCGGATAGTATAAAGCGATATAATAAATATGAGGGATGGTTTAAAATGTATTGTAGAAATTGCGGAAAAGAAATAGCGGACAATGCAGCGGTGTGTATTCATTGCGGTGTTTCAACAAGAGACGGAAAGAAATTTTGCCCCAATTGTGGTGCAGCAACAGCTGATAATGCCGTAGTATGTGTCAGCTGCGGTGTGTCGCTGTCAAATGCCGGCGGAAAAGGAAGCTCTGCCTCAGGTAACACAAAATCGAAAGTATTAATCGGTCTTTTGGCGGTTATACCATTTGTTACGAATTTTGGTATTCATTGGTATATGCTCGGAGAAATGAAAAAATTTACTGTAAATATCATCGTATTTATTATAAGCAGTATTTTGCTTTTGTTCGCAGGAATAGGATTTATTGGTTATATAGCACTTTGGATTTACAATCTGATTACCGGCGTTAAAATATTAACAGGTTCTATCACACAAGATGCTAACGGCATACCTATAGTATAAAATAAATGTATGACGTCATAAAAAACATAATAAAATTTATATTAATATATGAAATAATCATTATTTTCATATCATTGCCTATTGATATTGGATTGAACATATACGCATATATCAATGACATCAATATAATGATGATAAAAAGTCTCAGTGAAGCGGTTCAATTACTGAAAATCTTTTTAGATACTGTTATGCAGCGGCTGCCGTTTGTTGATTTAATAAAAGATTTTATCGAAAAAAGTATAAATTTTTCCGATTTAAAGTTAAATGATGTTTTGAATGACTTGATAAAAGCGCTGATTTCTTTTGGATTGATAGATTTTGCCGAATATATTTTCAGAGTTTCAAACAGAAGTGAAGAAATCAAAAAAAATATTGTCAAAGCACTTAAAAGACTGGTAATATATTCGACATGGCTGATTCTGTTTCAATTTTTGTCTGATTTATTCATAGATAGAATTGTTGAAAAATCTGACTCAACCGGATTAAGAATTATCATTATACTTTGCTTTTTTGTCATTTCATGTGCAAAATTTGCTTATACAACAAGGGAATCGTTTGCTTTAGTAATATCTTGGGTGATTGTTGACAAAGTTGTGTTTACGGTTTTGTTTTCTGTGATTATCAGTTTGTTGAGCATTTGGGGCTATAATACTTTTTCTGTCAGCGGTTTTGAAGGTATGATTTTACCCGTTATTATTTTCACTGTTTTAGTTGGCTTAATTGATTTTGCGAGAAATAAACTTTTGGTTGGTATAGTGAGTGTAGTAAAGCGATAGGTGTTTTTCTTGTAAATTCCTTGACACAGTTAAAAAACTATGCTAAAATTACGGTTGTTAAACAGCAACGGCGTTATATCGGGAAGAGTAGCACTCCTTTTGCTTTTCAGAGAAAAGGCGGCCGGTGAAAGCCTCAAAGCAAAAAGTGTGAATGTCGCCCGAAAGCCCCGGGAAGAACGGATTTTTCTCATTAGACCCCGGCGTAATTCTGCGTTAAAGAAAAAAGAGTGCGGCGCTAATCAGTGCCGAATTCAGGTGGTACCGCGGTATTTTTCCGTCCTGACTTTTGTCGGGACGTTTTTTTATTTTTATTGGAGGTAAAAATCAATGGCAAAAGAACTTGCAAAGCAGTATGATCCGAAAGACGTTGAAGATCGTATTTATCAATTCTGGCTTGACGGAAAATATTTTCATGCCGAGCCCGACCCGAAAAAGAAACCTTATACAATCGTAATTCCCCCACCGAACATAACCGGTCAGCTTCACATGGGACATGCCCTTGACAACACGCTTCAGGATATTCTGATCCGTTTCAGAAGAATGCAGGGCTATGACGCACTGTGGGTTCCCGGAACAGACCATGCTTCCATTGCAACGGAAGCAAAAATTGTTGCCGCCATGAAAGAAGAGGGCATCACAAAAGAAGATATCGGAAGAGATGCTTTCCTTGAAAGAGCATGGAAATGGAAAGAGCAATACGGCGGAAGAATCATTCAGCAGCTGAAAAAAATGGGCTCCTCCTGCGATTGGGACAGAGAGCGCTTCACTCTTGACGAGGGCTGCTCCAAGGCTGTTCGCGAGGTCTTCTGCAACCTTTATGAAAAAGGTCTGATTTATCGCGGAGAAAGAATTATCAACTGGTGCACACACTGCAAAACTTCCATTTCCGACGCTGAGGTTGAATATGAGGAGCATGACGGCAATTTCTGGCATCTTCGCTATCCGTTTGCCGACGGTACCGGTTATATTGAAGTTGCAACAACCCGTCCCGAAACCATTCCGGGCGATACAGGTGTTGCGGTTCATCCCGATGATGAAAGATATAAGCATTTAATCGGAAAAACCGTAATCATTCCAGTAATCGGCAGAGAAATTCCGATTGTTGCCGATACTTATGCAAAAATGGATAAGGGAACAGGTGCAGTTAAAATTACGCCTGCCCACGACCCCAACGATTTTGAGGTCGGTTTAAGATGCAATCTTCCTGTTATCAATGTCATGACCGACGACGGCTTTATGAACGAAAAGGCAGGCAAATATGCCGGCATGAGCCTTATGGAGTGCAGAAAAGCCATTGTTGAAGATATGAAAGAGGCAGGTGCTCTGATTAAAATTGAGCCGACAAAGCATGAAGTAGGCACTTGCTATCGCTGTCACACCACCGTTGAGCCGAGAGTTTCCAAACAGTGGTTTGTTAAAATGAAGCCGCTTGCAGAGCCTGCAATCAAGGCCGTTCGCGACGGAAAAACAAAGTTTATTCCGGAACGCTTTGACAAGATTTATTTCAACTGGATGGAAAACATCCGTGACTGGTGCATTTCCCGTCAGCTTTGGTGGGGACACAGAATTCCTGCCTGGTATTGCGACGACTGCGGCGAAATTACGGTTTCAAGAGAAGATCCGACCGAATGCTGCAAATGCGGCAGCAAGCATATTCATCAGGACGAAGATACCCTTGACACCTGGTTCTCGTCTGCTCTATGGCCGTTTTCAACGCTCGGCTGGCCGGATAAAACGCCTGAGCTTGAGCATTATTATCCGACAAGCACACTCGTTACCGGTTATGATATCATCTTCTTCTGGGTTGCGAGAATGATTTTCTCGGCTTGTGAACAAACCGGTCAGGTTCCTTTTGATACGGTATTCATACACGGTATCGTTCGTGACGAGCAGGGAAGAAAAATGTCAAAATCGCTCGGAAACGGAATTGACCCGCTTGTTGTAATTGATAAATTCGGTGCAGACGCTCTTCGCCTGACCCTTGCAACCGGCAACAGTCCCGGAAACGATATGCGTTACAGCGAGAAAAAGGTGGAAGCAAGCAGAAATTTTGCAAACAAAATTTGGAATGCCGCACGCTTCATTCTTATGAATCTTGATGAAAACGAGCCGAAGCCGCACATTCCCGATGAGCTTGCGCTTGAAGACAAATGGATTCTTTCTCTTCTTAACAACTTAACAAAAGAAGTTACCGAAAATCTTGATAAATTTGAACTCGGTATTGCCGTATCAAAGCTTTATGATTTCATCTGGGATATTTTCTGTGACTGGTATATCGAGCTTGCCAAAATCAGACTTCAGGCAGGCGGCAAAAAAGCGGCGCAGGTTAAGGGTGTTCTGGTTTATGTTATGAGCAATACTCTCAAGCTGCTTCACCCGTTCATGCCGTTTATCACAGAGGAAATCTGGCAGACCTTGCCGCATGACGGCGAAACAATTATGAAAGCCGAATGGCCTGTTTATGACGAAAAGCTTGTTTTTGCCGACGAAGAAGCCAAAATGGAAATCATCATGGAGGCAATCAAGGCTGTCAGAAACCGCAGAAGTGAAATGAACGTTCCGCCGTCAAGAAAGGCTCATGTTTATATCGCGACGGAAAACAATGAGATTTTTGAAACAGGTTCGGTATTTATGAAACGCCTTGCAAGTGCGTCAGATGTAACCGTTTCCGATGCTTTTGACATTCCCGGCGCAGTCAGCATTGTTACCTCACACGCAAAAATTTATATTCCCATGGGTGACCTTGTTGATTTTGAAGCGGAAAGAAAGCGTCTTAACAAAGAAAAAGAGGCTGCCGAAAAGAAACTTGCTCAGATAAACGGCAAGCTTTCCAATCCCGGTTTCCTTTCCAAAGCACCCGAAGCGGTTGTTAACGGACAAAAAGCCGAAGCGGCAAAGCTGAACGAAAAAATCAAGATGATTGAAGAAAGTCTTGCTTCACTTGGTTGATAATTTTAAAGATGTCAGTGCTTTTCGGCTCTGACATCTTTTTTGAAAAAAATTGGACCGCCGGAAGTCTTTGTGACTGCGGCGGTTTTTTATCAATCTCCGATATATTCAAAGCGTTTGAATGTTTTACCGTCTCTTTCAACGGTTTCGTCCCACATCTTTACCGGTCTTACCCATAGCTTTTGTTCACCGTAAAGTGCACGATAAACAACATAGTCTTCAAGCGTCTCACTATGGCGGGCGACACCGATTACTTGATATTCGTTGCCCTTAAAATGGCGGTATCTGCCCGGTATTATTTCCTGCATATTCAATTCTCCTATATAGCAAACATTTCACGGAAAATTTTCTTTCCGCTTTCTGTTTGAAAGATTTTTTCAAATCCGGCTTTTTTCGCTTCGTCCGAAAGTCCGTCTTCAAAAGCATTTACAAGAAAATCGGCTTCAAGAAGGATTCTCCAGTCAATTCCGTCAACGCCGTCATAGGTATGATGATGCGCCACAAGGAAGCAAACACGGGAAATTACGTCTGTCGGAAATCCGATTTCTTCAAGCATTTTCCAGGCAGGATAGGGTCCCTCTTTTTGCTGAAGCTCACCGGAGCAGCTGCCATATTTTTCTTCGGAAGCTTTAATTCCGATGTCGTGAACATAAGCGGCGCTTTCCACAATTAGAGCGGTTTTGTTGTCGAGCTGTTCGGCCTGAGCAATCAGGCGGGCAAAGGAATGGACTTTAACAAAATGCTGAATTCTTTTCGGGTCACCTTTGTAATAGTCAATCATGGCGAAATATAGTTTATCAAGCTTGGTCATAATGTTTTCCTCCTTTGTAAAATTATAGTTCACGGGTATATTTCATTGACGGCTTCACCGTCAATCAGGAACCCCCCCGGCGAGGGTTTCCTACGGCTGCACAGTCTACCGGGACTGTGCAGCCTACCTTTCTGCGCTATTTGAAGCATAAGGGTTTCGCCGTCTGCGGACGGCGCCAATGGGCTTTGCCCCTTGACCCCACGAGCTTTTTTGTAAAAAAGCTCGGCAAAAAACTTTACTCCTTTTTCACTACTTTCCCTCGCGGCATCATTATAAAGACTATCTCTCTCTGCCACGCGTGAGCATGCAAGCGGTGCTTGCCGAAAACCAACTTTCAGCAAAGCTTGCAAGGGCAGGAATGAGCTTCTTGATATCCACTCCCGTTGTGTTAATGCACAGATGATAGCTTTCTTTTTCTCCCCAGCCGTCGTCGGCAAGAAGCTGTCTGTTGACTGCTCTGCCGAGATCAACCTGCTTAATTCTTCTTGCAAACTCACGGTCGGTCAGATTTTTTTCATCTTCGGACGCACGCTCGCGGCAGCGTGTAACCTTTGCGTTCATATCCGCATAAATAAACAGGTTAAGCGGATTATATTCTTTCAAAATTACGTCAGCGGCTCTTCCGACAATAACAAAATCTTTGTTTTCCTTTGCAATATCAGAAATAAACTGCTGCTGTGCAATCAGAAGCTTTGTAAAGTTTTGCTGAGTGGAATCGGGAAAAGAAAAGGTTCGTCCGAAAGTGATCGGAAAACTTTTAGGAATACCTCTTTCAAGAAGCTTATCGACATATTCTTCATCAAGACAGCTTCTTTGTGCAACGGCGGAAATAATCTCTCTGTCATAATATTCAAAACCAAGTGCATCGGAAAGTCTTTTTCCGACCTCGCGTCCTCCGCTGCCGAATTCACGGCTGATTGTGATGATCCTCATATTACTGACCTCCTTAATTATTCATGTAAAAATATTTTATTGGAAATTTTTTTTGCATTTTAAGACCGGATTATTTAAAAATCTGTCTATCATTATTATAGTTTTGCATTTAAAAAGTGTCAATAAGATAAAAGCAAATGAAAGAAAAAAATGCTGTGTAGCTGATATAATTTGTTGAATAAACATAAGGTTAAGTTATGAATAATAAAGATAAGGAGTTGATTGTTATGAAAGCTTTTTGTATGCTCAAAATCGGAAGCGTCGGCTGGTGCGAAAAAGAGCTTCCCTCATGCGGACCGAACGATGCAATCTGCAGACCTATTGCTCTTGCTCCCTGTACTTCGGATATTCACACGGTCTGGGCAGGTGCAATCGGCGACAGACACGAAATGGTTCTCGGACATGAAGCAGTCGGAGAGGTTGTTGAAGTCGGAAGTGAGGTTAAGGATTTTAAAACGGGTGATAAAGTTTTGATTTCGGCAATAACGCCGGATTGGAATTCACTTTCCGCCCAGGAAGGCTATGCGATGCACTCGGGCGGTATGCTTGCAGGCTGGAAATTTTCAAATTATAAAGACGGCGTGTTTGCCGAATATTTTCATGTCAACGATGCCGACGGAAATCTTGCGCATCTTCCCGACGGAATGGATCTCGGTGCGGCTTGTATGCTCAGCGATATGATTCCGACAGGTTTTCACGGCTGCGAGCTTGCAGATGTTCAGTTCGGCGATAATGTTGCGGTAATCGGTATAGGTCCTGTCGGTCTGATGTCGGTTGCGGCTTGTGCAATCGGCGGTGCGGCTGAAATCTTTGCTGTCGGCTCAAGACCGAATTGCTGTCAGATTGCAAAAGAGTTTGGCGCAACACAGATTATCAATTACAAAAACGGAGACATCGCCGAACAGATTCTGGATAAAACAAACGGCAAAGGCGTTGACAAAATTATCATCGCCGGAGGTGATAACGATACCTTTGCCAAGGCAGTGCGAATGTTAAAGCCGGGTGGGGTAATCGGCAATGTAAATTACCTCGGAGAGGGTGAATCAATCAGCATTCCGCGAGCTGAGTGGGGCTGTGGTATGGGTCACAAGACAATCAAAGGCGGTCTGATGCCGGGCGGCAGGTTCAGAAGCGAAAAGCTTGCAAGACTGATTCAGACAGGCAGAATTCATCCCGAAAAGCTCATCACCCATCGATTTGAGGGGCTTGAAAAGGTGGAAGATGCATTGATGCTGATGAAAGATAAGCCCGCCGATCTGATTAAACCGCTTGTAATTATCGATTAAAACAAAAGACGAAGCACTCAAAAGAAATGCTTCGTCTTTATTTTTATATAAAAATCTTTTCTTTTAACGTCTTTTTATTCAACGTCCTGAAGAGCGTCATAGCCCTCTTCGCCTGTTCTGACTTTAACAACATTTTCAACGTCATAAACAAAAATCTTTCCGTCGCCGATGTTGCCTGTATAAAGAACTTTCTTTGCCGTTTCAATAACGGTTCTTACAGGAACCTTGCTTACAACAATTTCAACCTGAACTTTCGGAAGAAGGTTAACGTCCTGTTTGACGCCTCTGTAATATTTTGCTGTGCCGCCCTGAGTGCCGAAGCCGAGAACGTGAGTAACCGTCATGCCGGTTATGCCGATGGAAAGCATTGCATTTTTAAGAGCTGTGAAACGCTCTTCTTTCATGACGATTTCAACCTTTGAAAGCTTAGCCGTGTCGGGATCTGTGATTGTGCTTTCGGAAGCTTCAACGGGAATTGCAACTTCAACAGGCACTGTTCCGGTGACTTCGGGAGCATCAACGTGAATTGATGAATCAACAGTGGGCATAAAGTCTGCATATGCGCTGACAAGACCGTGCTCGGGGAGGTCAAGACCGCTGATTTCTTCTTCTGCAGAAACACGAAGACCGATTGTTTTCTTGATTACGAGGAAAACGATTGCAATTGAACCTGCGCCCCATGCAAAGGTTGCGGCAACGCCGAGGCACTGAACGCCGAAGAAGTGAGCTCTGCTCATTTCCATTGCGGCAAGGTCTTCGTTTGAAATGAGAAGACCTGTCAGAAGTGTGCCCAAAGCACCGTTTATGCAGTGAACGCCGACAGCACCGACAGGGTCGTCAATTTTGAGAACCTTATCAACGAATTCAACACCGAAAACAACTGCAAGACCTGCACAGATTCCGATGACTGCGGCAGCCCAGGGGTTAACAACGTCGCAGCCGGCTGTGATGGCAACAAGACCTGCAAGCGAACCGTTGAGCGTCATGGAAACATCGGGCTTTTTATAGCGAATCCATGTTACGATCATGGTTGTGACAGTGGCAACCGCCGCTGCAAGGTTGGTTGTGAAAAATACCTTGCCTGCAAGCTCTGCTGAGCCGCCTGTCATCGAAACGGTACTGCCGCCGTTGAATCCGAACCAGCAGAACCAGAGAATGAAAACGCCAAGAGCGCCGAGGGTGATGCTGTGACCGGGAATCGCATTGGGTGAACCGTCCTTGTTGTATTTGCCGATACGCGGTCCGAGAATTGCCGCACCGACAAGAGCGCAGACGCCGCCGAGCATATGAACAGCCGTTGAACCTGCGAAATCATGGAAGCCGAGATTTGCAAGCCAGCCGCCGCCCCAGATCCAGTGACCGGAAACGGGATAGATAATCAGGCTGATAAGAGCACTGTATATGCAGTATGCCGAGAACTTTGTTCTTTCTGCCATTGCACCGGAAACGATGGTTGCCGCTGTTGCGCAGAAAACGGTCTGGAAAATGAAATAAGTGAAAAAGCTTACGCCATCAGGAAGAATTTCTGTGTAATCACCTTGGGTGAAAAAGTCAATTCCGCCGAAAACAGCAGATTGTGTTCCGAACATAATGCCGAAGCCCGTGAACCAGTAAAGCGGTGTGCCGATACTGAAGTCCATAAGGTTTTTCATGATGATGTTGCCTGCATTTTTTGAACGGGTAAAGCCTGTTTCAACCATTGCAAAACCTGCCTGCATGAAGAAAACAAGGGCTGCTGCAATGAGCGTCCACATTGTGTTCACGTCTGAGAACAATACCATTATGTTGCTCATAATTTTCAACTCCTAATCTTAATGAAAAAATTATTTGGCGGTTACTGTTCGAATCAATAACCGTCGGATATTTTTCCGGAAAAGATAAAGGCAAAGGCACCCGCAGAGTTTCATCTGCAAGGCGCCTTTGCCTTCATTGCTTTTATCATAGCACTGACATAATTTTTTGTCAACAGCTTTTTTGAATATTTTCAACAAAAAAATGTAAAAAAATTGTTGAATAGTGATAGAAACTTTGTTTGATTTAAACAAAACTGCCGTTTCTTTTTGTTCTTGAAACCGATCAAAATTCGTGTTATTATATTTTATAATGGTTAAAATTGATTTATGACACAGGGAGAAAAATCATGAAATTTTCAAAACAAATGAAGATTATCACTTCGGTTTTGCTTTCGGGTGCGCTTCTTTTCGGTCTTGCTTCGTGCAAAAAAGAACAGAAAACCGAAACGCAAGCGGACGAAAATCTGCAAACGGCTCATGTCAACGGCATTGACCTTGCTTATACAAAAACAGGTCAGGGCAAGCCGTTTCTGCTTATCCACGGCAACGGCGAGGATCACACGATTTTTGACAAGCTGATCCAAAAGCTTTCAAAAGATTACACTGTTTATGCCGTTGATTCACGCTGCCACGGCGCAAGCGAACAAACCGAAACGCTCAGTTATTACGATATGGCAAAGGACATGGCGGAATTTACCGAAACCGTAATCGGCGAAAAAACAATTGTTTACGGCTTCAGTGACGGCGGAATCATCGGGCTGATTATGGCAATCGACTATCCCGAAACGGTTTCAAAGCTGATTGCAAGCGGCGCAAATTCAAATCCGCGCGGTGTTAAGGATTGGTCGTATTTCGGCAGCAAAATCGCATACTTTTTCACAAGGAATATCAAAACAAAAATGATGCTTGACGAGCCTGATATTACCGCAAATCAGCTTTCAACAATCAATATTCCGACAGTTATCCTTGCCGGAGAAAACGACTTAATCAAAGAAAGCGACACAAGATTCATTGCCGATAACATACCGAATGCAAAGCTTGAAATTTTAAAAGGCGAAAATCATTCAAGCTATGTTGTTCACAGCGAAAAGCTTTATGAAATAATAAAGCCGTATCTTTAATTAAATCAGCTTCAAAAACAAACTTCACTCCCTCGCATATGATAAAACGAGGGAGTGAAATTATGCTTGAAACAATTTTTGACGCACTCATGCTTGTACTTATGCTGTTCGGACTTTTTTCGGCTGTCTGCATTATCTTTGAAAAGCTTTTAACGAGAAAATGTTCAAGGCATTTTTTTGCCGTTGTTGCGGGCAGAGCAGACGATGAAACCTTACCCGAACAGGTTTATGCCGCCTTTGTTGAATCAAATTTACTGAACTTTTTTCATAAAAGGGAGGTCATTGTTGTTGACTACGGTGTTAAAGAAGCCGTCAAAAATTCGTGCAGACATATACTCGGAGACGAGCGGAATGTGATTTTCTGCAAAGCCGAAGAAATTTCGGATATAATCGGTCGTATCGGTTGAAAGAAAAATTAATCTGATGTATAATTATATGAAATGAAACGGAAAGGAAGTTAAGCATGGAGGAAAACAGGCAGGTCATCAAGGGCTTTGTTGAAGATATTGTTTTTCGCAATCCGGAAAACGGCTACAGCGTTATCGATATCAGCTGTGACGGAAAATTGATTACCGCCGTCGGCTCGCTTGCCAGCGTCTGTGTCGGTGAAGAATTGAGCATGAGCGGCGAATGGACGGTTCACCCGTCTTTCGGAACGCAGTTTAAAGTTTCCGCCTTTGAAAGAAAAATGCCGAAAACCGCCGCTGATATGCTTCGCTATCTTTCCGCCGGCACCGTTAAGGGAATCGGTCCCGTAACCGCTTCAAGAATTGTTGAACGCTTCGGTGACGAAACCTTTGATGTGCTTGAAAATGATCCGCAGCAGCTTGCTTTGATAAAAGGTATTTCGCAAGATAAAGCGCAGGCAATCAGCGACGAATTCAAAAAGCAGTTTGCCGTTCGTGAGGTTATGATTTTCCTTGAAAAATACGGCATGACGCCGACGGAGTGCCTTGCCGCCTATAAAGCATTCGGAATGAACGCAACGCAGAAAATCAGCGAAAATCCTTATATTCTCTGCCGTGAAAACATCGGTATCAGCTTTTCAAGAGCGGACGAAATTGCCGAAAAAATTTCGGGAACGCTCAATCCTGTGTTCAGAGAACGTGCCGGAATTGTGCATATCATCAGACATAATCTTTCCAACGGACACACCTGTCTTCCGAGAGATAAAATCATTGAGCCTGCCTGTCAGTTGCTTTCTTGCGGCAGTGACGAGGTTGAAAAAGATATTGATAATCTCATTGAAGACAAGGAAATTGTTGAAAAAGAGCTTGACGGGCGAAGCTTTTTGTTTTTGCCGGGCATCTATCTTGCCGAAAAGAACATATCCGACCGAATCAAAATCATGCTTCAGTTTCCGCCGCCGCAGGGCAGACCCGTTGAAGAAGATATTGATGAAATTGAAGAAAAAAAGAACATACATTTCGAAGAAAAACAGCGTCTTGCAATTATGACCGCTGTCAAAAAAGGACTGCTTGTTCTCACGGGCGGTCCGGGAACAGGTAAAACAACAACGCTCAACGGAATTCTTGAGCTTTATGAAAAAAGGAAGCTTCGTGTGCTTCTTGCCGCACCGACGGGCAGGGCGGCAAAACGAATGAGCGAGGTGACGGGCAGAGAAGCCAAAACGCTGCATCGTCTGCTTGAAGTTGTGTGGTCGGATAACGACAGACAGACCTTTTCAAGAAATATGCAAAATCCGCTTGAAGCCGATGCAGTGATTGTTGATGAGCTTTCAATGGT
>JBJEOJ010000070.1:0-14837 GCA_051880655.1 Acutalibacteraceae bacterium | reverse complement strand
GTTTTGGTAAAATTGGTAAATACCCAAAAAGCGGCGGTGGTTGGACTGTAACGGAATATTCTTATCCCACAAGTTCAACAAATACTGGGATACGACCGGCAATGAGAATTGATTTAAATTCTGTCATGGCTTCATCTGGAAATTTTCCTGACGGGTATGATTTTGATAATAAAGATAGATACAGTTTTGAGAATATTAAAGGAAGTAGTGATTTACAACACTATAAAAATGCTTTTGGTGAAGTTAAAGGTAAAAAGCTCTATAACAGCCGTAAAATAAAAGCATATGAGGCTACAAATCATGGTAATTGTTTTGGTATGGCTGCAACAACAGCAATTTTTCTTGTGAATAAGCAGGATATCAAGTGTTTTAAAAATGCTATTGATCCTGATGATCCTGATATAATAAAAGATAATATTATTGATCTTTATTATAGCGATCTGTACTATAGTGATGTTGATAAGTCACTGACTGAATATATCAAGTATGCTCATCTTTATCAATTTTCAGATACATATCAAGAAATCGATGAAAAGAATATAGATAAATTTGACAAACTATGGCTAGCAACGAAGTCGTACGTTGCCGGAGAGAGTGACCCCATTATTCTTGATCTTTGCTTAAATGACGACTCGGAGGCTCATGCAGTCCTTGTAATAGGATATAATGAAACAGACAGTCAATATATTATATATACAAATGATTCTAATACTCCAGATAAAATGGGTACTTTCGTTTATGATAAAAGCGATAATTCCTGGCAATATATGGGTTCGTATGAAGGTAACTATCCTTTTAATTCTTCTACTAGTTATTTCTCATTTGGTTATGCAGTTGATGCCGTTTATAATTTTTGGAATTCAGACAATGAATATGATGAATCTTGTATTTTTTCAGGAGGACGCATTCTCGTTAATTCCGACAGGCCAATTAATTACGCCGGTAATAGTAATAGCTTATTAGAAATTAAAGGTATAGCTTCAACAGATAATAATCAAAATATTGTTGATAATGATTATCTTTATTGGCTTAAAGATACTGATGTTTTATCAGTTGAAACTGATACTGAAACAAATATCTCTGTTTCCGGTGACAATAGCTCTATTACTGTTTTGTCGAATGAACAAAGCTATTCAGAGATAACATTAAATAACAAAACAGCCTCGGTAAAATCTATTGGAGTAATGAATAAACCGGTTTATAGTGAATTTACAACTTTAACATCTGACAACAGCGAAATCAATATAACTATTTCCGGTACAGCCTCTGCCGACACCGTCACCGCCACCCAAACCGAAACAGGACTTGTTGTGACAGGCATTTCCGACGGAACGGTAACCCTTTCAAAGGACGATGAAGTTGTTGAAACGCAAACAATCAGCAATGCAACAAGCGACATTGAAATCACTTATGACAAAACCGGCGAAAGTGAAGATATAAGCCTTGATTATGATCATACTCACACCGACGCCGACCACGACGGCACATGCGACTCCTGCGGCGAAACACTTGACGCTGTGAAAAACTGCACGCACATCTGCCACAAAACCGGTTTCGCCGGCTTTATCTGGAAAATTCTGCGTGTGTTCTGCAAGCTGTTCGGAATTAATAAGTATTGCGAATGCGGCGTAAAGCATTATTAATGTGATTGAATCTATAACAAGCAAGCGCAGCCGATTTTTGATTCGGCTGCGCTGAAATTTTATATTGTGCCGTTTCGTCGCCATTCGGGCGGCTTGAGAAAGTGCCGAAAAGACTGTTTATCAGTCCTTGGCAAGTACCCCTGCAAGCTCTTCAAGCTTTGCCATGGATTCTTCGTTTAGGTTAACCTTGACTGAAACGGTCGGCTCGGCAATTGTGATGTTTTTCATGCTTTCAAGAGCGGCTTTCATCGTGCGGATTGCGCTCGGCGCCCATGAAGTGTTTTCAATCAGAGCAACCGTTCTGTTCTGATAATTCTTTGCCTTGAGGTGAGAAAGGAACTCTTCCATTTTCGGCATAACGCCTGCATCATAAGACGAGGCGGCAAGAACAACTTTGCCGTATTTGAAAGCGTCTTCAACACATTCGGCAACATCGTCTCTTGAAAGGTCGGCAATGGAAACATTTTTAACGCCCTTTTCAAAAAGCAGGTCGCGAAGCTTGAAAGCAACCTCTTTTGTGTGTCCGTGAAGCGTTGCATAAGCGATGAACACGCCCTCTTTTTCGACCTTGTAGCTGCTCCAGATGTCGTAAAGATTGATATAATATCCGAGATCTTCCGTAAGAATCGGACCGTGAAGCGGCAGAATTTTTTCAATGTCAAGTGCGGCGGCTTTTTTCAGCAGAGCCTGCACCTGTGCGCCGTATTTTCCGACAATGTTGAAATAATAACGTCTGGCTTCGCATGCCCAATCCTCGTCTGCGTCAAGTGCGCCGAATTTTCCGAAAGCATCGGCGGCAAAAAGAAGCTTTTCGCTTTCTTCATAGGTTACGATAACCTCAGGCCAGTGAACCATCGGAGCGGTCACAAAGTTCAGGGTGTGTTTTCCGAGTGAAAGCTTGTCTCCTTCGCCGACGGTGATGATTCTGTCCGATAAATCGTTCTTTACAAAATTAACAAGCATGGAAGCTGCTTTTTTGGAAAGTACAATCTGAGCTTCGGAATATTTTTCTAAAACGGCTTCAATGCTGCCCGAATGGTCCGGTTCAAGGTGCTGAACAACAAGATAATCAAGCTTTCTGCCCGAAAGAGCTTCTTCAAGATTTGCAAGGAACTTGTCTTTGACAAGCTCGTCAACAGTGTCCATAACGCAGCATTTTTCGTCGAGAATGACATAGGAGTTATATGCCATGCCCTCCGGAAGAATATACTGCCCTTCAAAAAGGTCAAGCGTTCTGTCACTTGCGCCGATATATTTTACGCTGTCTGAAATAATAACATTTTCCATTTGATTGCTGTGTACCGAAATGTTTTTTCGGTTTTTCCTTTCTTTACTGATTTTATTTTTAAAGAGAATTACTCGATTCTTTCAAAATCTTCTGCGCCGTGCTTGCAAAGCGGGCAGACAAAATCTTCCGGAAGCTCGTCGCCCTCATAAACATAGCCGCAGATTCTGCATCTGAAGCCTTTAACCTTTTTTGTGCTTTGCGGCTTCGGTTTGATGTTTGCGTGATAATAGTCATAAGTCAGAGACTGCTCGTCCGAAAGTGTTTCCATCTGAACAACCTTTGCAACGAACATGGTGTGCGTGCCGTAATCGTGCTGTTCGATCACTTCGCATGAGAAAAAGGCATTCGTGCAGGAGGGAAGATAAATGATTCCGTTGTCGCTGCGCTTTTCATTGCCGTTTTTGAAAAACTTTTCCGTGTCTTTTCCGCTTTGGAAACCGAAATGTTCAAAAACACCGAACGGAGTTTCCGTTGTGAGAACCGAAACGTTGAATTTTTTCGTTCTGTCAATCATGCCGTTTGTGTAATTGGCTTTGTTGACGGTTATGGAAACAATGTCGGGATTGCTTGTGACCTGTGCGAATGTGTTGATAATACAACCGTTATCTTTTTCGCCCTCTTTTGCGGTGAGAACATAAAGACCATATGAAATATTAAACATCGGATTTTTTGCCATTATAAAAACACCTCTTTTTTATTGATTACCACCGTGAAGAACAGCGGCTTCTTTTATGAAAGTATTATACATTTATTTGGTGCTTCAGTCAATCATATGTTTGATAAAACAAAAGTTTTTTATTCCTGAAAGCACAGTTTTATATTCAGAATTACAGATATCTTGAATACATTTTGTGTGTCAGTTTATATCTTATTGATGAAGACTCACAGCCTGCAATAACCGTTATTATTGTGTGACCGTTTTTTGTTGCCGTGGTTAAAAGACTGCGGTATGAATCTTTTGTTGTTCCTGTTTTGAGCCCGTGAGCATAAGGACTGTAATAGCGGCTGTTCGGGTTTATCATTAAATTTGTTGATTTGAAATTATGCTTTCTTCCGGTGACAGCCGTTACTGTTTTGCTGTAAGTTCCGGTTATCTTTTTAAGAAGCGGATTTTTAAGAATCTGTCTGCCGACAAGACACAGGTCGTTTGTTGTTGTGTAATGATTACTGTAAGGATACCCGTGAGGATTAACAAAATGTGTGCCTGTTGCTCCGATTGATTTCATATAATCGTTCATCATTGAAACGAAATATGTTTTTGCGTTATAAATGCTCATATTGGGATTGCCCGAAGCAATTCTTGCGCAGTTAACTGCAATTGTGTAAGCTGCATCACAGCCTGAGGGCAGTAGCATGGCATAAAGCAAATCTGTATATGTGAACTTTTCGCCTTGATAAATACCGCTGCGGCTTGCGCTGCTTTCAAGAAGATTCAGTTCGCTTCCGACTGTCAGCACCTTATCCGGAGAAATATATTTTGAAGAAACAAGAGCCGTAACAAGCTTTGTGATGCTTCCGGGATAGCATTTCTGGTTTGCTGCATTTCTGTATAGCCAGCAGTTGTTTGTAACATCGTAAACGCAGGATTTATAGGCGACAAAAGTGCTTCCGACCGTAACTTTTACGCTTGCTTTTGCTTTGCCGTAAGTTGCGGTGAGTGTTGCCGTGCCTTTTTCGGCGGCAAAAGCTCTTTTACCTGTTACAGATAAAACCTTTGAGTTTGATGATGTCCATTTTGCTTTCGGATAACCGGGAACTTTCAGGTTAATGAATTCACCTTTATATGGTGATTTTGATGAAACGCTTGCAGTGATGTTTGCGGTTTTGCCTTTTGCGGCGGCTGACATCGGACTTTTCAGTTTTTGGGTTGAATTTTCAATGGCAGAACATATTTTGAAATAATATGTTGAAAGCGGTTTTCCAGCTTTATAGGTATAAGATGTTTTTGAGGTTTCTTTTAGCAGCTTATATTTTCCGTTTGCAGAAGAACTTACATAAACATAATATTTGTTTGCCAAAGAGTTTTTGCTCCAATTAAGGACAATTTTTGTGCTGTCTGTTTTTGAAATAACCGGTTTTGACGGTGCGGACGGAACGGTATAAAGCTTCAAAGACGGTGTATAGCGTGAGATATTATTTGCGTTTTTTACTGCGACTTTGATTCGGTAATAGTTTTTGCCGTTAAGGTTCTTGATTGTGAACTGAGTATTTTTTGTTATCCCTGCTTCTTTATATTTTTCTGCTTTGCCCGTAAAATAAATAACCCTGTAACCGGCGGCGCCTTTGACGGCTTTCCAGCTTACGGTGACAGAAGAACCGGTTGCCTTGACACATTTCAGACCGGAAACAGGTGTCGGTCTTGTCTTGGTGTTAAGCTGTTCGGTAAAGCCGCTGTATTTGACGGTTTTTCCGTCTTTGCTTTTTAAGTATGTTCGGAAAACAAAGTTGTATGTTGTGTCGGGTTTTAAGTTTGTTACCGTATAATCAAGCTTTCTTGTGCTTTTTAAATAGGTTTTCTTGCCGGTTTTTGAAACGGAAAAAATCTGATAACCGGTAAAACCTTCTTTTGTTTTCCAATTAAAGGTTATTGACGTTGCTTCGCGGGTTGTTTCAGGTTTTTTCGGTGTCGGAGGATTTCCGGCGGCAAAGACCGAAAGCGAAAAGCATAAAAGAATTATTACAGAAAAAAAGGCAAAAAGAAGGCCGGATTTTGTTTTTTTCATGATTTAATTTAATATCTGCGCAAAAGCAATTGCGCTTTTTCCTTTCTTATATTTGTATAAATAGCCGCCGTAACGGCGGCATGATAAGTTTAAATTGAAAACGCTTGGGAAAAATCATTTTTGTTTTTTGTGAACTTTTGCGCTGTCGAAAACAACACAGCAGCCCTGCGGTTCTTTGGGATATTTGATTTTTTCGTGAGAGGAAGTGTTCTCGGGATATTTTTCGATAATTTCGCGGACAAGAGAAATTGTTTTTTCAATTTGTTTTGTTGACTGTTTTCCGTCTCCGTGAGCACACCAAGGGGTATAAGTTTTTGAAAGCTCAAGCGTTTCTTCTGCACCTTTGAGCCATTCTTCAAGGCTTACCGTATACGGCAGCTTCATCAAAAGAAACGGGCAGGTGTTGTCGCCTGTGAACATGAGCTTGTGTTTGTCGTCTGTATAGACAACGCTTCCGACAGAGTGACCCGGCGTGTGGTGAGCCGTTACGGTTCTGCCGCCCAGATCAAAGGTTTTGCCGTCTTCAAAAGGCAGCCATTTGCAGTTCCAGATTCTGCCTTTGATGTTTTTTTCGGTGATGCCGTTTTTCTTCATATGATTTGAAATCAGTTTTTTTCTTGTGTACCGACTGTTTGTGACGCGGAAAATCGGAATACACTCGCTTTTGTGTACCCAGACTTCGCCGAACTGATATCCGGCACCGGTGTGGTCGCCGTGAGCATGAGTTGCCGCAACGGTTACAGGCAGGTCGGTAAGTTCTTTGACAAGACCTTTTATGTCGCCTGTTCCGATTGAGCAGTCGATCAAAAGCGCTTTTTCGCTTCCGAGAAGCAGATAGCATATGTCACGTCCGCATTCGTCAATTTTATAGGTGTCATCGGCAATTTTTTCAACTGAGTAGATGTCTTTATTACCCATTTTTGTAACCTTACCTTTCAAGAAAATAGTTTACTGAATTATCAAAAGATATTCCGCCGATGATTTTTTCAAGAGCCTTTTTGTCATAAGGATAAAGACCGTCGTCAACCCATGATCCGATTAAACTGCAAAGAATTCTTCTGAAATATTCGTGTCTCGGGTAAGATAAAAACGAGCGTGAATCCGTAACCATGCCGACAAACGCGCCGAGCACGCCGAGGTTTGCAAGCGTTTTAAGCTGGGAGGTCATGCCGTCAATGTTGTCGTTGAACCACCAGGCAGAGCCGAACTGAATTTTGCTTTTTGCTTCGTCCGACTGGAAATTGCCGAGCATTGTGCCGAGAACATAATTATCTTTCGGATTGAGGTTGAAAAGAATCGTTCTCGGAAGAAGCCCGTCTTTGTCAAGGGTGTCAAGAAGTCTTGAAAGACCGAAAGCAACTTGCGGGTCGTCAATTGAATCAAAGCCGGAATCTGCGCCGATTGAAGCAAACATTCGGCTGTTGTTGTTTCTCATTGCACCAAGGTGAAGCTCCATGGCAAAGCCGTGTCCGGCATATTCTTTTCCGAGAAAAACAAGTGTTTCAAATTTATATTTATCAAGCTCGTTTTTTGAAAGTGAGTCGCCGTTTTTTGCTTTTTTGAAGATTTCTTCAAGCTCCTCTTTTGTGGCAGGAGCATAAACCACTGCGCTTACCGACTGATCGCTTGCACAGCAGCCCATCTCTTTGAAAAAGTCCATTCTGCACACAAGCGCCTTGCACATATCGTCATATGTACTGATATTCATGTCTGAAGAAGCCGAAAGTGCTTCAAGCCACTCGGAGAAATCTCCCGTTTCAATGTTGATTGCTTTATCCGGGCGAAAAGCCGGCAGAACCTTAACACAAAAGCCGTCTTCCTTGAGCTTTTTGTGATAAACAAGGCTGTCGCAGGGGTCGTCCGTTGTGCAAAGAGCAAACACGTTTGATTTTTCAATCAGTGTTCTCGGTCTGAAATCACCCGATGCAATTTTTTCTTTTGCCTCGTCCCAGATTTCTTTTGCCGTTTCTTTTGAAAGAACTTTGTTTATTCCGAAATAACGCTGAAGCTCAAGATGACTCCAATGGAAAAGCGGATTGCCGATTGCATAGGTCAAGGTGTCGGCAAAGGCGGAAAACTTTTCAAAAGGCTCGCCGTCTCCGGTAATATATTTTTCGTTTACTCCTGCGCTTCTCATGGCTCGCCATTTATAGTGGTCGCCTGTCAGCCACAAATCATAAAGATTTTCGGGAGCTTTATTCTCATAAATTTCTTTTGCGCTCAGATGACAGTGCCAGTCGAAAATCGGCTTGTTTTCGGCAAAAGAATGAAAAAGCTCTTTTTGTGTTTCACTTTTTAAAAGGAAATCATTATCCATAAACGGCTTCATAAAGTTGCCTCCCAATAAATTAATACATATTGTTATAATTTTATATAAATATATTTCACTTGTCAATAACAACTTTCAACAATCCGGGAGAACTTTTGCGGTTAATGAAAAGAATATTGCCAAAAGCCGTAAGCTGAGACAAATTAACCGGAGAGTTTAACTTTAAGCTCTCCGGTTAATGGATTTGTTTTTATGTATGCTGTACTTGTTTATCAGGTTGTAAATTTTGTTCAGCTTCGCTTTCCGGCACAGCAAAATTGATTGCTTTTTCTTTGATTTCAACCGTGAAGTGCTCGGAATAAACAATTTCTCCGTCGAGAGAAAAGGCAAAGCCGGCAGGGGCAATCACCTCAACTTTTTTTGCCTGACGGTAAATCACGATGTCGCGCATATCCTCTCTGTCAAGATGCTCGCCGTTGGTATAGGGCGTCAGGATTTTCACAAAGCGCAGGCGGGAAATCGGCTTGATCAGGCAGACGTCAATCAGTCCGTCATCAGCTTTTGATCTGGGTGAACAATGGAAAGAACCGCCCACATACTGACCGTTGGCAAGTGTGCAAAGAAGCAGACGACCGTCGGGATTGAGCAATTCGCCGTCGGCAATGACTTTGCATTTGTTGTTCATGCTTTTGAGAAGGGCAGTGATAACACCTTTTGTATAGGCATTTTTGTTTCCGTGTCCTGTTTTTTCGCGTTCTTTGTTGATGGTTATGGCAACCGTTGTGTCAAAGCCGAAATTGACAACATTGTTGCTGTAACGCTCCCCGACTTTGAGCAGGTCGATTTTTCGCACCGATGCATGAATCAGCTTTTCCGGATTGAGAAAACGCTCTGCGCCTCCGAAGGCTTTGACAAAATCGTTGCCGCTTCCGCAGGGATAACAGCTGACGCTTGCATTTTCAAAGCCGACAGCACCGTTGAGAACTTCATTGATTGTTCCGTCGCCTCCGCAGGCAATAAATCTGAATTCTTCCTGAGGATTACCGCAGCAGCGGCTGCGAACATATTCGGTTGCGTCACCGGGAGCTTTTGTTACATAGATTTCGCAGTTTTCGCTTTCTTTTAATGCGGAAATCTCTTTTTGAAGCTTTTGAACATTATCATTTGCTCCCGCATGCGGATTGACAATAAATACATATTTCATTACTGCATAATCTCCTTTCGTATTTTCTTTATTTCTGTTATGCTTCTGTTAAACAGTCAGCATAAGGATTCCCTGTGTAATCAGAAATTCGCCGGCAAGATAGGTCAGCATGACCGTAAAATGATCCTTGAAAACGATCTTTTTTTCTTTGTAATATTTCAGCAGGAACAAGCTGCAGTCGGAGACGAAAAACAGCAGTGCACCGATATAAGCAATAATGGCACCGGGACTGCGAAGAGTTATCATCTGCATAAACGCAAACACATTCATTGCGCTGTTGGCAAGAAGATATACATACAAGGCAACACGCATATTTTTCGGTGCGTTTTTCCAACACATGGAGATAACCTTTGCAGCCACGGCACAATAGATAACAGCCAGCAAAATGGTCGGTATCCAAGGAACACCGGAAAAAGAAATCTGTCCGAAATAGGTTACAATAAACAGAAAATGGCTTATCATAAAGCTGATGCCTCCGGCAGCAAACCACATCGTTCCCGACGGAATCAGAAGCACATCACCGAGCCAGCTTGTGAACAAGGCGGCAATAAGTATGTATGAGATTGTGCTTTGGCTGCAGGAAAAAACATAATAAAGCATTAAAAACAACAGTAATAGCGGCTTTGTGATTGCACGGCCCTTTTTTTCGTCTTTCCAGCTGAAATAAAGGTGTACCGCACTGCTGAGCGCAAACAGGGCAAGAAAAAGATGTTTCATTGATAGCTCCTCCCGGTTTCTATTGATAATCTTGTCAGAAACAAACCTAAAAGAAATTTGCTTGTTTCTTTTTGTTAATATTATATCATCGCACACGGTTAATGTCAACATCGGCGGCGTTGGTAACGGATAATTTTCCAATGATTGTTCAAAATGAACGCAGCAGAACTAATGATTATTAATATTTAAAATATTGACATATTCACTAAAAAATAGTAAAATTTAATTAATCGTGTTGTTGAAGAACACAATAAACTGTTTTTTTGCAAGTAGAAATAAGTCACATAAAAAAGGAGAGGGCAATTTATGAATATCTGCAAAAGTTTTGTTGCGCTTGTCACGGCAATTTTGCTCAGTCTCGGGCTGATAAGCACCGGATCTGTTGAAATTACCGATGTTCCCGAACAGCAGGTGGGAACGGTTCGCATTATATCGTTCAATCTGCGCACGGCAAACGATATTTACGGCACAGTTGAAAACAGGTCAACCTTTATTTCCGAGACACTTCGTGCCTATGCACCCGATTCTTTCGGCGTTCAGGAAGCAAATCCCGAATGGCTCGAACAGCTTGAAAACAAGCTCGGCGATCAATATGCCCGTGTCGGTGAGGGCAGAAATCTTGATAAGAACACGGAATACTGCTGTGTTTATTATTTAAAGGACAAATATAACCTGATTGACAGCGGCACACTCTGGCTTTCCGAAACACCCGATGAGCCGGGCTCAAAAGATTATCTGACAACATATCCGAGAATCTGCACATGGGCAACGCTTGAAAACAAAGAAACCGGCGAAACCTATACCCATGTCAACACACACCTTGACCATATTCTTGAATACACAAGAAAAAATCAGGCAAAGGTGCTTAAAAATATAATTGAAGAGCTTTCAAAAAATGCACCTGTTGTTTGCACCGGCGATTTCAATGCAAGCGAGCACGGCGACAGCTATAAGCTTATGACCGGCTTTATGGACGATGCAAGACTTGTTGCAAAAGAAACCGAAAAAGGCAAAACTTTCCATAACTACGGAAGAGGAGATCTTCTCCACACAACCGCAATTGACTTCATTTTTGTTCCCAGGGGAACCGAAGTGACAAGATATAAAATCATTGATAACATGGTAAATAATATGTATCTTTCAGACCATTACGGAATTTGCGCAGATGCATATATTTCATAAAAAAACAGAATCGAACCGAAACCGATTCTCTGATTTAAACAAACAAGGAAGGTGTTCTGATGAAAAAAATTGAACTGTTCAACGAAGGCTGGACCTTTGAAAAACAAGGTCAGAAAGAAACCGTAAACCTGCCGCACACCTGGAATGCGGTTGACGGTCAGGGCGGAGACATTACCTATTACAAGGGTAAATGCACATATACGAAAATAATCGGTAAATATCCGGGCAAGGTATTTATTGAATTTGCAGGCGTAAATAACCGCTGCACCGTCATGGTTAACGGACGCACAGTCGGTTCGCACAAGGGCGGTTATTCGACTTTCCGCTTTGAGCTGACGGATTTTTTGACTTCACCGAAAAACTTTATTGAAGTTGCGGTTGACAACAGCAACGACAAAACCGTTTATCCCGACAACGCCGATTTCACTTTTTACGGCGGAATTTACAGATATGCAAAAATCATTTACGATGTTCCCGAAGAGCATTTTTCACTTACGGACGCAGGAAGCAAGGGCGTTTATATCACCCCGAAAATCAACGGTGATGTTTATGTCAAGGCTCTGATTTCCGGCTATAAAACCGGAGTGAGCGTGCTTTATGAAGTTCTTGACAAAGACGGAAAAGTTGTTGCCAAAGCAGGCGACAGAGCAAAGCTTCATGTCAACGATCCGATTCTCTGGAACGGTTTTGAAAATCCGTATCTTTATACCCTCAGAGCAACGCTCACAAAAGACGGCGAAACCATGGATGTTGTTGAACTTCGTTTCGGTTTCCGTGAAATCAGGTTTGACGCCGACAAGGGCTGCTTCCTCAACGGCAAATATATCAAACTCAAGGGTGTTTCACGCCATCAGGACAGAGAGGGTCTCGGCAATGCGCTGACAATCAAAGAGCATCAGGAAGACCTTGAAATCATCAAGGAGGTCGGCGCAAATTCACTCAGACTTGCTCACTATCAGCAGGCAGAAGAGTTTTATTCGCTTTGCGATGAAATGGGCTTTCTTGTCTGGGCAGAGGTTCCCGTTATTTCAAAATTCTCTGCCAAAAAGCAGGAAAACGCTTTGTCTCAGCTTGAAGAGCTGATTAAGCAGAACATGCACCACGCTTCCATTTTCTGCTGGGGCATTGAAAACGAAATTACCATTCAGGGCGAAAATCCGAAGCTTCTTGATAATATCAAGCAGCTCAATGATTATGCACATTTCCTTGATCCGTCAAGACCGACAACCTGCGCACAGCTTACAATGTGCCCCGTTGACGCAAAGCTCAATCAGGTAACCGACATTATGGGCTATAACCATTATTACGGCTGGTATATGAAAACCTGCGACGGAATTGACGAATGGCTTCCGAAGTATAAAGAAGCCAACCCGAATCAGCCGCTTTGCCTTTCAGAATACGGTGCGGAAGCGGTTCTCGGCTATTACAGCGACAATCCCGTTCAGGGCGATTACAGCGAGGGCTATCAGGCACGCTTCCATGAGCATTATCTGAACACAATCTGCAATACGCAGTGGCTTTGGGGTTCCTATGTGTGGAATATGTTTGATTTCGGCTCTGCAATCCGCAACGAGGGCGGAGTGAAAGGCAGAAACAACAAAGGCCTTGTCAGCTTCGACAGAAAAACAAGAAAAGATTCTTTCTATGTTTATAAAGCATTCTGGTCAGACGAACGCTTTGTTCACATTGAGGGCTCACGCTATAAATACAGAACAATCGGCGAACATGATGTCCGTGTTGAATCAAGCTGCAAGAGCGTAACGCTGACCTGCGGCGATTACAAAAAAACGCTTCGCGGCGAGCACGTTTTCACGTTTGAAAATGTTCCGTTCAAAGAGGGCGAAAATGTTGTTAAGGTTTCAAGCGGCAATGTCAGTGAAACGGCTGTTTTTGAGTGTGTCAATGAATATCCGAGAGAATATTCTCTTCCCGACGGCTGTTCATCAATGGTTCGTAACTGGTTTGTTCCCAAGAGTGATGAAATCGACCCTGATTGCTATGGACCGGACGATTACATCGGCGACATTCTTGCAGATGAAGAAATCAAGGCAATGGCAAGCGGCTTTTTGGGAAATATTATTTCCAACCCTCTTGTTAAGCTGATTACAAAAAGAATGAAACTCGGAACACTGCTGAATATGAATATCGGCATTGACCAGGGAATGAAAGACATGGTTTTGCAATATCTGCAAACTGTTAAAAAGAAATAATCAAAAATATGCGGGCGGCGCATGAAAAATTCGTCCGCCCGCCCGGTGTGAATAAAGAGGAGAATTTAATATGGAGAAAAAAATCAGACCTTTCGGTATGCGTGACCGTTTGGGTTATGCGATGGGTGACATGGGCTGCGGCTTTTCTTTTCAGCTTGTAAGCACCTATATGCAGCTGTTTTATTGCCAGTGTATCGGCATAAAGCTTGAGCATTATGCAATCATCATTATTATCTCAAAGGTTTGGGACGCGATTAATGACATTTTAATCGGAAATCTGGTTGATACAAAACGAATCAGCAAAAAGAGCAAATATATGCCGTGGATTATGATCGGTGCGGTTGCTCTTGTTGCGTGCACAATTTTGATTTTTGTTCCCGTAATGTCTTTGCCGTATGCAGGCAAGGTTATGTGGTGTCTTCTTGGATATTGCATCTGGTCTGTTGCCTACACAATGGTTAACGTTCCTTACGGTTCGCTTCACAGTGTGATAACGGACAACGCAAGAGAAAGAACTTCTCTTTCAACTTTCCGTTCAATCGGTGCCGGTGTTGCCGCAATGGCGGTTATGATTCTTCCAAAAGTTGTTTATAAAAAGAACGAAAGCGGAACAGATGTTCTGAGTGCAAATTCACTTCTTATTGTTGCCGTTATCTTTTCAATTTTTGCACTTGCCAGCCTTTTCGGAACAACAAGACTTGTTACGGAAAGAGTTGTGCGTGAAGAAAAGGAGTCGGAGGAAAGCAAAAAAGGCTTTTCGGTTTTTGCTTATTCGCTCAAAGCATTCTTCACAAACCGCCCGATGGTCGGTGCAACCATTGCAACAATTGCTTCTGTTGCATTTTATAATTCAACGCTGTCGGTCAATAACCTTGTTTTCCAGTATTTCTTCAATGATGCGGGAAAAGCTTCCATTGCTTCCATTGCAGGCTATATTCCGCTTGTTGCACTCATGCCGTTTATCGGAAAAATCACTTCCAAAATCGGCAAGAAAAAGCTCATTACAATCGGAAGCCTTGTCAGTGTAATTGCAAGTGTATTTCTGATGCTCATGCCAATTCAGCCGACCGGAAAAGGAATTATCATTTATGTTTGCGGACTGATGTTTGTCAACCTCGGCAACTGCGCTTTCCAGATTACGGTCTGGGCGATTATTGCCGACTGCATTGAAATGAGCTACAGAAAAACCGGCAAAAGCGATGAAGGTTCACTTTATGCGATTTATTCGTTCTTCAGAAAGCTTTCTCAGGGTATCGGTCAGGCGATTGTTTCGCTCGGTCTCGGAATCATCGGTTTTGTTGAGGGCGAGGGCGCCGTTCAACCGGACGGTTTCGGAAGCAGAGTAAAAACGCTTTATATCGTTTTCCTTTTAATCGGAACGCTTGTGACGCTTCTTTCCATGAAATTCATCTATAACATCGGCAAAAAGGAAGAAGATGAATTTGAAAAAGCTGTCGCAGAAAAATACACAGAGCAATTCGAAAGATTAGAAGAAGAAACGGACAAATAAGGTTTATCAAAAAAACAACTGAACATTTCAGGGGGTTGTCGCATTTAGCGCAGAACAAAAAGCAAAATGTTAAAATGAAAAGAAGAAATGA
>JBJEOJ010000069.1:0-14905 GCA_051880655.1 Acutalibacteraceae bacterium | reverse complement strand
TTATCCGACGGCAAAATGTATTACTTCAAGGCTGTTGTGAGCAATGAAAACGGTGCCGGTAAACCTGCATATCTGACTGCATCAACATTGAAGCACTATCACAAAACTGTACTGAAGAAAACCGAAAAGAACACTTGTATTAAAAACGGAATGAACTACTATGAATGTTCAACTTGCGGTAAAACCTGGAGCGAAGTTATCAAGGCAACCGGTCACAACTGGAAATGCACAAACGTCGTTGTTGAACCAACCTGTATTTCAACAGGTTTTAAAGAATACAAGTGCAAAGTCTGCGGGAAAAATCTTTCAATCGTTGTTCCTCTCACTGACCATAAAGTTGTTATCGATCCGCTTGTTCCGGCAACAATGACAGCCGACGGAAAAACAGAAGGAAGTCATTGCTCCATTTGCAATGAAATTATCAAAGAACAATATACAATCACAAAAGTCCGTACAATTTGGACTATAACGACTTATGAGTACGACGGTATGGTTCATAAACCGGAAGTGTTTGCTGAAGATGTGAACGGCGATGAAATCGGTGATGGGAACTATACTGTTAAATACAGTTCGAAATCACCGAAAGCAATCGGAACTTACACTGCAACGGTAACGATGAAACGTTACTATTCGGGAACAAAGGTTCTCACATTCAAAATTGTTCCCAAACAGGTTACCGATTTAAAATGCGACAATGTTACAACAACCTCTGCAACTCTTTCCTGGACAAAGGTCAGCGGTGCAAAGTACTACAAGGTTGAACAATCAACCGACGGTAAAAAATGGACAGCCGTTGCAACAGTTGCAACGAATACCGCAACCGTTAAATCGCTCAAAGCCGGCACAAATTATCAGTTCAGAGTAACTGCTCTTGACTCAACAAAGAAGCTTGCAGGTAAGGCAAGTACAGCGATTAAGACAGGCACCCTTACCGCTGCTCCTTCAATCAAGCTTACTTCAACAAAGAGCAAAACTGCCACGGTTTCATGGAGCAAGGTAACAGGTGCAAGCAAGTACATTGTTTACAAATCAACCGACGCAAAGAAATGGACAAAGGTAACTGTCACCGGAACATCATATACGATGACAAAGCTTACCGGGGGTAAGAAAATTTATGTAAAGGTTCAATCCGTAAACGCTTACAACCGGAATTCAGCGTTCAGCTCAGTAAAAAGTGTTACTGTTAAAAAGTAAATATTTAAAGAGATTGTAAAAAAAGTCCGAGACTCACTTTAACTGTGAATTTCGGACTTTTAGCTGTTTTTTATATTTATATCAGGTAGTTGACACCTCATAGATTTAGCCTTGTTTGTGTTTCATCTTCTCCCTCAAAGAGCCAATCTGAAGTCGGTGAGAAGTGAAGAGTGGAAAGGTATAAGAAGTAAAAAGGGGCTGTTCTGAAAACACAGAATCGGCGTTAAAAAAGACATAGTATTCTGCCTCCATATCCGACTGCTGAAACAGAGCAAAATAAAGGACAGATACTATGCGGAACGAAAACGAACTCACTTACGGACAGGTTGGCGACTATCTTATTACTAATCTCACCTTGCCGCCCGAAGAAGTAACCATTCACCTTGGTAAATGGGGAATACTACACAAAGACTATCTTCGAAAACATAAGCCCGTTGTTTTTGCAAAACTTCTCGCACAGGGAAAGTTGTGGCAGTATCTTGCAGATATTGATACTCAGGCACGAGAGATGTTCGATACTCTCATCGAACAATTAAAAGAGCGTGAGGGTGTCACCGAACAGCTGAAAGAGGAAAATCAGATGCTGTGGGTGCAGATGATGAATATCATACAGAACAGAGCGAATGAGATTGTATGTAAAGTCCTGATTTTCAAATGATAGAAAGCAAAAGCCGATGGAGCAATCCGTCGGCTTAACATATAGGTAAAAAACAAAAACAGATTTGCACATAAATACTACGATTATTTCATCCGACATTCCCTGTTGTAATTTCACCAAAATTCGTGTAGAATTATAATTACCAAACAGAACAGGGTGAGATACATGAGCGAGGACTATCAGATACTTCTTGAAAAATATTATCTTTTGCGTGATGAAAACGAAAACCTCGAAGAAGAAATCAAGCATCTTCACAGTCTCCTCATGCCTTCCACCGGACAGATACTTGAAACATCGGAGCCTCTCCAAAAAGGCAGCGCTAATAAACGCAGTTCTCCTGAGGATAAAATAGCCCTTTTCCGCTCTCTGTTCAAAGGTCGGGAAGATGTTTTTGCCCGACGTTGGTACAGCAAAACGACCGATAAAAGCGGGTATCAGCCTGTTTGTGAAAATGAATGGGACGAAAAGCTGTGTGACAAGAAAATGTACAAATGCTCGTCCTGCCCAAATCGGAAATTGGTTGCTCTGACCGATAAGGCAGGACGGTCACCACCCGATCCTTTTTATGCAATGCGGTCCGATCCGGTATCGGGTTGATGCAAAGTCTCAGGCAGAAAAGAGAAGCTTTGAGCATTATCTGATACCGAGATTCACTTCTTTTCGCAGTACAGATCGGGACAAAAGCATCACCGAAATCTATAAAGACCTTGCGGAAAGTGAATTCCGAAACAGTTACATTGTAAAGGATATCACTTCAGCAAAGAAAGAGATTCTGATCGTAAGTCCGTTTATGAGAAAAAGCAGAATCGTACAGCTTGTCAAGATATTATCTCAGGCGATATTGAACAGCGTCAGCGTCACAGTCATCACCCGTTCGCCCGAAAGCTTTAAAGACAGCGAACAGCAAACCGTTATGGATAACGCAGAGCTATTAAAAGGTTACGGCTGTAACGTGATTTTTAAGCCTGATTTTCATCAAAAGTTCACTGTCATTGACAATCGTATCGTCTGGTACGGAAGCATCAACTTTTTAAGCTTCGGAAAGACGGAAGAGAGTGTTATGCGGTTTTCAAGCTATGATATTGCCGGACAGCTTATTGATACGGTGATGTGATTAACTCAAATTATGTTTACAAGGGCGGTGAAGAAATGTATAATCCTCAACTTGAAACCTTTCTCTGTGTGGCTGACGCAGGCAGCTTCAATAAGGCTTCGGAACAACTGTATATTACCCCGACGGCCGTCATCAAACAGGTCAATTTGCTGGAGGCATACCTTGGTGTGAAGCTTTTTGAACGCACCCATCGGGGACTGAAATTGACCAAGGCCGGTATGTCGCTCTATAATGATGCTAAATACATTATTCAGTATTGCAAGGATTCCGTGACAAGAGCCAAAAACGCAATGCAGGACAATACCGATATTATCCGGATCGGAACCTCTCCGATGACGCCGGCGCAGATTTTGGTGGAGCTGTGGCCAAAAATTCATACGATATGCCCTGAAATAAAATTTCAGCTTGTGCCGTTTGAAAACACACCGGAAAACGCAAGAGAAATTCTCGGTAACCTCGGACAGAATATTGATGTTGTGGCAGGAATTTTCGACGATAAAATGCTGAATTTCAGAAACTGTGCAGGCTTCGAGATATCAAAACAACTGATTTGCTGTGCGGTATCGATTCACCATCGTCTGGCAAGCAAGAACAGACTCAATATTGAGGATTTATACGGCGAAAATCTGATGCTGATGCATCGGGACTGGAGCCGCTATGTCGATGCTCTGCGGGACGATATCTGGAAAAACTATAATCAAATCCATATTGTGGATTTTGACTTTTACAATGTGGAAATTTTCAATCGCTGTGAAAATAGCAATGATATTCTGATGGCGGTCGAGGCTTGGGAGACCGTGCACCCGCTTATCAAGGTCATTCCCGTCGAGTGGGAGCATACCATTCCGTACGGTCTTTTGCATTCTCCGACTCCCTCCAAAACGGTACAGCGTTTTCTTTCGGCTGTTAAAACGGTACTGCACAACGAGTTATAACCCATAAGTATAAACTGATGAACCAATCGAGACTTCTTTTGAGGTCTCGGTTTTTTTATAATTGTATTGTAAAATCAGAATCAGTTTCAGAAATAAAGAAAGAAGAATTAAAATGAACAACTTTATTTACGAAAACAAAACAAAGGTCTATTTCGGGAAAGGCGGCGTGAAAGAGTATCTCGGAAGTCTGATGAAACAATACGGCGATACCGTTATGCTCGCTTACGGCGGCGGTTCCGTAAAGAAAAACGGTATTTACGATGAAGTTCTTGGTATTCTGAAAGAAGATAGAAAAACGGTCGTTGAGTTTTCCGGCATTATGCCGAATCCTACCTATGCCAAGGTGCTCGAGGGAGCAAGGCTTGCACGGGAAAAGCAGGTGGATTTTATCCTTCCCGTGGGCGGAGGCTCGGTTATCGACTGTTGCAAGATTGTATCTGTGCAGGCAAAACTGCAAGAGGATATATGGGAACTGGAAAACAGCCAAAAGATCTATCCGACGGACTTTATTGATATGGGAGCGATTGTGACGGCCTCCGGCACAGGCTCGGAAATGAATGCCGGGGCGGTTATCACACATGAAGAAAAGAAAATAAAAGCCGGAATCTTCGGCGCACAGGCGAGTTTTGCTTTTCTTGACCCTATGTACACCATGACCGTTCCGTTTACGCAGGTTATTTCGGGCGCATTCGATACCCTGAGCCACGCCATGGAAACCTACTTCGGAAAACCGGAGCACAACAATCTTTCGGACGATATCAATGAGTCTGTTATGAGAAGCGTTATTAAAAACATTCGTATTCTTCTGAAAGACCGGGAAAATTATGAAGCGAGAAGTGAACTGATGTGGGCGTCCGCTATGGCGGAAAACGGAATTTTTAAAATTGGAAAAGTGACCGATTTTCAGGCGCATCAGATTGAGCATCAGCTCGGCGCTTTCACCGACTGCAACCACGGTCAGGGGCTGGCGGTAATCCATCCCGTTTTATACCGTCATATTTATCAGGACGGCGCAGAACGCTTTGCCCGTTTTGCCGAAAATGTCTGGAATATTGAGAAAAAAGCGACAGCCGAAGAAACGGCGCTAGCAGGCGTTGAGGCTCTTGCAGATTTCATAAAAGAGATCGGTCTGCCGACCCGCTTTTCACAGATGGGAATTTCGCCCGATACGGATTTTAAGGCGATCGCAGACTCCACGAACATTACTGTCGGCTGTTGCAAGAAGCTGACGCATAAAGAAATTTTAGAAATTCTCTAAGAATGCTTATAAAATATTTTTTAAAGGAGACAGACAATATGAAAAAAATGACAGCAATCATCATGAGTCTGATTCTTATTTTCGGACTTGCCGCCTGTGGAAACACCGCAGAAAAGGAAAACTTAACAAACGATTCATCGGCGCAAAGCACAAAGGAAGCTTCAGATGCTTTAACCGAGAACACATCTGCCGTTGAAAACAGCACAGCACCTGCCGCTTCCGAAGATGTCACAGCCCCTGCAAGCGGAAAAACCTTAGTCGTATACTATTCGGCGTCAGAAAATACCGAGTCGGCGGAAAATTACATCGCCGAAGCGACAAATGCCGATATTTTTGAGTTAAAGCCGACCGACCCTTATACCGATGCCGACCTTAACTGGACGGACGAAAACAGCCGAGTTGTCCGGGAGCATAACGATCCGTCTCAGAGAGTGATTCCCTTGGAAGCGGACACCGTTGAAAATTGGATCGAATATGACACCGTGTTTATCAGCTACCCGATATGGTGGGGAATCGCCGCATGGCCTGTGGACGGTTTTATTAAAGCGAACGACTTTACAGGGAAAACCGTGATCCTTTTGTCGGTCAGTTTGAAAAATGCATCAGCGCACTGAGAAAAGCAGGCGTTGCCGTAGAGTCCGATGTTCTGGAAGGGCGACCGCACGGCTACGGATATACCGAGGGCTGGATTCCGGCTTACGATAAATGGCTTTCAAACATATTTGAGAATAACGGATAATAAGAAAAGAGGAGGAAAAAATGCAGTACAGAACAATAGGAAAAGATTTAACCGTATCGGCTGTCGGTCTCGGCTGTATGGGTATGAGTCATGCCTACGGAGCACCGGCGGATAAAAAAGAAATGACCCGGCTTTTGGCACAGGCCGTTGATATGGGGTATACCTTTTTGATACGGCGGAGGTATACGGCACGCCGGAGAATCCGCACGATAACGAAGAATTGGTAGGTTCCGCTCTGAAGCCCTATCGGGATAAAATTATTCTGGCCACCAAATTCGGCATACACTTTGACCTGAGCAGTTCTGCTGTCAATAAACCGCTGATTCCCGATTCACGGCCGGAAGTCATCCGTAAATCGGCAGAAGAATCGTTAAAAAGACTTCGAACCGATCATATTGATTTATACTATCAGCATCGCGCCGATCCGAATGTTCCGATAGAAGAAGTGGCCGGCGTGATGGCAGACCTCATCAAAGAAGGCAAGATTACACATTGGGGGTTGTCAGAAGCGACAGAGGACGATATCCGCCGTGCAAATGCCGTCTGTCCGGTGACGGCGATTCAGAACCGCTATTCCATGATGGCTCGCCGGCATAAAGCGTTGTTCCCCGTATTGGAGGAGCTGAACATCGGCTATGTTGCTTTTTCGCCTTTGGCAAACGGTTTTCTTTCCGCGAAGTACGGAAAGAATGCAAATTTTGAAGCAAAAACCGATTACCGCAGCATGATGCCACAGTTTACCGAAGAAGCTATCGAACAGAACCGTGAACTGATTGACCTGTTGTATCGGATCGGACGGGAAAAGAACGCAACACCTGCACAGATTTTCCTTGCGTGGATGCTTTGTAAAAAGCTGTATATCGTACCGATTCCCGGCACAAGAAAGCTTGACAGGCTGACAGAAAATGCGGGAGCGGCAGAAGTTTTGCTGACTGCCGACGAGGTGAATGCTTTGGATAAGGCACTTGATTCCATGAAAATGTCCGCTGTATTCGGCGGCTCAAAAATAATCCATACAAACCGTTAAGGAGGAAAAGAATATGGAAAATCAAAAATATATCACACTTCAAGGTGGCGTGAAAATGCCGAAAGGAGGCAGTCTGTATGAAACCGAAAATAATACTCAAAACAGCGGTAGATTTTGTTATGACAATTGCTTTGCTGTTACTGATGACTTATGAGTTGATCGGTCAGGCAACACACGAATGGGTTGGCATCGGAATATTTGTGCTGTTTATCCTGCACCATGTCCTGAACGGCAAATGGAGCCGAAGCCTGTTTAAAGGCAGATATACGGCGCCGCGAATCATGCAGACCGTTCTCGTTGCGGCTGTTCTGTTATCCATTCTCGGCTCTATGGTCAGCGGCGTTATTCTGTCCCGGCACGTCCTGTCTTTTCTCTCTGTCAGCGCAGGGCATTCCTTTGCAAGAAGTCTGCATATGCTGTCGGCATATTGGGGCTTTGCCTTTATGGGACTTCATCTTGGTATCCACTGGAATGTGATGACGGGACTTGCCGAAAGCTTATGAAAACTCCGTCTGAAACGCGAAAATAGATTTTGCGAGGCACAGCTTTGCTGATTGTGGGATACGGTGCGTATGCATTTATAAAGCGCGATATCGGCAGTTATATGCTACTGAAAAATCAATTTGTGTTCTTTGATTTTGACGAGCCTCTTGTCCTGTTTCTGTTTGATTATGCATCGGTTATGGGATTATTTGTTTTAATTGGCAATTATGTATCGCTTGCACTAAAAGGCTTTCAGAAACGAAAAATGAAATAAAAAACTTGTAAGCAAATGCCAGAGTTTTTATAAAATTCTAAAAAAGACTTGTTAGGCGAACCCATATTCTATAATTGGTAAGATTTAACTCTGCTCTAAAACTGAATAATTTGAAACATACTTTTTCCGGCAGTGAACATTATCACTGCACCGATCAAAACATTATTAGTCCGGATACCGGTCGGGAACATACAGACAACCTTGGTTTAATATTTTAAGCCGTTACATAGTTTCAGTACAAACCGTGAGAGATGAACAATCTCTTCGTGTTGTGCTGTCCTGTGTGACGGATTTTTGTTTTGCTCAAATTTTCTGTTCAAAGGCAAATAAGGGATTTTCAACTAATTTTAACGGAAGTACCACCTCTGATTAAAGCTCGTTACAGAGGAAAATTTCGTTAAAAATCAACCCGAAAAGCTATAAAAAACGAATCTGCATAACACCGAAAATCTTTTGGTTAATTTTCACAAACTTACACTTTTTTCAGATTTTTGATGATTTTGGGTTAACTTTTGTCCTCTCCCATTCCTTACAAGTGAGAGGGATTTTTAAAAGCTTTCAAAAGCAAACTTCAGACAGAAGCACTGACTAAATCATTCTTATCATAAGAAAACCAACGAATAACAAAAATCAAAGGAGAGTAATTAAATGTCATATAGAAACGGAACATATATTGCTTTTGATGGAAACGATACTACAGACCCGACAAAAAGTGATATGAAGTATTATGGTTTGCTCCAAGCATGGAACAAAAGCAAATACTATACTTTAACATTTAGCGATAGTCACAAAAAAACGTATCAGGTCAAGGACTCAAGCACGATTAAGACCTTGCAAAACCGTCTTCTTGAACGAATGCGATCATCGAAAAATATGCTTATAATTATTTCCGATGGCACATCTTGGGATAGGGGCATGTTAAACTATGAAATTGAAAAAGCTGTCGATTACTATGAAATACCGATAATTGTCGCCTATGTTGGTTATGATTATATTCTTGCTCCTCAAAAATTTTGCAATTTGTGGCCTAAGGCGTTGAGTGAACGTATAACGAACGGCACAGCTAAATGTATCCATATTCCTTTCAAAGAAAAAGCTATTATGGCGGCTATATCACAATTTAGTGTGCATAGTAAGGGCGACAATATTCTTACTTCCTCGTATACAACTTATACTGAGCAAACCTATATTAATTGGGGATATAAGTCAAAGTAGCTTTTCGTAAGTATTGGTACATCCAATTTTGCAAAATCATACTCATTAAGATTTTAGATAGAAGCACAGTATGAGACTCTTCTATGTATATAACTAAAAATAAACAAAAAATCCGAACCCTTTTCCTATCGGGAAAATCTGGTTCGGATTTTTCTGGTTTGGTGCGGAGGATGGGACTTGAACCCACACAGTATTGCTACCACTAGAACCTGAATCTAGCGCGTCTGCCAATTCCGCCACCCCCGCAAAAAAGCCCCTTGATTTTTACACGGCAGGGACAATCCGAGACGGGTTTTATTAAACTGATCCGTTGGTGGAGATAAGCGGGATCGAACCGCTGACCTCTTGAATGCCATTCAAGCGCTCTCCCAGCTGAGCTATACCCCCAAATGCCTTGTTATCTTATCATATTGCTAATTTTTTGTCAAGTAGTTATATAAAATCTTTTGATTTTGTTTAAATTTATTTTGTTATATTTCTCAAAAGCACAAAAACCGACGCATAATGTTTGATTGCATGCAAACACTATTAACGCTGACAGCAATAAAATGAAAAGGTGATCACTATGCTTGACAAAAAAGATTTTTCTGCCCCCGTGCGCGAAAGATTTGAAAAGCTTCCTGCTTTTGTTCAGGAAACTATCATGCAAAGCAGTGCAAAATTTGAAACGGTGGACGAACTTGATGCCGTTGCAAACGACATCATTTCATCGGTGAAATCAAACAAAAAAGAATAAGAATCATTTTGGGGTTTGCAAGTATGGCAAGCCCCAAATTCATTTAAACGCTTTCTTTGATAATTCTGAAAAGCTCGTCACAGTTTTCGGTATCGAAACCCGCCGCCGAAATCAAAATCATTGCCGTTTCGTTTTCATCGCCAACTGCCCTCATTCTCACACCGAGCTTTTCCGCCATAGAACAAATCTGCGCTGCATTTTTTTTGCCTTTAATCATTACTCTTATCAGATAGCTTGCCTGACACTGCTCAAAGCGTATGTTGTCCGGCAAAGCTTCAAGTGCTTTTTCACATATGAACGCTGTTTTTGAGGCATATTGCTTTTTCTGCTTCCTTATCTGCGAAGCAAGGTGTCCGTCTCTTATAAACTGACAAAGAGCAATCTGCTCGGCTTTTGAGGCAGTCTGGTTATATAATCCGCCGCGACTTTGATAATTTTCAATTAGTCCAAGCGGCAAAACCATAAAGCTTATTCTGATTGACGGCAAAAGCAGCTTTGAAAATGTTCCGATGTAAACCACATTCTGTCCGCCGTTCATACCCTGAAGCGACGGCAACGGCTTTGCGTAATAACGAAATTCACTGTCATAATCATCTTCAATAATCAAACAGTTTTTGTTTTTTGCAAATTCCAGAAGCGCCATTCTGTCCGACAGGCTCAAAACACTTCCCCAACTGTCCGTGTGAGACGGCGAAGTATAGATAATATCAGCATCAAGCTCATTTATATCACTGATTTTTTTCAGTGTTGAAGCCGAAAGATCAACGGTTTTTCCGTAATCTTCAAAAACAGCTCTGCCCTGTTCAAATTTTGAACCGACAAAAGCAACCTTGCTTCGCTCTTTTGTGATTGCACATAAAATTCCGATTAAATTTTGCGTTCCTGCCGCAATGACAATCTGCGACGGACTGCAAACCACGGCTCGCTCTTTTGAAATATATTCGCATATTGCCTGTCTTAAATCATATTCGCCCTGCGGTTCACCGTAAGAAAGCAGTCTGTCGTCCTGCCTGAGCGCACTTTTTACGTATCTTCTCCACAACGAAAAATTAAAACCTGCCTTGTCTGCCTTTGAAGAAACCAAATCATATTTGATTTGGTTTTTACTTTCACAGGACGCTTCATTCATTTTTTCATATCGGTGAACATTGGAATAATCAACCGAACGAACAAAAAATCCGCTTTGCGGCTTGGAAATGATATATCCCTCTGCAGCAAGCAGTTCATAAGCATTTTCAACTGTTGTTCTGCTGAGTGAAAACGCCTTTGAACAGGTTCTGATTGACGGCATTTTTTCGTCCTTTTTCATGATACCGTTCAGAATCAGTTCTTTATAGTAATTATACAGTTGAATATACTTTGCCTTATTGCCTTTGCTTTCAAACATGGTTTCACCTGTAACTGTCCTTTAAAAATATATTACTTTTGTATATTTTTTTCATGTCAAATTTCATGTATTATTATATAATAAATTTTATAAAAATCAATACCCCATAAATATATAACACAAAGGAAAAGCGGCATAAAAAACTTTGAAAAAAATGGTTTTCTTTGCCGTAGGAAAATAAAAATGGAATTGGAAGCAATTAAAAATCAGGCAGAAAAAGCTGTCTGTGAACTGATTGAAAAAGCAAAATTACAAAAAGGTCAGCTTCTTGTTATCGGCTGCTCTTCAAGCGAAATTGTCGGTCAGACGATCGGTCACGGCTCAAGCCTTGAAGCCGCGCAAGCTGTGTTTGCGGCTGTTTACCCTAAACTTCAGGAAAAAGGCATTTATCTTGCCGCTCAGTGCTGTGAACATCTTAACAGAGCGCTTATTCTTGAACGTGAAGCGGCAGAAAAGTTCGGCTATGAAATCGTTAATGTTTATCCGCAGCCGAAAGCCGGCGGTTCGTTTGCAACAACCGCTTATGAAAATTTTAATCAGCCTGTTGCGGTTGAGCACATCAAAGCTGACGCAGGTCTTGACATCGGACTGACATTAATCGGTATGCATCTGAAAGATGTTGCGGTTCCGCTGAGACTAAGCATTGACAAAATCGGTCAGGCGCACATAACGGCGGCAAGAACAAGACCGAAATTCATCGGCGGTGTCAGAGCGCATTACAACGAAGATTTGCTGTGATAAGCGATTTTTTATAATTTGCCTGCTTTATGCAGGCTTTTTTTGCAGATTTATTCTGTTTTGCGTTGTAAAGATTAAATTATTCTGTTATAATTATTGTCATGTTTCTGAACACAAGGAAAGGTGAAACCAATGCCGATTAAAATTGATGACAGACTTCCCGCAAAAGAAAGCCTTGAAAAAGAAAATATATTCGTCATGACAGAAAGCCGTGCAAAAGGTCAGGACATCAGACCGCTGAGAATTGTTATTCTCAACCTTATGCCGACAAAAATTGAAACCGAAACGCAGCTTCTTCGCCTTTTGGGTAACTCTCCGCTTCAGGTTGATATTGAGCTTCTTCAGACGGCAACGCATAAAGCAACTCACACGGCTGAAGATCATATGCTGATGTTTTATAAAACCTTCGACGAAATCAAAAACAACAAATATGACGGTATGATTGTTACCGGTGCTCCGGTTGAGCTGATGGATTTTGAAGAGGTTGATTATTGGCCGGAGCTTTGCGAAATTTTTGAATGGTCAAAAACGAATGTTTATTCGACCTTTCATATTTGCTGGGGCGCACAGGCAGCGCTCTATTATCATTACGGGATTCCGAAATACAAACTTCCGGAAAAGATGTTCGGTGTTTATGAGCATCAGCCGCTTGACCTTTTTCATCCGCTTATGCGCGGCTTTGACGAACGCTATTATGTGCCTCATTCAAGACACACGGAGGTCAGACTGTCTGACATTTATCTTTGCAAGGATTTACAGGTTATCTCTTATTCGGAAAAAGCAGGCGTTCATCTGATTTCCGACCTTGATTGCCGTAACTTTTACGCAACCGGTCATTCCGAATATGACTCAGACACGCTTGCAAAGGAATATTTCAGAGACCTGAAAAAAGGCTTGCAAATTCAAATGCCGTATAATTATTTTCCTGACAATGATCCGAGTAAAAAACCGATTATGAGATGGCGAAACGTCGGCACTTTGATGTTTACAAACTGGCTGAACTATTTCGTTTATCAGCGGACGCCTTACGACATTAATTCACTTTAAAAAAAGAATCTGCCAAAGCTAAAGCCATGGCAGATTTTTTTATTGGATTTTGCAGTGATTGATATTGTATTCACCGCCGGTAAGAATATTGTGGAGTGTTTGCTTTATATCGTTTGCCAGCTTGCTGTTGTATATTTTTTGAAGGCAAGCAGCCGCACCCATACAAACACGATAATAACTGCTGTCTTGTGTAATGCGGTTTGCCGAACCGTCAAGTGCTGACAAAAGAATTTCATGAATAAATTCGGTGATTTTTTTATCACTTAAAAGGGATACGCTTCGTTTGTCGATGTCTTTATCAAATCTAAAAATGTGCAACAATTTATAGAGTCCGTCGACATCGGCATTTGAAATAAATTTTAAAACGGGCTTTGCAACCGGATAAAGCTTTCCGAGTTTCTTGCCGTCAAGCTGCAAAGCGTCAAGTCTTTCGATGAAATCGCTTTTTTCAAGTGTTGCACATTCAAGCACTCTGTCAACAAGCGCACAGGCTTTGTTTGCAAGATATTCTTTCGTGTCATAAACTTTTCCGTCATGAATAAAGGTCTGAACGCAGTCCGTTGAAATTTCAAGACCGTCGTCACTTACCGTTACATTGACAATCGGCGAAGGATAGCCGCAAAGCGAGCCGACATTGACTTCGGTGATTGTGTTGCCCTTTGCGCTTGTGAACGAATCAACTGCCTGAATATGCGAATGACCGACAAACATATACCGAAGCCCGGCATCGGCAAGTCTTGAAGCCACTTCTTCCCGGTCTCCGACGCAGGTTGAGCCGCCCATTATCAGCGGGTGAATATGCGCAATCAGTAAATGATGCTCCATGCCGATGAGAACTTTTCCGTCGGCTTTTGCTTTTTTGATCTGCTCTTCGATCCACTGAAAATGGTCTTCTTTAAAGCCTGCTCTGCCCTTGCCGTTCTGATCGTCATTGAGCGCAAGAATACGCACATTTTTGCCGACATCAACGGTATAAGAACAGGTTGTGAGATGTGTGATGAATTCCGCATTGCACTGTTTCGGGCCGAAATCATAATAAAAATCTCGTAGCTCCTGCGGCTTCAGTACCGGCACATCATGATATACCTTTTCACCGTCAAAACGCCTTGGATTTTCGTCACAGCACCAATCATGCGTTGCCGTTATCACATAAACGGGTTTCGACTTCTGAAGCGCATACAGCTTGTTTCTGAACTCTTCATGGGAAACTCTTTCTCCGTTATTTGTTAAATCTCCGGCAATCATAACCGCCTGAGTGTCGCTGTTTGCAATATGGGAAAAGGCGGCATCAATGATACCGCCTGTTTCTTCAAGGCATTTTTGATCCGAACCGCTTCGAAGAGCATAGGCTTTTCCGCCATCAGACAGCGTTCGTGAAAAATGATGTGTATCGGCAATAAAGGTAAGTTTTGTACTATTCTTCATCATTTTGTTTCTGCCGTAACAACTGCTTCTTCAGCATCGGAAACTTCGCCTTCTGCAAGCTTACGGCTGTTTGCAAGTTCAGCACGTCTTTCCATAATATCAGCCATCATCTGTTTGTGGCTTGAAGCCGTGATATTATAGAAACGCATAGGAATGAGCATCAGAAGATAGCCGACTGCGGGAACAATTGTTGTCATCAGGAACAGTGCCCAGTTGGTCTGCGAATTTTGAACCATAGAACCGTCCGAGTGCGAAACATAACCGGTCATTCCAAGAATGGCAAGAGCGATTGAAGATGAAAATGTATTTTCAATTTTACCGGTAAATGACATGATGGAAAGCATGGTTCCGTCTGCACGGTTGCCGGTTTTCCATTCGATATAGTCAACGGTTTCTGCTTCCATTTCTTTTTGAATGAGATTTTTAAATTCAAGAGGAATGGTGGAAAGACCTGTGAACAAAATGACGAAAATTGCAATGACAAGTGAAACTGAAGTTCCGCTTTCTTTGTTTAACAATCCGTTATAGGTTACTGCGGCAAAGAGAAGATTGATTGTAATGGCAGCGATGCAGCAGAACTGGAAGATTTTTCTTGAATCGGCTTTTTCACCGAGTTTTTCAACAATTTTCGGAACGATGATACCGGCAAGCAGGAAGCCCGGGAATTTGATTACG
>JBJEOJ010000068.1:0-3008 GCA_051880655.1 Acutalibacteraceae bacterium | reverse complement strand
CTCCGGCAGCAGACGCAGGCGCATCGGCAGGTATCCCCTCAACACCGGAAGAAATCGTTGCAAAATATAACGAAGTTGTCAACGCTGCAAAGAAAGAACAGAATGTAACTCTTCACAAGGTAAACAATATTACTCTTAACTGCACAGACTGCTCGGCAGCAAGCCTTACAAACACAGTTAACACAGCTCTTTCCGCTCTTGCAAAGGGCAGTGACCACACCTACACAGTTGCTAACGGCAGTGCAACAAACGAAGCCGGCGAAGCAGCCGATCTCAACGGCGTAATTTCTCCGTCCGGAAGAGACAGTGCTCTTACAGCAGGCGCAGTTTCATCGGCAACAGCAGTAGCCGAAGGTGACGGCTACACAATGACAATCAAGCTCAACGCAGAAAAATCAACCTTCGACGGAACCAACACAGTTAACCCCGAAGGACACAACTCCTGCCTTGATCCGCTGAACCTTGCAACAATCGAAATTCCCATTCCGGGCTGCAGCATCACAAACGCTGACATGGATTATCCGGGAGCAACTCTCACTGCAACAGTAAACGGCGCAGGCAAGCTCACAAAGCTTATCGTTAACCTTCCGATGTCAGGAAGCGGCACAGGTAAGATTCTTGTTACATCTCTTACCGTTTCAATTGAAGGTTCAATGGACGACACCTACGATTTCACATACTAATAAGCATTAAACTTAACAGTGGCACTTCAAACGAGGTGCCGCTGTTTTTTTATGCACAAATCGGCGCTCCCGAAAGAGAACGCCGATTCCTCTATTTGTTTTCTTGTGCTTTTTTACCCGTCAGTGAATAAACCGTGCTTTCAATCAATGCCGTGACTTCATCAACATCAACAACAATTCCTTTTGAAAGCAAAAAAGAAAGCACATACTCTTTCTTTTGCTGCCCTGCCTTGCTTCCGTACAGTTGTTCGGCCGCCGCAACTGCGGTTTCGGTCCAGTATTTCAGCGCTTCCTGTTTACTTTCGCTCAGTCTCTGTCTGAGCATCGGAATCAGAAAGCAGGTCATGACGGCGGTAACAAGAGTGATGACCGCTTCGATAAGCTGTGTTAAATCAAATTTCATATTTGTTCCTTTCTTTGTTAGTTTTTGCCGGGCAGAAATTCATTGAGCCGATTTTTTCCGAAAGCGTGTTGATTTTTTCTTCAAGCATTTTTTCGTTTGCTTCCAGCTCATATGTTCTGCTGACAAGATTGTTATGCTCGGCAACCTTTTTTTCAAGCTGTTCAAGGCGGTAATTAGTCAGCTTTGATGAAGTCAGAATTCCGCCGAGTGTGCCGAAAAGTGAACCGAGCAGACTGATTAGTGCAACAATAACTGTTTGCGTCATTTCAAATTGCCGTTTCTACAGAACAACCTGTTATGTACTGTAATCTTCCTTTCTCCTTTGTTTTCAATCTACCCTTTCGCAGTAATCAAGGCAAACCCAGCCTGACGGTGTGCGTCCCCAATTATCTTTGATTTCAAGCACCGAAAAGGTCAACCCTTTAACATATCCGTTTGCTTGCTTTCCGTTTAAGGCAAGAATTTTCTTTTGTGCGTCTGCTGTAAGCTGTGAAAAAGTCTTTTTGGGATTGTCTGTACCGGGTGCGGTTCGTACATTGATCAAATTGGCAGTAACTCGGTAAAGTCCCGGCTGATATTTCTTAGCTTTGACAAGAAGCGAAAATTCTTCTTTTGCCCATTTTTCAGGGTCAATATAACTGTTTGCGCCGATGCGCTTTATACCCAGATGAAGATGGATTCCCGTTGCATAGCCGGTTTTACCCGTTGTGCCGAGCACCGTGTTTTCGTCCACCGCCTGCCCTTTTTTGACGCTGATACTGTCAAGATGATAGTGCAGCATTTTCACTTTCAGCGACGGATATTCCACCCAGACATATTTGGCATTCCCGTAATCGGCATCAATGCCGCACGAAAGCACCCTACCTTTTGCGACGGCATATTGTTTCAGCTTTTTTCCGTAGGTTGCATAATCTGCTCCTGAATGAAAAGACGAGGTGTTACCCTTTGAGGTTTTGATAACATCACGCTTTCCGAACGGCGAAGAAAGATAATGCTTTTCACCGTGGAAAATGATTTGCGTAAGTTCTGACATTTTTCTCCTTTCTTAAATTGCATTTTTACATTTGCTATGATTTTTGAAAAGCCTTTTGTCGTTCTAAATAAAGAAGTGATTTTCATAATTGCAGTCAGTTGATAAGTTGATAATGACATGAAGGCTTTTTGCTAATAAAACACAGATGCATAAGCAAAAAAATTCACCCTCTTTGAATGAAAGAGGGTTGTTTTGAAACTGTGTAAAACTGTTTTTTTGCGGCTTCTACTTATAATTTTAGACACAAATTCAGCATTTGTCAAGGGTTTTTCGAACAAATGTTCTACAAGCGCCGCTTGCATACTCACGGCGGGCAACGCCCGCAGGACTCACGCGGGGCAGAGAGTTACAGTCTTTACAATTACACCGCGGCGGAAAGTTGTGTTGAACCAAGCCGCCCAAAGGGCGAAATTACAAATTTCTTCACAATTTGACAAAATGACAATCAGATACTATAATAAAAACGCAGTCAAAAGACTGCCGAGAGAGTGCTGTAAGGCAAACGGATTGATTTTGTTTGCTTGATAACGGTAGGCGGTTTGCTCCCGTAAGGGAGGTGATAACGATGATAACATTAACAGAGCTTATTTTGCTCTTAACTTTAATTGTTGAAATCGTATCACTTTGTTACGAAATCTTCAAATAGAAAAAGTAGCAACACTTAATTTTTAAACATAAAAATTAAGAGACACCGCCAAACCTTCCAAAGTCGCGGTGTTTCTTAACACTTCAACATTGGAGCAAACCGCTTATCGCAGTGCTCTCTTGTACTATTATTATATCACATAACCTCATTTTGTCAAGAGCAGGTGCGGTGCTGAATACCCACGACAAAATTTGACAAAATGACAATCAGATACTATAATAAAAACGCAGTCAAAAGACTGCC
>JBJEOJ010000067.1:0-3013 GCA_051880655.1 Acutalibacteraceae bacterium | reverse complement strand
GCGCACTTAAACAAGCCCTATGTTTCAAGGACTAAAAAAATATTAGTTGAAGATTATCTCAAAGCGTCAGAATCATAAACAAGATTTTTGGTTTGCAAAGTGAAAATAACACGCACAAGCTTTTTGACAGTATGAGAAAGAGCAACACGGTATGTTTTGCCTTCGGCACGTTTTTTTGCATAATATTCAGCAAATGTAGGCTCGTAATTCACAACCGTACGAGCACAATTCATAAGAGTATATCGCAAATAAGAAGAGCCGTGCTTAACCATTTTACCGGCAGATTCGGAAGTGCCGGATTGAAAATATCCCGGTTCCATGCCTGCAAAAGAAAGAAGTTGAGCCGAATTTTCGTACTTGGAAAAGTCGCCGAATTCAGCAAGAATAACGGCAGCAGACTCAATACCAATGCCGGGAATAGTCAGCATGGGTGGATTTATCTCTAAGACACATTCCTTTATGAGTGCTTCGGTTTCATCAACTTTTGAATCTAACTGACTGAAAATGTCTATGACCATAGCCATTTCACTAAGCAGGAAATCGTCAGAATGACCTACAGTATTGCGGGCAAGATGTTTCAAGGTTGTGAAATCGGCAAGAGAAAATCTTCCGCGAGATAATTTTCTAAGCGTTTCATAAGATTTAGAATTCATATTCGCAATCCTTTCAGGTGACGAATAGTTAACAAGAATATGAAACGCAGTAGTAGAAAATTTTCCCTTGAAAAACGGCTTAAACTCAGGAAAAACCTTGTCTAAGATATTTGTTAGTTCCACGAGTTGTCGGCTTCGTTGCCTAACGAGGTTATCCCTAAATCTTGTTAGTGACTTTAATTTCTCTGTGTGGTAAAATGATGGTGGATAGGGCTTGTACTCTACCGTCATCAGATAACGGGCAATCATCTCGCAATCAATCGAATCGGTTTTGGTTTTTCTAAGAGATTTACTCTTAATGAAACGATTGATTAACAGCGGATTAAACTCCATGAATGTGGTGCTACACGATTCAAGAAAGAGTTTAAGGTTCGTACCGTAGTGACCGGTAGATTCAAGTCCTATTCTTGTTTCTGAGCCAAGAGAGTCCAACAACGCTTTGAATTGCAAAAAGCCCTCGCGGTCATTTGCAAAAGACCACGAGGGAGTGACAACATCACCAATGTCGTCGATTACGGCACAATCGTGTTTGAATTTAGAAATGTCGATTCCAATGTAATACATGGTTTCCTCCTTTACTTTTCTGCACTGCTGTTTTCCACAGACGGCTTGTCCCTGTATTCACGCAAATAAAAACGTCAAAGCGTTAACTAACTGATTACCATTTCAGACAAACCACTGTGGTTTGAGTCACCTCGAACCAGTCTAAGCTGTAACAATATAGATACAAATCCACAGTGCTTGTCTTAATTATATCGCAGGTAGCTACTCCTGCAAATATAATCGAAAACTTTAAGAAAGGAGATATAATTAAAACCACCCCTTTCGAGATGGTTTAATTATACGTGAAATTATGAATACATACGAGATTATAACAATGGCGTGTTTCATTGCCGCAGGTGTGTTTTTTGTAATCAGCATCGTTTTGTTTTTTGTTTTGGATATGGTTAAGGTTATCGGAGATCTGACAGGCCATACAGCAAAAAGAGAGATAGAAAACATACGCTCACAAAACCAGATAACCGGCAATAAAGCGTATAAGCCGAGCAAAGTCAATGCCGAGCGAGGCAAGCTCACCGATAAAATTTCGCCGTCGGGCAAAATTCAGCAAAAAGATTCTATGAAATTCGGCGGAAGCGTAGGAACAGAAAAAATTGCCTCAGGCGGACTGAATTCAGGTTATGAAGATACTACCTTGTTAGAGGGTCAGGAAAGCCCCGAAACGACAGTCCTTTACTCTGAAACAAACGGTGCCGCAAATGAGGCGGGAAACGAAACAACCGTGCTTTATCAAGGCTCAAGCGAAACAACCGTACTCAATCCCGAGGTGAGCGAAACAACTGTTTTAAACAGTTCCGTTATGCAGGACGGCACAACTGTTCTGAACGAAAATCAAACAGCGGTTGCCGTGTGTGTTTTGCAGGAAATTAAATTTATCAGTACGGATGAGCTGATATATTGATGGGGAGGTTTAAGATTTGAAAAAGTTTAAATTATTAAATTTCATATCAATAGCGGCGTTCACTTTGTTTTCGTGCTCTGTTTTGCTGACGCCGTTTTCAGACAGCTATGATGTTACAAACGGCTATAAAGCGGTGAATTATATTATTGTTGCCGCTTTTTGGGGCGGGTTGATTATCGGATTTGCATCTGTCATCGCCGCTTCATTACAGCGCAAAAAGCAAAAACTTGAAGTCGGCGGCAAGCTGCCCGGTATAATAACTTTCTTTAAAAATAAAGAATCGGTTGCGGCTTTTTGCCTGTTTGCGGTCGGTCTTATTTTACTTATAGTTTTCAGATTTGTTAATGTTGAAATCAAAGCGGTTATGCAGATAATAGGTATGTTTGCCGCTTTGTGGGGATTCAGCTTACATTGCATATTTGACGGTCTTAATTACAGAGCGTTAAAAAATATAAAAGCAGGAAAAAATGCTGAGGAGGAAGAATGATGAGATTTTTAGACAAAAAGATTCCTAAACGCATTCTTGCAGTGCTTATATCGTTATTGGTATTATTATCAATGGCGCCTATAAGTATGGCAACGCAGGAGAAAAAGACGATTAACGAGAATATGGAAATAACAGAGGATAGAGTTATTTCTGCGGACGAGGTATGGGAAATAGCTGACGGCTTCACGGTTACGGTGTCGGCGCAGCTGACTCTTAAAGGCATTGTCATTCTTAACGGCAATGCAAAAATCGTAACAGCACCCCGCCACGACGACGAGAGTAAAACAGGCTCTGTCAAGGTTTGCGGCGGTGCATACATAAAAGGCGACAGATGTATTTTCGGCTATGAAGAGTCATACAAGCTCAGTGATGAGACCGAAGTATCGCCCGTGGCTCTTTTAGGCGAGGGAA
>JBJEOJ010000066.1:0-15007 GCA_051880655.1 Acutalibacteraceae bacterium | reverse complement strand
AGCGGCGGCCGCTTTTCCCGGCAGACGTCCATGCACTTGTCGCCGCAGTTACTGTTATAATCTGGCTCATTGCCGGGCAGGACGCAGGCTTTGCGCTTGCAAGAGGAATTTCCGTTCTTGTCATAAGCTGTCCTTGTGCTCTCGGTCTTGCAACACCTGTTGCAATTATGGTCGGAAACGGCGTCGGCGCAAAAAACGGTATTTTGTTCAAAACCGCCGAATCACTTGAAGAAACGGGAAAAGCAAGAATTGTTGCTCTTGACAAAACAGGCACAATAACCAAAGGTGAGCCGACCGTAACCGATATTATTCCCACCGATACAACAACAAGTGACGAACTGCTTGCCCTTGCCTTTTCTCTTGAAAGAAAAAGCGAGCACCCGCTTGCAAAAGCAATAATCAAAAAAGCTCTTGAAAGCGGCGCAAAAGAAACAGAATCCGAAAGTTTTGAAATTTTTGCAGGCAACGGTCTGAAAGCCGTCATATCGGGCAAAGAGGTTTACGGCGGAAATTCAAGCTTTATCGAATCAAAGACCGAAATACCGAAGAGGTATAAAGAGCGGGCACAAAAAGAGGCCGAAAGAGGAAAAACACCGCTGTTTTTTGCCGCAGACGGAAAACTATGTGGTATAATAGCCGTTGCGGACATCATCAAAAGCGAAAGTCCGAAAGCAATTGAAGAACTCAAAAACATGGGAATACACGTTGTCATGCTGACCGGTGACAACGAAAGAACCGCAAAAGCAATTGCAAAGCAGGCAGGCGTTGACGAGGTTGTTGCCGGTGTGCTTCCCGGCGAAAAGGAAAGCGTAATCAGAAAGCTCAAAAGCAAAGGCAAGACCATCATGGTCGGCGACGGAATCAATGACGCCCCTGCCCTGACGCAGGCAGACATAGGCATGGCCATTGCGGCAGGAACCGACATTGCCGTTGATGCCGCAGATGTTGTGCTTGTAAACAGCAAGCTGACCGATGTTGCGGCGGCAATCCGTCTCAGCCGCGGCACGCTGAAAAACATTCACGAAAACCTTTTCTGGGCTTTCTTTTATAACTGCATCGGAATTCCGCTTGCCGCAGGAGCATTCATTGAGCTTCTCGGCTGGAAGCTCAACCCGATGTTCGGTGCGGCGGCAATGAGTCTTTCAAGCTTCTGCGTTGTCACAAACGCTTTAAGGCTGAACTTTTTAAAGATTCACAGCACAAAGCACGACAAAAAAATCAAACAAAAAAATAAACATATAAAGGAGCAAAAACCAATGGTAAAAACAATGAAAATCGAAGGCATGATGTGCGGACACTGCGAAGCAAGAGTTAAAAAAGTGCTTGAAGCCCTCAGCGAAGTGGAACAAGCTGAAGTAAGCCACGAAAAAGGCACTGCTGTTGTTACACTCAAAAGCGACATTCCCGACGAAGTTCTCAAAAAAACCGTTGAAGCCGAAGGCTATGACGTCATCGGCTGAAAAGAAAGAAGGAACAACAAAATGAGCGATTTGCTTGAAAAAATTGAAACAAGGCGCAGCATCAAACGCTTCAAAAGCGACAGCGTGCCGCAGGAAGCAATTGAAAAAATTGCCGAAGCCGGAACCTATGCCGCAAGCGGAAGAGGGCTGCAGTCATCAATCATTATTGCAGTCACAAACAAGCAGTTAAGAGATGAGCTTTCCGCTATGAATGCCGCAGTTATGGGCAAAGGAGCAGATTTTGATCCGTTTTACGGTGCGCCTGCCATTCTTATTGTCCTTGCCGACAAGGAAATTCCCACCGCTGTTTATGACGGCAGTCTTGTTATGGGCAACATGATGCTTGCCGCTCACGAACTCGGTCTCGGAAGCTGTTGGATTCACCGTGCAAAAGAAGAATTCGAATCCGAGCGCGGAAAAGAAATTTTACGTTCTCTCGGCATCAAAGGCGACTATGAGGGAATCGGTCACTTAGCGGTCGGCTATCCGGACTGTGAAATCCCGAAAGCAAAGCCGAGAAAAGAAAACTATATCTATTATATCAAGTAAAACAAAAGGTAAAAAATACAAAAAGGCAAGACGAAGTATAGAAAAATCGTCCTGCCTTTTTAATATGTAAAACTCATTTCATCTTATATGTTCTGATTGCCGAATTAAACGAATTGATTACGTCAAGAACATCAATCAGCAAGCTGCCGTCCTCTGCTTTTCTGACGGTTACGCCCTCCGCTTCAACACTGTTTGTTCCGCTCTTTCTTTCAAGCACGGTTTCAACTTTTCCCGTGTCCGGGTCAACGGTATAAACATGCTTGACCTTTGTTTCATCGTTGCAGGAAATATAAAGCAAACCGTCGCAGAATTCTGCGCCCTGGATTCTGTAAAGAGAATGTTCAATCGGCTTTTTCTCAATCAACTCAAGCGTATCAATGTTCAAAGCGTTCACAAATTCGCCGCCTCTTGAAACGCCGGTATAAAGAATCCGGTTTTCCTCATCAACGGCACACCACGGAAGATTGCCGTTGGGCTGAACGGTTTCGTCAAGAATTTTATATTCGCCCGTAAATTCAAGCGTGTCGGCGGAAAAAACTGCGATACAAGGATGCTTTCTGAAAACATCTTCAACGGCAACATAGATCTTGCCCTCAAAATAGGTGCAGCCGCCGAGATGGTTGAACGTCTGTTTTTTCAGCTCTTTCGGCATGGCATTTGTGTTTTGAAGAACAACCTCGCCCGTTTCAATATCAATCTTCTGAAGTCCGTTAAAGCCCAGAGCAACAACGGCACCTGTTGTATAATAATACTTCCCGTCATTGGTGATGCCCTGCGTTGAGCAGCGTGCGTCATCGCCTGCAAAATACTGTGCGCCGAGATATTCGGCATTTTCAAGCGTGTTTGCTCCGCCGTTGTCGATTGCCGCAATCAAGGAAAGCGACAGGCACATAAACAGCGAAACAATTTTTTTCAATATAAACATTGTTATTCTCTCCCTTTTGAAAAAATTTGATTTTACTTCCGACGAATAACTCGCCCGGTTACAAAGCAATTATATGACTTTGAAGCCCGGCAGTCAAGAAAAGATATCAATTAATTTTATTAGAATTTATAAGAAAGTTAAAAATACTTAGAAACTAAAGCCGTTTCTTGACAAAAACAAAGCCTGTAACTATAATGGAAACAAAAAAAGGAGATTTCGTTTCCTCATGAAAGATAAAATCACAGACGCCGCCATTGAAAGTCTCAGGCAAGAGGGTTTGAAATTTTCGGTTGACACTTTGGCAAACAAACTGAAAATTTCAAAGAAAACAATCTATAAGTTTTTTCCCGACAAAGAAGCGCTTGCCGTGGCACTATATGAAAAATACTATGCCGACATAAAAAAACGGGCAAAAGCACTGATTGCCGAAAATTCATTATCCCTGAACTCGGATTTGCTTTATCTTTATTTTGATTCAAAAACAATGACAAGAAAAGATATTTTCAACAAATACAAGCTCAACGATGCGATGTATTCTTTTGCCAAAAAGCAAAACGATGAGCTTTGGAAAATCATCAGTTCTTCTTTCGGTGGGGCTTCTTGCGACAATGAAGCGATAAGAATAATTGTTGACGGCACATTTGAAAAGCTTTGCAGTTGTGCGCTTAATCCCGATGCCGTTATTGAAAGGTTGGTAAATTTGTTATGATTATTGGTCTGCTTCGTATTTTTACAATTATTTGTGCTGCAACTGTTTGCGGCAAATTGGTTTCTAAACTGAAACTGCCTGCCATTCTCGGCTGGCTGATTGCAGGAATTGTTTTCGGCCCTTATCTTGCACAAGTGGTCACATTGGAAATTACAAACGCCATGTGGTATAAGGTAATGATCAAATTTTTTGAATGTTTTGCCGGCGTAATGATCGGCAGAGAAATTGTTTTCAAAAAAATTGCAAGCTCCGGCAAACAGATCATCGGCATCACATTCATTCAGTCAATCGGAACATTTTTGTTTGTCAGCGCAGCTTTTAGTGTTGTTTTTTTAATTACACACACTCCGGTTTATCTTGCGTTTATATTCGGCGGCATTGCACTTGCAACCGCTCCTGCTCCGGCACTTTCAATCGTCAATGAATATCACACAAACGGCCCTGTCACAAAAACGCTGCTTCCGCTTGCTGCAATTGACGATATAATCGGCGTTGTTGTTTTTTTCACGGTCATTTCCGTTGTGAGCGCAACCAAAGGCGGAACTTCCGCTTCTCCGCTTTCAATTGTCGCAATGGTTCTGCTCCCGTTTGTAATAGGAATTACTACAGGTTTTATTGCTTCATTTTTGATTAAAAAAGCAAAAAAAGATGTTCTCAGATTTTCTCTGCTTCTGTTCTTCCTTTGCGTTTCAACGCTTTGCGGTCTTTTGATTGATCATTATGTTTTCCACTCGTTCAGCTTGAATTATCTGCTGATCGGAATGTCCTTCAGCGCAACCGCCGCAAATGTTCTTAAAGAAGAAGAATTAAACAGCACTTTGAAACTGTATAATCCGATTTTGAATCTTTCTCTTGTTATCGTCATTGTCAATCTCGGAATGCCGCTTGATTACCGTCTGATTGCCGGTGCCGGTCTGTTTACGGCGATCTATATTCTTTCAAGAGCCGTCGGAAAAATCGGCGGTGCTTTTATCGGCGGCAAGCTGACAAAAGCGCAGCCCACCGTTACAAAATATCTCGGCTTCACACTGCTGCCCCATTCGGGCGTTTCTCTTGTGTTTACGTCAATCGCCTCTGAAACGCTTAACACAATCGACACTTCGCTTTCTTCAATTGTTTCGGGAACAATCGTTGCGGCGGCAATCATCAATGAAATTATTGCGGTTATTGTTGCAAAATTTGCTTTCAAATGGGCGGGAGAAATCAAAGAGCAATAATAAATAACCATAAACTTTTATCAGCGCAGCATCTTTCTGACACTGCGCTGATATTTTATTTGCTTTTTTCCCTCCTGCTTTTACGGTATGCCGCAGGGGTCATTCCCGTCTTCTCCTTGAAAAGCCTGTTAAAATGGCTGAGGCTTGTATAACCGAGCATATTGGATATTTCAACAATTGACAAATCTGTGCTTTTGAGCAGGCTTTTGGCATTTTGTATCTTCACGGTTTTCAGATACTGCGAAACGGTATGTCCGGTGTATTTTTTAAAATATTCAATCATTGCCGGAGCGGAAAAATTTCCGAGCGCATAAATATCCGCCGCTGTGCAGCTTAAAAATTCTGGCGAATGAATCTTTTCCAGAATGTTGGCAAACCAATCGGGATATTCTGAACTCAAATTGTTTTTGGAAGAGTAAAGAATAATAATCGCCTGAATAATCAATTCACTTACCGCTATTGTGCTGTCAGGCTCACCGTCGAACTTCATCAGATTGATTCGCTCTGCCCTTTTTTTGAAAAAATCAAGCTCATCGGCGGTCAGAACGGTTTTGAAAACGCCTTTTTTGAAAAATTCTCTCTCATCGATGCTCAAAGCTTCAAGAATTTTTTTCAACCTGTCAAGGCAGATGCATAAATTCATATGAACACAGCCCTTTTCTTTTGAAGCTTTGATTCTGTGCGTGTCTTCCGGTTTTATAAAATGTATGGTTCCTTTGCTCAACAATTCTTTTTCACCGTTGAGCTCATGAACGGCTTCTCCGTCCGTAATGATAAAAATTTCACAAAAATTATGAGAATGCAGACTTGTTGACGCCGAACGCCACCAATGAAACGATACGCCTTGCGTTTTTAACATCTTATTATTCTCATAATATACTTTAAAAGCAGATTTTTGCTTGTTTTCCGCACCGTAACCGCCATAATTTTTCATCGATGTCACCTTTGAGCCTTTATACATCTTGCATTAAAAAGCATATCATTTTTTATCATTTCTGTCAATGCACTTAAAAAAATCACCTGTTTTCTTAAAAAAAAAGCAAGACTAAACATCTGATAACTCTTAAAATAGAAAGTATAAAGAATAAGGAGTGATATTATGGCTGATTTAAACAAGCCGAAGAAAACAAGTTCGTTCCGATATGCTTTCGGAATGTTCGGAACTTCAATTCCGATCAATATGTTCAAAACCTTTGCAACCGTATTCTATGTGGACAATCTCAGTGCAATCACTTTTCAACAGTTCGCAATCATTACGGCTGCTTATACATTTCTTGATGCGATTGACAACCCGGTTTACGGTTTTTTGTCTGACAGAACGCGCACAAGATTCGGACGCCGCCGTCCATGGCTCGTTATCGGTGCACCGCTTCTTGTTTTGTGCTACATCATGTTCTTCAATCCGCCGCAGTTTATGCAGCCGGGCTCAACCTTTGCTTATGTACTGATTATGTATATGCTCACGGGCACTCTGGACTCTCTGATCAGCACGAACTACGGTGCGCTCTTCCCCGAACTGTTCAAAACGGAAAGCGACAGAGCGAAAACCAACACGATCCGTCAGATTTTCCAGCTTGTTGCTATGGTTCTGAGCATCGCCCTTACCCCCATTATCACCGAAAAAATCGGTTTTTCAAAAACCGCCCTGTGCTACGGTATTCTTGCAATAGCCGTTATCTGGTTCATGGCGTTCGGCGCGCACGAAGACCTTTCGCTGATGGAAAAGCCGAAGCCCACCCTTTTTTCAAGTATCAAAGCGGTCATCATCAACCCGAAATTCTGGAAATACGGCTTTACCAATGCTGCGTTCGCCGCTGCCGTTTCCCTTGTTCAGGCAAGTGTGCCGTTCTATGTTAAATATTATCTCGGCAGAACAGACGGCATGAGTTCAACGCTTCTTCTGGGTGTTGCAATTATAAGTGCGATTTTGTTCATGCCGGTCTGGTTCAAAATCATCAAAAAGGCAACCGTTATGCCTGCATGGAGAATTGCTTTCGGCACAATTGCAGTCGGTATGGTTCCGCTGTTTTTTGTAAAAACCTTATACGCTGCAATTGCCGTTGTTGTCATTTTCGGCTTCGGCATGGCAGGTGTTCAGGCTTCCATGGACCTTGTTTCAGCAAAAATTCTTGACGAAGATGCAAAAAAATACGGCGTAAACAGAGAGGGAATGTATTCAAGTCTTCTCGGATTTCTCAACAAAACAAGCGGTCTGTTTGTCTCTCTCGGTTATCTTCTTGTTGATAACATCTACGGCTTCAAGAGCGGCGACAACCCCGGTAATGCACCGGATCAGGCTTCAAAATTCTTAATGGTTGTTTTCCCGGCAATCCTCGTTGTTATCGGTCTTTTGCTTTCATTCACCTTAAACTTCAAAAATGAAGATGAGCCTATAACAGTAACAGAAGATGAAGCTAAAGATGAAACCGATAACGATTCAGAAACAGAAAATCAGACCGAAGCCTTAACCGAAAACGAAAGCGAAGGTTAATAATGGCTGTCGCAACAATCGATTTCACTTCAAAAGAGCTGAAAATGAACACGCTTGTCACAGTCTGTTTTCCCGATTCCGTCAGAACTAACGGTGTTCCACTTTCAGAAAGAAAAGTGCTGTGGCTTCTTCACGGACTGTCAGACGACGGCACTTCCTGGCTTCGATATTCAAGAATTGACAAATATGCCATGGAAAACAATCTTGTTGTTGTCATGCCGTCGGTCAACAGAAGCATGTACTGCGACAATGTTAACGGACAAAACTATTTCAGCTTCATTGCCGACGAGCTGCCCGATTATTTTGAAAAGGTGTTTAATCTTTCAAGAAAAAGAGAAGATAATTTTATCGCAGGGCTTTCTATGGGCGGAATGGGTGCGGCAAAAATCGCTCTGACCTATCCCGAAAGATATGCGGCAATGGGAAGCTTTTCCGGCGTTCTGAACCTTGAACCGCTCAAGCTCGTTCTGAACGATGAAATGAAAAATGATTTTTCTTTTATGCTTTCCGCATTGGAAAATACAAATGAATCACCTTTGAATCCGACGGCTCTTCTTGACAAGGAAAAGCATAAAGATCTGAAAATGTATATCGCCTGCGGACTTCAGGATAAACTCATTGTGGCAAGTCTGATGTTCAAAAAGCAGGCAGACAAATTGGGATTAAAGGCAAAATATTCTTTCACAAAAGGCAACCACGAGTGGGATTTCTGGGACAGACAGCTGAAAAGATTTATCGATTTTGTACTGGGGTAATTAACTTGAAAGAGATTCATTTTATTCATACCGTAAAAAAAGAAAAAGAGGGAACTTATTACACCGTACCCTTTGAAGTTCCCGAAAACACGGTAAGCTTTACGGTTACATATAAATACGAAAAAGTCAGTCAGGGTTTGCTCGGCAAAAACAAAAACGCCTGCATCATTGACCTTGGCATTATCGACTGTGACGGAAAATTTATCGGCTGGAGCGGCAGTGCAAAAGACAGCATAACCGTGGGTGAATTTTCATCAACAAACGGTTATTTCAGTCAGCCGATAAAACCCGGAACATGGCAAATCATTGTCGGAGCTTATAAAATCAACGCTTCGCAAATCGATGTCAGCTATAAAATTGAATTTGAGGAAAAGAAAAAGAAGTTTCTTTTCGGCGATCTGCACATGCATTCAACCGCCTCGGACGGACAGTTCACCGTTCCGCAGCTTGCGCAAAAGGCAAAGGAAATCGACCTTGATTTTATTGCCGTTGCCGACCACAACAATTACTGCGAAAACTTTTCTCTTCCGCGCGTTCCGGGCATTACTATCATACCTGCCGTTGAATGGACGCATTACAAAGGTCACATGAATTTTTTCGGCATCAAAGCTCCGTTTGACAATTCATTCATTGCCAATTCAAAAGAGGAAATGAAAAAGCTCATTTCCGACGCAAAAGAAAAAGGCGCGGTCATTTCGGTAAATCACCCCGAATGTGATGTTTGTCCTTATCTTTGGGGCGATGACAGCGTCTATGATATGATGGAAATCTGGAACGGTCCGATGCGTGCGACAAATATGCGGGGAATTCAAAAATGGACAAAGCTGCTTGAAAGCGGCAGAAAAATTCCGGCTGTCGGCGGAAGCGACTTTCACAGAAACCTCTCCCCTGTAAGACTCGGAAATCCCGTAAATGCAGTTTATACCGATGATCCGTCAGCAAGCGGAATTCTTGAAAGCATCAAAAGCGGACATCTTTTTGTGGCTTCTTCAAAAAAAGCGCCGTCCATACTGCTTTGCTGCCAGAACAAAATCATGGGCGATACCGTCACATTAAACGGCAAAACCGAAACCGTTAAGCTGAAAGCCGAAAATTCAGGCGGTCACAAGCTTTTTGCAGTCACCGCAAAAGGCGAAAAGCTTTTAAACGGCAATGAATTCACGGTTGACGCCGAAGATAAATTTGCCTATGTCAAAGCGATTAAAAGCGGCATCATCAGAACGGTCACAAATCCGATCTATTTCGATAATTGATAATTATACTACTATACAAGTTGCCCACAGTCAGGCGCTCAAACCACCATGAGCATTCCCGACTGTGGGCGACTTATCAATTTTTAGGAAACTCAAATTGTTTCCTTATATTCTGTGTCCGTCTGTAATGCGTATTTTTCCGACAACGGGCGCTTTGATTTCGCCGACAAAAGTGTCTTCTTCAAAAGTGAAAATGCCGTCAAGCTTTCTTCCGGGAAGAACGGATATTGTTCCTGTTCCGCTCAGCGACTTGCCGTCAGGCTCTTCTTTGATTTCAATGAAATTGATCTTTGCGGTTTTCAGAGCACCCGGAAGTACCGTTTCAATCTTATAACCGCCGTTTTCATCTTCGCTTATGGTAAATTTAACTTCACCTCTTGCGATTCTGACATTGATTTTTCCTGCCCATGAACCTAAACCTATTTTTGCCATTTTTATTACCTCCTAATGATGTTTTAAAGTGAATATTGTTTTCCGATTGCTATGCCTCTGTCGAGTGCCTTGACATTCATTTCAAGCACTCCGGGCTTTTTTTGTGCAAACTTTTCTTCAAGCGAAGAAAGAAGTGTTTCTCTGTTAACAATTTCTGTTGCGCCGATAAGAATTCCGAGCAAAATGATATTTGCCGTTTTGACACTTCCGAGTTCAAGCGCAATATCATCAACATCTGCTGCAATTACCGTTATGTCATCACGGTCGCTTGTGTCTTTGACTCTGCTTGAATTGGCAACCAGAATTCCGCCGCTTTTAAGGTCGTCAATATACCTTGCATATGCCTGTGAATTCATTACAATCAGATTGTCGCACTGCTTCGGAAGCGGAGAAATGATTCTTTGGTCGCTGATGACAACGGTGCATTTTGCACTTCCGCCTCTTTGCTCCGGACCGTACTCGGGAAGATATGTTGCATGATTTCCCATATCAATTGAGGTATGTGCAAGCGTGATTCCCGCACTCATGATGCCCTGTCCTCCGGAGCCGGAAAAAACAAATGATTTCTTCATGATTCGTCTGCCTCCGTATCCTTGTAAATCCCGGGTTTGAAATAAGGGATAGTATTGGTATTCATATATTCAAGCGTTTGCAGCGGACTCATTTTCCAGTTGGTCGGACAATTGGTCAGAAGCTCAATAAAGGTAAAGCCCTTGCCGTCAAGCTGCATCTGAAAAGCTTTTTTGATGCCTTTTTTTGCGTCCATAATACCCTTTGGTGAGTTAAGAGCAAACCTTGCAACATATCGGGGTGCTTCAAGCGTCGATATGATTTCACACATTTTCAAAGGATAACCGGTTGTCTGCGGATCTCTTCCGTAGATGGTGGTTGTTGTTTTCTGACCGATAAGCGTTGTTGGCGCCATCTGTCCGCCAGTCATGCCGTAGGTCTGATTGTTTGCGAAAATAACAGTAAAGTTTTCGCCGCGGTTTGCAGCCGACATAATCTCGGCAAGACCGATTGCCGCAAGGTCACCGTCGCCCTGATAGGCAAAAACAAGCCTTTCGGGATGGGTGCGCTTAATTCCCGTTGCGGCCGAAGGCGCTCTTCCGTGCGCAACGCTGATGAAATCGCCGCTCCAGTAAAGAATATTAAGCGCAGAGCAACCGACCGAAATAACATTGAGTGAATTATCATTCTGACCGAGTTCTTCAATCACATCGGCAACCAGTCTTGTTGCAAGAGAATGAAGACAGCCCGGACAATATCCGCTCGGCGCATCTGCAATCAGAGAAGGTCTTTTATATTCCGCCATCACTCATTACCTCCCGTCACAACGTTTTCAATTGCTTCATAGACTCCGTCATCATCAAGAAGACAACCGCCGGAACGTCCGTATTCATAAACGGGGCATCTGTCAAGCACCTGAAGTTCAATATCTTCACGCATCTGAGCGGGAATTGTCATTTCAATGTCAATAATTGCCTTAACGCGTGAATAGTCAAGATTGCGAATACTCTTTTTCGGGAAAGGATAAAGCGTAATCGGTCTGATCATGCCGACCTTATGACCTTTTTCACGCAGATTGATTATGGCTTCCTTGGAAACTCTTGAAGCAATACCGTATGCCACAACAACATATTCGGCATCTTCGGTCATAAATTCTTCAACCTTTACATCTTCCTCTTCCCACTGCTTATACATTTCGCCTGCCATTGCATTGAGACCCTCAAGAATCGGCTCGGTATAAATTGCAGTTACATTGCCCTGATAGTCTCTGCCGTTTCTTCTTGAAAGGCTCCATTCGGGCGCATCTTCCGGCCTGATTTCTTTCATCGGCGGAAGTTCAACTTCTTCCATGATGTTGCCCAGACAACCGTCCATAAGCACCATAACCGGGTTACGGTCTCTTTCGGCATATTCAAAGGAATCATAAACGAGGTCAACCGCTTCCTGAGCGGAATTCGGAGCAAACACAAGCGTGTGGAATCCGCCGTGTCCGAGTGCCTTTGTTGCCTGAAGATAATCTGACTGTGCAGGCTGAATCGAACCGAGACCGGGACCTCCGCGGCTGATGTTAACAATCAATGCAGGAAGCATCGCCGAAGCAAGATAGGAAATGCCCTCTGCTTTCAGGCTGATACCCGGACCGGAAGAGCTTGTCATTGCTCTGACACCCATGGCGGCCGCGCCGTAAACCATATTAACGGAAGAAATTTCGCTTTCGCCCTGAACGAATGCGCCGCCGACTTCGGGAAGTCTCCACGAAAGATATTCGGGAATCTCATTTTGCGGTGTAATGGGATAGCCGGCAAAAAAACGGCATCCGCCTCTGACAGCGGCTTCGGCTATCGCATCATTGCCTTTCATAAATCGTTTTTCGCCCATTTTATTCTTCTCCTTTCGCCGAAACTTCAATTGCGCCCTCAGGGCAGACATTGGCGCAGATTGCACACGAAATGCAGGCAGATTTATCTGTTATAACCGGGAAGAAAAAGCCCCTTTTGTTTCTTTCTTTTCCGGACTCCAAAATATGCTTCGGGCAGAATTTTATACAATATTCACAGCCCTTGCACAAAAAACTGTTCAGTTCAATCAAAAAAACATCTCCCTTTTTAGCTACTTATAAACCGCTGAAAGCCGGAAATCTGCTATATCAGCGGTTTATTTTATAATAATATATTGAATCAAGCTTGTCAACCGTCAATCTTCACGAAGATAACAGCCGATTATTTACCGCTGTAAACTGGGTCGTGCGGCTTTTTCTGCGTAAGCTTCATAAAGTCAACTTTCATAAGCGGAGTCTGCGGAAGCTCGTCCATAAAAATAATCTCTCTGGGCACATAAAACTTTGAAAAATTGTTCAGACATGTTTCCCTGATGATCTGACGGTAATTCTCTTCATCACCGCTCTTTTTCAAAGATGCAAAAAGACGGACAATTGATCGGTCACCGTCCCAGCCCTGAACAGCACAGACATCTTTGATAAAGTCCAGATCACCGAGTTTCTTTTCAATGTCATTCGGATAAACGTTATAACCCGAAATGATGATAACTCTCTTTTTCCTTCCGGAGAAGAAGAAATATCCCTCTTCATCACGGTAGCCGAGGTCGCCCGAAAGAACCCATTTTTCTCCGTTTTCATCGGTATAAAGACCGAGATCCTCCGGACCGTCTTTTGTATAATAACCGCTCATAATCGTCGGACCTGAGATTACGATTTCACCGATTTCGCCGTCAGGCAGCTTGTGATGATCATCGTCCCAGATTTCAACATTGACACCGTTGAGTGCTTTTCCGATTGAGCCTTTTTTATAATCGGTGTTCGTTGTTGTGCAGCATACCGAACCGATTTCGGTCAGTCCGTAACCTTGTCTGAGCCTGCCGGTAGCTCCCCACTTTTCAAAATAGGAGTTATATTCATCAAGGAAAGCATCACTGACATCATCGCCGCCGCAGAACATCATTCGAACATTTTTCAGCCACGGACCGTCAAAATGCTTTTCACGCATAAGCTTATCGAACATAAGCGGGATTCCGCCGAAACCGACAATCAGATTCTTTCTCATCAGTCTGTTGAAAATTTTTGCATCAAACTGCATCATCGGAATGATTCTTGCGCTGTTGCAAAGCGCCATATGTATTGCAATGCAAAGACCGAAGCAATGGAACATCGGCAAAACAATAATTTCCGCTTCTTCACCCGGAATCTTAATTTCGTCAATTTCGGAAACACGGGCGGTCAGTTCATTAATTGCCCTTGAAGTAAGCTTGATGGTTTTGCTTTTTCCAGTTGTTCCGCCGCCGTTTAAATATACGGCAGTGTCATCGCAGTTGTTGATAAGCGGGCGGCATGTTTTATGCATTTTGATTGCGTCTTTATAATAAATTGCGTTTTTAAACTTCGGGAAAATTGCTTTCGCCATTTTTTCCGCAGCCATTGTTCCCGCCTTTTTGATTCCCTTTGAATAATCCGAGGAACAGCAAATAATACAGGGCAATTTGCTGTCATTGATTGTTTTGACATGATCCTTGGAAAGAATATCGAGGATCATTACCCCTTTTGCACCGACATCTTCAAGCGTTTCTTTTAAAAATTCGGTTGACATTAGCGGATGAACGAAATTCGCAATTACGCCGATCTGGTTAAGAGCATAAAAGGTAATGATACCCTGAACGGTTGTCGGCATAAAGACTGTGTAAACATCTCCACGTTTAAGACCGAGTTCCTTTTGGAAATAACCCGTAAGTGCATTGATATCCGCAAAAATCTGCGAACGAAGATACTTGACACCGAAGTGCTGCATCATGTAAACATCATCGTATTTTTGCGTACAAGTTTTGAGATATTCATAACAATTGTACTCACCTGCGCCTGGAAGCATAATAAACCCTCTTTCCATTATAAATAATAAATTAAAATTAAGTTATAGCATATCAAGCTATAATTTATTAAATTTTATTGTAATAAAATTAATTTTTTTTAAACTTATAGTAAAAAAATATTAAATATTACTTGAAATTTTAGTTAATATGACGAAAAGAGTCTGATTTTTGAAATGTTAAACATCAGAAAATGCAGCACTTCGCGATACACGGACACGGTGTGCAGATAAAGCTGAAAGGAAAAGGCCTTCCATTGACCGTAAACCCAAAAAAATTGATGAAACAATCAGGCTCAAAGTCTTAAACATGGATAAAAACGGTGCAGTCTCCGATGGACTGCACCGTTTTTCAAGCTTGATGTTTTATAATCCACTTGACCTTATCTTCAAATCGCAACGAACCTGCTGCCACATTAAGAACCATATCCGACAGTTCCTCCTGCGTATATTTAAGTTCAATACCGTTCAGCGATAAAAACAAAAGCATAGCGTGTGCGCCGATACGCTTGTTTCCGTCAATGAAAGCATGGTTGCAAATAAGTCCGTAGCCCAGACGTGCGCCTTTTTGCTGCAGGGACGGAAAGCTGTCTGTTTTTCCAAAGCCCTGAAACGGAGCGCTTAATGCCGAGTCCAAAAGTCCCTCATCACGCAGACCGTCAGAGCCGCCTGTTTCACGAATTAATTCGCTGTGAAGCATAAGGATCTGTTCTTTCGTCAGCTTCTTCATTTTGCAAGCTCCTCATATGCCTGCCTATTCTTTTCGATCAACCGTTTGGATATCGACATAACATCTTCATCCGAAGCAAGCTGTTCCTTTTCTGCCTGTCCGAA
>JBJEOJ010000065.1:0-15057 GCA_051880655.1 Acutalibacteraceae bacterium | reverse complement strand
ACAGCCCGCAAAGAAAAGCAGCGTAAAAATCGCAAGAGGAAAACGGACGCTCATAACACGCTTTACGTCCTGCAAGAACCAAAGCAGAATGTCATAAACAACAACTCCGAGAATGATTGCGGCAAGCTGGGTTATCATCTGATTTTTGTTGATGCTCGTTGTCACGGTCAGTCCGATTCCGCAAAGGAAAAAGGCAATGAATTCAAGTTCAAAGTTTACCTTTTTGAAAAATGTGTGCATCACAAAAACATAAAGCCATTCAAAAGCCGTATAGCCGATGAACATAAGCGCATGAACCGGATAAAGCTTTCCGTCGGAAATAATAACGGGTATGCTTGTTAAAAACTGAAAAATTGTTAAAAGCAGAAGAATGAAGCCTCTGTCAACATATTTATATTTTCTTCTGAGTTTATCTCTGTATTTGACTTTTTCTTTTGCCATTTTTATTGATCATTCCTTTCTCAAAAGGCGAAAGCAGAAACTGAATTGAAATTTTCTGCGTTTATCTTTCCTTTTTATGAGCCGACGGATTCACGGTATAAAAGAGTCTTTCATCGCTGATTGCAATGACGTCACCGTCAAAAAGAAGCTGCGGCTGGTCAATACGGTTACCGTTGAGGTAAGTGCCCGAAGAGGAGTTTGCGTCAACAATGGCCCAGCCGTCCTCATAAAGCACCAGATCGGCATGATGTCTGGATACCGTCGGTGAGTTGAGCTTGATGTCGTTTGTTCTGCTTCTTCCGATGGAAACAAGATCACCGCAAAGAATATAGGTTTCTCCTGTGTCTTTGTTGATAACGGCAGGTCTTGTGCCGGAATAAGTATAGTGCTTTTCATCTTCTCTTCCGGGTGTTTCAACAGTGAAGCTGTTTCGGCTTGAAAAAACATCATCGGAAAATTCGCGATTGTCTGAATTTGCGCTGTAAGCACTGTTTCTATAAGAAGCTGAATCATCAAAATTCAAATTCGGTTTGTTATTATTATCATAAAAATCCTGCGGTCCGTAATTTTGCGGCCGACTGCCCGAAAAATCGTTTTGCGAAAACGGCGGTGTCGGCTGCGAGGGTCGGTAAGGTCTTTCGGCAAACTGCGCAGAATTCTGAGAAGAGGCACGCTTGCCTTTCTTTTTGCCGACACGGACAACCGGATCGTCTGCAACCATAAAACGATACTGAACAATTCCGAAGGTCAGAAGATCTCCGTTTTTTATGGTTGTTTTTTTATCGATTTTTTCTCCGTTTACTTCTATGCCTGATTTTGAAAGCAAATCATAAACATACCAACCGTCAATTCTTCTGCTGATAACCGCCTGAAAGCGTGAAACCGTGTCATAGCCGATGACAATATCGCACGAATTGCTTCGACCGATTGAAGTTTCCCACATATTAAGCGGATAGCTCTGACCGTCGGTCGTGTCAACAATATAGCCGTAAATTTTTTCTTTCGGGTGACCGAGAAGAAGAGACAGCATACATTTTGTCAGAATGACAACCGTAAGAAACGGCAGGATATATCTTGAAATGGCAGTAACGACTCCCATGCTTTTATCAGTCCTTTCCCTTTCAGTTTGGAGTTTCTATTAGTGTGGAGTTTGGAGTGTGGAGTGTGGAGTTAACCTTGTTATCGAAAATTTCTCAACTGCTTCGGGTACAGTCAACAGATGTCTATATTAATGATAAGACATAATTCAGATTTTGTCAATAATCCTCAAAGCAAAGTCCTTGCGCAAGTTTGTTCTAATTAAATTAAGTTTTTTCCTGCAAAAACTCGACCGCATCATAAATCCATCCCTGCGCCGTTGTTCCGAAGCCTAAGCCGATTCCGTGCCCGCCTCTCGGATAACGATTGAACTGATGAACCACGCCCAGCTGACTGAGCTTTTCGTCCAGACGGACGCTGTTGCTGACGGGAACGGTTTTGTCTCCATCACAATGCCACAAAAAGGTCGGCGGATAATCGCTCCCGACAAGAAATTCAACCGAACGCCGTCTTTTTTCTTCCTCATCACATTCACCGAGCAACGTTAAGCAGGAAATTTCGTGCGTTTCCTCCAGCATGCTGATGACGGGATAAGCAAGAATGATTCCCTTTGGCCGCAAATCATATGTTTTTCCGCAGTACGGCTTTTCAAAATCTTTATATTTTGCACCGAAATAAGCGCACAGATGTCCGCCTGCGGAAGCACCGCATAGATAAAAATCTTCAGCGTTGATCTGAAAACTCCGGGCGTTACATTTTACAAAGCTGATTGCCCTTGCAAGGTCTTCCATCGGTGCCGGAAAACGTGCGTGCCTTCCCACACGGTAAACCACCATAAAAGCGTTATATCCGAGCTTGTTAAACTGCTTGGCAATTTCTGCGCCCTCATTGTTATATGAAACGAACTGATATGCTCCGCCCGGACAGATGATTACCGTCGGCTTTCCCTCGCCGATGACAAACGGAACAATTTTTGCGTGCTTTCTTGACGGGCAAAAATCAATTTCCTTTTTTGAGTAAAGGGAATACATCACCTTTTCGCCTTTTAAGCGCTTTACGGCAAGATGCTGTTCAAGCAGAATTCTTCTGCGAATATTGCGCAGCCTGTTCGGTACGGACTTCATATCGTCACCTCTTGTAAATTTTTTATTTTGTGTTATTATATTGTAATCGGTTTAAATATACAAGTATTTTTTGATAAAAGGAGCAGAAAAAATGAGAATGAGACGTAAAAAAAATCTGGAGCCTCGTCTTGAAAAATGCAGTGAATATCTGATTGAAATTGAAGAAGAAAAGCTTGAATACGGCACCGAGCCTCAAAAACATCTGATTGACATTGCCGCTGTTTTTAAAAACAACAATCCGCTTGTTCTTGAAATCGGCTGCGGCAAAGGACAGTTTGCCTGCGAAATTGCAAAAAGAAATCCCGACATCAATTATATCGCCGTTGAAATCAACCGCAGTGTGATTGTTCAGGCTTGCGAAAAAGCAAAAAACGCAAAGCTTGGCAACCTGAAATTTTTAAATTTAGGCGCAGAAAAGCTCGATTTATATATTCCCGAAAAAAGCGTCGAGCACATTTATCTGAACTTTTCCTGCCCGTTTCCGAAAAAAAGACAGGCAAAGCACCGTCTGACGCACAAAAACTTTCTTGAAATTTATAAACGCGTGCTCAAAGACGGCGGAGCGATTTTCCAAAAGACCGACAATATGCACTTTTTTGAATTTTCGATTGAAGAGTTTTCAAAATGCGGTTTTGTTCTTTCAAACATTTCTCTTGATCTTCACGCAAGCGGCATTGAAGACAACATTATTACGGAATATGAAAAGCGTTTTTCCGATTTAGGGCAGCCGATTTACCGCCTCGAAGCACACCTTTGCGGCAAATAAACAAAATCTTTGTCAATTGCACCAAAAAACAGTGCTTTTTTTCTGTTATTCTGTTCGTTGACGGAATGAAAGAAATTGTTGTAAAATATAACATCAGTCAGTAATATAATTACTAAGTGAGAAAATTCAAGCAAAACGGAAGATTTTCCGGTTTAAGGAGGAAACATTCATGAGTAAACTTGCCGAAATCCGGCGCACGCCGACCGGCTGGGCAACCGATCCCAAAGAGAGAATGAGCTATTACCTTTATTTTGCAGGTCAGAACGCAATCTATTCTCTTGTTTCAACATATCTTACCACCTATATGCTTTTCATCGGCGTTGACCCGACCAAATCGGGCTCTGTCATGATTGCCGTCAAAATCTGGGACGCAGTCAACGATGCCATTTTCGGCGTTATTTTTGACTCGGTCAAATTCAAAAGCGGCAAGAAGTTTTTACCGTGGCTGAGAATTTCAACAGTCTTTATCCCCATTACCACCATTCTTCTTTTTGTAATTCCGCGCGGAAGCACCGAAATGACAAAGCTTGCCTGGTTCGCTATCGCCTATATTTTATGGGATACCGCCTATACGCTTTGCGACGTTCCGATTTACGGCGTCATCACTTCCATGACCGAAAACCTTGACGAAAGAGGAACCATGCTTTCTTATAAGAGCATCTGGGCAGGCGTCGGTACAGCTTTCACAACCGTTGTTGCAACCGTTCTTGTCAGCGATAAAATCGGTCTTAACTATGGTGTTGTTGCACTTCTTGTTGCTGTTTTTGCAGTCGGAACAATGATTCCCGCCTGCATTCGTATCAAAGAAAGATTCGGCGGCGAAGACGATGAAGCTTTCACACTTCGCAAAATGTTCAGCTATCTGTTCAAAAACAAATATCTGCTTATCTATTATCTCGGATTCTTCTTCTATTCCGCCTGCAATGTTACAAACAGCATGAATCTGTTTGTTTCCTATTATCTGTTCCACAACGAGCTGTTCTCACTTGTTGTCGGCGTTCTTAATGTTGTTCCGTCACTGGTTATTTCGCTTCTTGTTCCGCACATCATCAGAAAGATGGACAAAATGAAGCTTTATCTTATAAGCAGTGCTGCTGCAATCCTTTTAAGCGGCATCATCTATGTTGTCGGATATAACAGCATTGCCGCTTTCATTGTTCTTTCAACGCTTCGTTCCATTCCGCTTTCCATCATCGGCGTTGTTATGTTCATGTTCACACCCGACTGCGCAGAATACGGAAAATACAGATCGGGCATTGAAGCAAAAGGCATCACCTTTGCCATTCAGACCTTTATGGCAAAGCTTACGGGCGCCATTTCCGGTTCTATGTGTCTGTTCATTCTCGGTCTGAAATCCACCGGCTGGGTCAATTACAGCGTTGAAAACTTCCAGGAACTCAATCAGATCGGCGCAACGCAATCCGACCACGCACTTGCAGTTTTGTGGTTTACCTATGCGATGATTCCCGCAATCGGAAATCTGCTTGCCCTCATTGCATGGCTGTTCTATAAGCTCAACGACAAAGATGTTCAGGTTATGGCAGACTGCAACAGCGGAAAAATCACCCGCGAAGAAGCCGAACAGCTGCTTTCAAGAAAATATTGATAAAATTTCGTTTGCCTCTTGACAAACAGATTTTACGGTGATAAAATCAACTCAAACAAAAATTTCATATGTTAAACCGTTGAAGCGGAGATAAAGACAATATACGCCGATACAGAGAGTCCGGGAAAGCTGAGAGCCGGAATCGAAACGGATTGTCAAATGGACCGCCGAGGGTGCAGTCAAAAGCTTTATGGCTGAGTATTCTGCAACGTGTGGGCATACGTCAGTTGCCGGGAATATGTTGGTATTTCGCAAAGTGCACAGCATAAGCTGTGAATCAAGGTGGCACCACGGATAAGCTTTTATTCGTCCTTGACAGAGTAAATTCTCTGTCAAGGGCGTTTTTGTTTTCCTTGGCAGAAAGAAAGGGTGGTTCTTTTGATAAGACCAAGTCTTGAACAAGTTAAAAAAATTGCTGCCGAGGGCGTGTATAACACCGTGCCCGTCAGCTGCGAAATGTTTTCCGATGTGAAAACACCCGTGGAGGTGATGCGGATTCTGATGAATGTTTCCGACCATTGCTATATGCTTGAAAGCGCAGGCGACAACGAAAACTGGGGCAGATATACTTTTCTCGGCTATGCGCCGAAAATGGAAATCACCTGCACGAACGGTGTTATCAAGCTTGACGGCGTCACCATTGAAAGCGGCGATGGGCAAAAATATATCCGTCAGGTAATCTCTTCACACAAGGCAATAAGAATGGATTATCTTCCGCCGTTTGCAGGCGGTCTTGTCGGATATTTTTCCTATGATTATCTCAAATATTCCGAGCCGACGCTTCATCTTGACGCAAAAGACACCGAAGCGTTTAAAGATGTTGACCTGATGCTGTTTGACAAGGTCATTGCCTTTGACAATTTCAGACAGAAAATCATTCTGATTGCAAACATCAGTCTTGAAAGTGCCGAAAGTGAATATAACCGTGCTGTTATGGAGCTTGTGCAGATGAAAGAGCTGATTGAAAACGGCAAGCCGAAAGAGAATCTCGGCGGCAGAATGACAAGTGAAATCAGACGCTTGTTTGATGAAGAAGAATATTGCAAAATGGTTGAAAAAACCAAGAAGCATATCATTGAGGGCGACATTTTTCAGCTTGTTCTTTCCAACCGCCTGGAAGCCGATTTTGAAGGCAGTCTATTCAACACCTACCGCGTGCTTCGCACAATTAACCCCTCACCCTATATGTTTTATTTTTCCGGAAGCGACATGGAGGTCGCCGGCGCTTCGCCCGAAACGCTTGTCAAGCTTGAAGACGGTGTGCTCCACACTTTTCCGCTTGCCGGAACAAGACCGAGGGGTAAAACCGAAAAGGAAGACAAACAGCTTGAAAAAGAGCTTCTTGCCGACCCGAAAGAGCTTGCCGAACACAATATGCTCGTTGACCTCGGCAGAAATGACCTTGGAAAAATCAGCAAGTTCGGCACAGTCAGCGTTGAAAAATACCATGAAATTGAACGCTATTCACATGTGATGCACATCGGCTCAACCGTACGCGGTGAAATTCGTGACGACTGCGACGCACTCGACGCCGTGAACGCCGTTCTTCCGGCAGGTACGCTTTCGGGCGCACCGAAAATTATGGCGTGTCAGCTGATTAATGATTTGGAAAACAACAAAAGAGGAATTTACGGCGGCGCCATCGGCTATATTGATTTTACCGGTAACCTTGACACCTGCATTGCCATTCGCATTGCCTATAAGAAAAACGGCAAGGTGTTCGTCCGAAGCGGCGCAGGCATTGTTGCCGATTCCGTGCCCGAAAATGAATACCGTGAATGTATCAACAAAGCTGCGGCGGTTGTCAATGCGCTGAAAACGGCGCAGGAAGAATTATAAGAAAGGCGGAAAGAAAAATGATTTTATTAATTGATAACTATGACAGCTTTTCCTATAATCTTTTTCAGCTTGTCGGCTGCATTGAAAGCGACATCAAAGTCATCCGAAACGATGCGATGACAGCCGAAGAAATTGAGGCACTGGCTCCTGACGCCATCATCATTTCACCCGGTCCCGGCCGACCGGAAGACGCAGGAATCTGCGTTGAAGCCGTTAAAAAGCTCGGCGGAAAAATTCCGATTTTAGGCGTATGTCTCGGTCATCAGTCCATCTGCATGGCATACGGCGGCGAAGTTACCTATGCAAAAAAGCTGATGCACGGAAAACAGTCCGATGCATCGCTTGACCTTTCGTGCAAGCTTTTTGACGGACTTGCAAGCTCGATTCCCGTTGCAAGGTATCATTCCCTTGCGGCAAGTGAAGAAACGCTCCCCTCCTGCCTTGAAGTGACGGCAAGAGCAGACGACGGCGAAATTATGGCAGTCAGGCACAAAGAATTTGAAGTTTACGGTCTTCAGTTTCACCCGGAATCCATTATGACGCCCGACGGCAGAACGATTCTTGCGAATTTTTTGAAATTATCCGGAATAATTACGAACGTGTAAATTCTATTTTAATAAAAGGTGGTATCATTATGATTAAAGAAGCAATTATCAAAATCGTCAACAAAGAAGATTTATCCTATGATGAGGCTTATGCCGTTATGAACGAAATCATGAGCGGCGACACCTCACCGACCCAGAATGCGGCTTTCCTTGCGGCGCTTTCAACCAAAAGCACAACAAGCGAAACCATAGACGAAATTTCGGGCTGTGCCGCCGCCATGAGAGAACATGCGCTCAAAATTGACTGCGGCGATATGGAAACGCTTGAAATCGTGGGTACAGGCGGCGACAATGCACACAGCTTTAACATTTCAACAACATCTGCTTTTATTCTTGCGGCAGGCGGAGTGAAGGTGGCAAAGCACGGAAACAGAGCCGCTTCGTCCTCTTCGGGCGCAGCGGACTGTCTGGAAGCGCTCGGCATCAACATCAATCTTGAGCCGGAAAAATGCGTTTCTCTTTTAAAAGAAGTCGGTTTGTGCTTTATGTTCGCACAAAAATATCACACCTCAATGAAATATGTCGGACCGATCAGAAAAGAACTCGGATTCCGTACCGTTTTCAACATTCTCGGACCGCTGACCAATCCGGCAAGACCGACCATGCAGCTTCTCGGCGTTTATGATGAAGCACTTGTTGAGCCGCTTGCCCACGTTCTGACAAGTCTCGGAGTAAGACGCGGCATTGTGGCTTACGGCATGGATAAGCTTGATGAAATTTCGCTGAGCGCATCCACCAAAATCTGCGATTTCGGCGGCGGCAAATATAAAACAAGCATCATTTCACCCGAGATCTTCGGCATGGAAAAATGCGACAAATCCGAACTTGAAGGCGGCACACCCGAAGAAAACGCAAAAATCACCGAAGCAATTCTTTGCGGAAAACTCGGCGGCGCAAAACGCAATGTTGTTCTTCTCAACGCAGGCGCAGGCCTTTATATCGCCGAAAAAGCCGACAGTCTTGCCAACGGAGTGAAGCTTGCCGCACAACTGATTGACAGCGGAAAAGCAGAAGAAAAACTCAATCACCTTCGAAAGGCGTCAAACGAATGAGTAATATACTTGAAACAATTGCCGACTATACAAAAATCAGAATTGAAAAACAAAAGCAGGAAGTAAGCCTTGAAGAAATGAAGCAAAAAGCTCTTTCTTTAGACTGCAAAACCGATTTTCCTTTTGAAAAAGCACTTCAATCAGCTGATATTTCTTTCATCTGCGAATGTAAAAAGGCTTCTCCGTCAAAGGGGCTGATTGCTTCTGATTTTCCCTATGTTCAGATTGCAAAAGACTATGAAGCGGCAGGCGCGGCGGCGGTTTCCGTTCTGACCGAGCCGAAATGGTTCATGGGAAAAGACGAATATTTAAAAGAAATTTCGTCGGCGGTCACAATTCCCTGCCTGAGAAAAGATTTCACGGTTGATGAATACATGATTTATCAGGCGAAAACCTTAGGAGCGGCGGCTGTGCTTCTGATTTGTTCTTTGCTTTCTGAAAAAACGATTAAGAAATAAATTGAAATTGCTGACAATCTCGGACTTTCTGCTCTTGTGGAAGCACACGATGAAGACGAAATTCAAAAGGCGGTGAACGCTTCGGCAAGAATTATCGGCGTCAACAACCGCAATCTGAAAGATTTCACGGTCAACACGCAAAACAGCTGTCGGCTGCGCAGGCTTGTTCCCGACGATATTCTTTTTGTTTCGGAAAGCGGAATCAAAACCGCCGAAGACATTCAGAAACTCAGAGAAGCAAAGGTCAACGCCGTGCTGATCGGTGAAACGCTTATGCGGGCAAAAGACAAGAAAGAAATGCTCAGAACGCTTTTGGGTGAAAAGAATGGTTAAGGTTAAAATTTGCGGACTGCGCAGAGAGTGTGACATTGATTTTGTTAATGAAGCAAAAGCCGATTTTGCCGGCATGATTTTTGCCGCCGGCAGAAAACGCTGTATCACCCTTTCGCAGGCAAAAAAAATGAAAGCACGCCTTGACAAAAACATCAAAGCAGTCGGCGTATTTATTGACGAACCGATAAGCTATATGAAACAGCTTGCTGACGAAAGAATCATCGACATCATTCAGCTTCACGGCTCGCAGGACGATGCGTTTATAAGAACTGTTCAAAAACAATGCGGTGTGCCTGTTATCAAGGCTTTCCGTGTGCAAAATCTTTGCGATGTTGAAGAAGCCGAAAAATCCTGTGCCGATTTCATTCTTTTTGACAGCGGTGCAGGCGGAACAGGCGAAAAATTTGACCACAGGCTGCTGAAAAATGTCAAACGGCCGTTTTTCCTTGCCGGAGGGCTTGACTGTGAAAACGTTGAAAGCGCCGTTCAAGCCGTCAGCCCTTTTGCGGTGGACACAAGCAGCGGCACGGAAACGGACGGATATAAAGACAGAGATAAAATTTTAAAATTTGTTCAAAGAGCAAGAAATATATGAAAAAGGAGAGCGTTCCATGAAAGAATTGTTGGACAAACCGCTTCCCGAAATTCCAAACAACATCAAAGAGAAGCTTGATGATCCCCAAATTACGCTGACGCCGTTTGAAAAGAGAAATGAAATTCTTTGCGACAGCGCACTTTTGCAGGAAGTCGGATTTAAGCAATTTGAAAGCGGCGATTGGCTGGTTTCCATGACCTGCCCCATGCCCGGTATCACACCGGAAATGATCCGATGGTGGTTCTGGTGGCACTGTCAGGAAGACCTTCGCTATCAGATATGGTTTCCCGGTGCCCATTTTGGCATTTCATATAATAAAAAGAATCAAGCGTATTTTAAGCAGAAAACCCTGCCGGAATTTCAGCCCAACACACATTATCCGGTTGAGCGCATCGGAAAAAGCAAAATGCCGCTTCGCATTGATTTTGTTACGGAAGAAGACTTCGGCTTTTCTCGGAAACTGATGGAAGAAAACGCAATTCCTCTTATTGTCTGCGGTCATGTCAGTGTGCTCAACGGTCTGATTCCCCACACGGAAATGGCACACATCTTCAAGCAGACCGACGACGGTCTTGTTTTAATCAGCCGGTTCTGGCTCGGTAAAACCATGAATCCGCTGCTGCGAAAAATCGTGATGACAAAAGATATGGCACGCAGCATGGCAGAGCACTGCTGCGTGGAATACCGCAACCTTGCGCAGATTCTGCCGCAGCTTTATCAGAAATACTATATCGAACAGAAATAGTAAACAAAAACTTTCAAGGCGTTTCAGAGCGCAATGATTGCATTTTATAAATACAAAAGACTTTAATATACAAGGAGGACAAATAATGGCAGACGCAAAAGGCAGGTTCGGCGTTCACGGCGGACAGTATATCCCCGAAACGCTGATGAATGCGGTGCTTGAGCTTGAAGAAGCTTATAACCATTATAAAAATGACAAGGAATTTGTAAGCGAGCTTACGGATTTATTCAACAATTACGCCGGCAGACCGTCGCTTCTTTATTATGCCGAAAACATGACAAAAGATCTCGGCGGCGCAAAAATTTATCTCAAGCGTGAGGATCTCAACCACACCGGCGCACACAAAATCAACAACGTTCTCGGTCAGACGCTGCTTGCCAAAAAAATGGGCAAAACAAGAGTGATTGCCGAAACCGGCGCAGGTCAGCACGGTGTTGCCACCGCAACGGCGGCGGCGCTTCTCGGCCTTGAATGTGAAATCTTCATGGGCAAAAAGGACACCGAAAGACAGGCACTCAATGTTTATAAAATGAGGCTTCTGGGCGCAAAGGTTCACCCGGTTGAAAGCGGAACGGCAACGCTCAAGGACGCTGTGAACGAAACCATGCGCGAATGGACCAACCGAATTTGTGACACACACTATGTTCTCGGCTCCGTTATGGGACCGCATCCGTTCCCGACGATTGTGCGTGATTTTCAGGCAGTCATATCAAAGGAAATCAAACAGCAGATGCTTGAAAAAGAAGGCAGACTGCCTAATGCTGTAATTGCCTGTGTCGGCGGCGGCTCAAATGCAATCGGTGCTTTTTATCATTTTCTGGAAGATGAAAGCGTTGAACTCATCGGCTGTGAAGCGGCAGGCAGAGGCATTGATACCTTTGAAACCGCCGCAACCATTTCCACCGGCTCGCTCGGAATTTTCCACGGCATGAAAAGCTATTTCTGTCAGGATCAATACGGTCAGATTGCCCCGGTTTATTCCATTTCGGCAGGTCTTGATTATCCGGGCGTCGGTCCCGAACACGCATGGCTTCATGACACCGGCAGAGCAAAATATGTCGCCGTAACCGACGATGAAGCCGTTGACGCCTTTGAATATCTTTCAAAAATCGAAGGCATTATCCCGGCAATAGAATCTGCTCATGCGGTGGCTTATGCCAAAAAGCTTGCCCCGACAATGGACAAAGATAAGATAATTGTAATTAACGTTTCGGGCAGAGGCGACAAGGACTGCGCCGCCATTGCAAGATACAGAGGGGAGGACATCAGCGAATGAGCAAGATCAAAAACGCATTTGACCACGGCAAAGCCTTTGTTGCGTTCATCACCTGCGGCGACGGAGGACTTGAAACAACAAAAAAAATAATCTGCGAAGCAGAAAGAGCCGGTGCAGATTTAATTGAACTCGGAATTCCGTTTTCCGACCCGGTTGCCGAAGGTCCTGTCATTCAAAACGCCAACATCAGAGCGCTTTCTCTCGGCGTTACCACCGATGATATTTTTGAAATGGTTGAAGAAGTCCGCAACACCGTGCGGGTGCCGATGGTGTTTATGACCTATGCCAATGTTGTCTATTCTTATGGCACTGAGCGTTTTGCCGAACGCTGTGCGCAAACGGGCATGGACGGTGTGATTTTGCCCGATGTTCCGTTTGAGGAAAAGGCAGAGTTTGCCCCGATTTTTGAAAAATATGACCTTGATTTTATTTCGCTTGTTGCCCCGACTTCGGACAGCCGTGTGGAAATGATTGCAAAAGAAGCCAAAGGCTTTGTTTATTGCGTTTCTTCTCTCGGCGTTACCGGCATGAGAAAAAGCATTTCCGAACACGCAGGCGAAATTGTCGCTCAGGTGAAAAAATATACCGATCTTCCCGCCGCCATCGGCTTCGGCATTTCAACGCCCGAACAAGCAAAAGACATGGCGCAATATGCCGACGGCGTGATTGTCGGCTCGGCAATTGTGAACATCGTCGGAAAATATGGCAAGGAAAGTCCGAAATATGTTTATGATTATATTAAATCAATGAAAGATGCAATTCGATAATCTCACTTTTTTGTTTTTTCATGCAAAAAGTCATCTGCTGATTTTCATCGGCAGATGACTTTTTATATTTGACATTTTGTTTACGGGATATTTTTATTCCTCGGGTTCAGTCTCTGTCTCGGCTTCTGCTTCTTGCGTTTCTTCCTGGACTTGCGGCTTTTCATATGTCACTTCACCATAACACTTCATGCCGGTGCCTGACGGAAGAAGCTTACCAATAATAACGTTTTCTTTAAGTCCGAGAAGCGGATCAACCTTGCCTCTGATTGCCGCATCGGTAAGAACTCTTGTTGTTTCCTGGAATGAAGCGGCAGAAAGGAAGGATTCCGTTGCAAGAGATGCTTTTGTGATACCGAGAATTACCGGACTGCTTGTTGCAAGATTCGGCTCTTCACCTGCAAGCTCGGCTTTTCTCTTGACTTCTTCATTTGCATCACGAATATCTTTCTTTTCAACAAGCGTTCCGGGAAGAAGCTCTGTGTCGCCTGCATCTTCAACCTTAACCTTGCGCATCATCTGACGTGCAATAACTTCAATGTGCTTGTCGTTGATATCAACGCCCTGAGTACGGTAAGTCAACTGAACCTGGCTTATGAGATAGTCATGAACGGCATTAACGCCCATAACTGAAAGAATATCTCTCAGATCGCATGAACCGTCGGTTAAGGTCTCGCCCTTGACAACATGCTGACCTTCGGTAACTCTCGGTCTTGCGCCGAAAGCAAGGAAATATTCTTTGCTTTCTTCGGTTTCTTCGTTGGTAACAACAATATGCTTGTTCTTTCCGCCGGTATCAAACGAAACAACACCGTCAATTTCACTGATAATTGCAAGTGTTTTCGGTTTGCGCGCTTCAAACAGTTCTTCAACACGAGGAAGACCCTGCGTAATATCCGAACCGGAAGCAACACCGCCGGTATGGAACGTTCTCATGGTAAGCTGTGTACCCGGTTCACCGATTGACTGAGCAGCGATGATGCCGACTGCTTCGCCGATTGTTACAGGCTGACCTGTTGCAAGGTTAGAGCCGTAGCACTTAATACATGCGCCGTGGTTGGAGTTACAGGTCAGGAGTGAGCGGATTTTGATGCGGCGAATGTTATCAACAGTTTCTTTATCCGCACCGGCTTTCTCTGCCTTGTTTTTCTTTGCGGTAAGGAAGCTGTCAATTTTTTCAGCGTCCTCTTCTGTGAGCATATGGTCGTTATCCATGATAATCTCGCCGGTTTCTTCATCAACAAGATTATTGAGCAGATAGCGTCCTTTAAGTCTTTCAACAAGCGGCTCAAGAATACGGTTTCCGTCCATGATGTCATAAACTTCAAGACCGTCTGTGCAGCCGCAGTCCTCTTCGCGGATGATAACGTCCTGCGAAACATCAACAAGACGACGGGTAAGATAACCTGAGTCAGCCGTTCTCAAAGCGGTATCGGCAAGACCTTTACGCGCACCACGGGAAGAAATGAAGTATTCCTGAACATTCAGACCCTCTCTGTAGTTGGCTCTGATGGGAACTTCAATGGTCTTACCTGCGGTGTTTGCGATAAGACCACGCATTCCTGCAAGCTGACGCAGCTGGCTTTCAGAACCACGGGCGCCTGAGTCAAGCATCATATAAATCGGATTAAATTTGTCAAAGTTTCCTGTGAGTGCTTCGGCAACACGGGCAGTACATTTGTCCCATGCTTCGATAACACCCTTTGAACGGTCGGAGTTACTGAGAAGTCCGAGGTCATATCTTCTGTTGATCTCATCAACCTGACTTTCGGTTTCGGCAAGAATTTTCTTCTTCTGCGGCGGAATTGTTGCATCAACAACGGCAACGGTAATACCGCTTCGTGTTGAGAACTTATAGCCCTGGCTCTTGATTGCGTCAAGAACTTCTGCCGTTTTTGCAGTTCCGTGAACACGGATACATCTGTCAATGAGCTGACCTAACTGTTTCTTTTTGATAAGACCGACATCTTTGCCTTTTCCGCTGTTAAGTCCTTCGCTTTCAAGAACAAAAAGATTATCCGGGTTGCTTCTGTCAACAAAGCCGAGATCCTGCGGAATCGGATTATTGAATATAACCTTGCCGAGCGTGGTATCAACAATTTTTGAAACCTCTTGTCCGTCAACGGTTTTTGTCATGCGGATTTTTATCATTGCATGAAGGTCAATGATGCCTTCGTTATAAGCCATCTGTGCCTCATTCACATCGGAGAACACCTTGCCCTCGCCCTTTGAGCCGGGCATAACAAGAGTAAGATAATATGAACCGAGGATCATGTCCTGTGTCGGAACGGTAACCGGTTTTCCGTCTGAGGGCTTGAGCAGGTTGCCCGATGAAAGCATGAGGAAGCGTGCTTCTGCCTGTGCTTCGGCTGAAAGCGGAACATGAACAGCCATCTGGTCACCGTCGAAGTCGGC
>JBJEOJ010000064.1:0-3061 GCA_051880655.1 Acutalibacteraceae bacterium | reverse complement strand
ACCGCGGAATCAGAAAAGAGCTTTACGGAGAAAACGACAGTGAAATTACCGTGCCCGAGCAGTTTGACTTTATTGTTTCTGGACTTGGAGGATAATTATGCACTTTCTCAGATATAAAAAGCCGGCAAAAAGATGGCGGGAGGCCTTGCCGCTCGGCAACGGTCACACGGGTATTATGATTTACGGCTCACTGAAAAAAGAACGGCTGTGCTTTAATGACGGCACGCTCTGGTCGGGTTATCCGAAAGACTATAACAGCAAAGAGAGCCTTGAGAATCTGGAGAAGGTACGAAAGCTGATTTTTGAGGAAAAAAACAGCGAGGCGGACGCTCTTTGCGAAGAAAAACTGACGGGATTTTACAGTGAGGCGTTTATGCCGCTCGGCGAGATTTCTCTTGCGTTCAGCGGCTTAAACCAGGCTGAATATTCAAGGTGTCTTGACCTTTCAAAAGGAATCCATACAGTCAAAACAAGAGGCTGCGCTGCCGAAGCATTTTCCTCTTATCCCGATAAGATTTCCGTTTACCGGGTGAAATCAGAAAAGCCTTTTTCCGTTACGGTCAAGGCGAAAAGTAAGCTGAAACATGAAACCTGCACGGACAGCAACAGCCTTTTTCTTCTCGGCAATGCTCCCGATTATGCCGCGCCGAACTACCTCAGAACTGAATTATATCCGATTCGTTATAACGAGAAAAATGGCATGGCGTTCTGCCTGCAAACGCAGGTGCAGACAGACGGTACGATACAGCGCGGCAAAAGCTCTGTCAAAGTAAAGAACGCTACCGAACTGACACTTTATTTTGTGACGGCAACGGGCTTTAACGGCTTTGACAGAATGCCTGAAACAAGCAGAAAATCCGTGCAGCAAAAGTGCAGAAAGGCATTGAACGCCGTCAACAAGGATTTTGAAACGCTGAAAGCACGGCATATTGAAGACTATTCCGCTTTATTCAATGCCCAAAGTATATCTTTTGACTGTGACAATAACATGACTGCCGATGATCTTTTGCAATCCGTCAAAAACGGCGGAGACGAAAAAGCACTTTGTGAACTGCTATATAATTACGGCAAGTATATGATGATCTCGGGCAGCCGGAAAGGCGGTCAGCCGCTGAATCTTCAGGGAATCTGGAACAATTCCGTCCGACCGCCGTGGAGCTGTAACTACACGGTCAATATCAACACCGAAATGAACTATTGGTGCGCTTCGCGTTCGGGGTTGTCCGACTGTCTGGAGCCGCTGATTCAGATGGCATACGAAACAATGCAAAACGGCAGAAAGACCGCTGAAATCAATTACGGCTGTAAGGGTTTCGCCTGCAATCATAATGTCGACTTATGGCGCAAAACGCCGCCTGTAAAAGGCGACGCCAACTATATGCTTGCTCCGCTCTGCGGCGTCTGGCTCTCAAATGAAATTTACACCCATTATCAAAACGGCTTCCTCAAAGAATATGAGGATAAAATCAGAGAGATTGTGACCGAGTCTGCACGGTTTGCCTGCGATTTCCTTGTTCTGCATGAGGGAAAGTATGTCGTTTGTCCGTCGCCGTCTCCCGAAAATGTCTTTTCTCATAACGGCGCAAACTGCAAGCTTGATTACGCTTCGGCGTTTGATATGGGATTAGTCCGACAAGCCTTTCGAAATGCACTTGAGATTTCCGCAGACGAAGAACTGAAAGCGGAAATTAAAGAAAAAACGCCGCTTCTTTATCCCTTCAAAGAGGGAGCGAACGGCATCTGTGAATGGCATAAGGATTTTGAAACGCCCGAAAAAGGTCACCGCCATTTTTCGCCGCTTTATGCGTTTTATCCGGGAAACATCATCGGCTTTTATGCAAACGCAGAGCAGACGGAATGGATCAGAAAGCTGTTCAATTACCGAACCGACAACTCTACTCAGTATATCGGCTGGTCGGCGGCTTGGGCAATCTGCCTTGCGGCAAGACTGCGGGAGAGCGAAACCGCTCAGAAGGTTATCCGCAGTATGCTGACGCACTCCGTATTCAGAAATCTTTTCTGCGTTCACCCGCCGTTCTATTTTCAGATTGACGGCAATATGGGCTTTGTGGCAGGAATTAACGAAATGCTGATTATTGAAGAAAGCGGCGTGATTGAACTGATTCCGGCACTGCCCGAAAGTTTCAGCGCTTCGGGTGAAGTCAAAAATATGATTGTCAACGGCGCAAAAATCAGTTTTAAATGGAAAAACGGCTTAGTCACCGAAATTCATAGCGACAAGCCTATTACAATTATGAATAAACATCTGAATCAATCAGTAACAACCGATAAAAATGTTTCTGTTCAGGAGGATAGCTGATATGAAAAAAAGAACGAAAGTATTTTTAAGCATTTTGCTTGTGCTTGCAATCATAGGAGGTACAGCAACATTGACTGTCACTTTTTACGGCAAAAAATATATCAGATCAGAGGATACGGCATTCTCGGTCTTGCAGATAACCGATGTACATATTCTCAATAACGAGAAAAAAGACGCAAAAGCATTTAAAACCATAAGCGCTATGATTGAAACAGCAAATCCCGATATGATTGTTGTGACAGGCGATATAACTAGTGAAAAGGAAAATTATACCGCTTTCAAAACCTTTTGCACCTTTATAGAAGAATTCGAAATTCCATGGGCGTTTACCTATGGTAATCACGAAGGACTTGATATCCGGTATGAGCCAAACGAGGTGTTAGACCCCGAAAAAATTGCCGACAAGCAGACGTTGAATGATTACCTTGAATCACTCGAATACTGCATTTATGAGCGTGGCGATGAAAGCACGGACGGTATGGGCAACTATTACTATACAGTCCGTGATAATAACAATAACGCCTTGATGTCATTGATTTTTATGGATTCAAACAGTTATGATGAAGAAAACAACGGATACGACCACTTTCACGATAATCAAATTCAGTGGTATGAAAACACCATAAAGCAAATTGCAAAGGAGGAAAACGGCGACGAAACAAAGGTTGTTCCCTCACTTGCCTTTTTTCACATTCCTATGCAGGAATATATGACCGCATATGATGAAGCAAAGGGTACGGA
>JBJEOJ010000063.1:0-15188 GCA_051880655.1 Acutalibacteraceae bacterium | reverse complement strand
CGTGTCCCTACTGCACAAACTTTAAAATGAGGTTAACTCCACACTCCACACTCCACACTCATATACGCTCCACACTGTTATTCGCACTTTTTTATTAACAGGAGATTTTTAAAATGAGCAGCAGCGAAATCAGCGTTCTTGAAACAAGCGAAATTTTTTCTCAGCGTGAAAACGGTCTGACCCATACAGCTTATGAAACCGAGGTACTGTTTTATAACTGCATCAAAAGCGGAGACTGCGAAAAAACAAAAGAAATGATGGATTTCATTCTTTCACAAAACATTGTGGCGGGCAAAATGAGCAACGATGCACTTCGTCAGATGAAATATTGGGCGGTGTGCTGTATTACCCTTGCAACAAGATATGCCATTGCGGGAGGACTTGACGAAACAACCGCTTTCAATTACTCCGATGAGGCAATCATGAAAATTGATGTAATGGAAAACAAAGCGGAAATCATGGCTCTTTTGAAAAAGCTTTGCCTTGAGCTTACAACCCTTGTTTCAAAAAGCGGCAAAAATGCGTCTTATCCCTATGCCGTGCGACGTTGTCTGCATATTATCAACACAAGACTTCATGAAAAGTTAAGCCTGAAAATGCTTGCCGACGAATGTTCGCTTTCTCCCGATTATCTTTCTGCTCTTTTCAAAAAAACAACCGGTGTCACCCTGACTGCATACATAAAAGAAAAGCGGCTTGAAGCTGCCAAAGATATGCTGCAAAAAAAATATGCAACCTCTGAAGTTGCATATTTCCTCGGCTTTTGCTCCGAAAGCTATTTCATCAAATGCTTTCGTGAACACTTCGGGATTACCCCCAAAAAATATATTGATATGATTAAGCTTTAACCACACAGCTTTTCTGTTTCATTTTTTACACTTTCCTCGCATGAACGCATTGCGAGGATTGTTTTTTCAAACAGCTCATCAAGCTCAACGCCGAGCATCTGCGCACCCCGTCTGATTACATCACGGCTGCAGCCTGCGGCAAATTTTTTGTCTTTGAATTTCTTTTTGAGGCTCGAAACCTCCATATCCGTCACACTTTTTGACGGACGCATTTTTGCCGCCGCACCGATCAGTCCTGTCAGTTCATCGGTTGCAAAAAGAACCTTTTCCATTTCGTGCTTCGGCTCGCAATCACTGCAAATTCCAAAGCCGTGGCTGCAAACAGAATAGATTAATTCTTCGTCTGCGCCGCCTTCTCTTAAAAGTTCGGGTGCTTTTTTGCAGTGCTCTTCGGGCCACATTTCAAAATCAATGTCATGCAAAAGTCCGACCGTTGCCCACTTGTCCGCTTCGTCTGCAAAACCGAGTTCACAGGCGTACCAACGCATTACACCCTCAACCGTCAGTGCGTGCAGAATATGAAACGGCTCCTTGTTATACTTTTTCAAAAGTCTGATTGCTTCGTCTCTTGTCATGATTATTCCTTCCTTTTATTGTTTATTCAATCTTTATGCTGTTCATAAACAGCTTTAAATTTGCTGTAATTGATTTCTCTTATCACAACCGACACCAGAATGATTCCGACGGCAAGCCCGGCGGCAATTCTGAAGGTCTGATAAAGTGCTTTTCTGAAGCTTATCATATTGCTTGTTATTAAATAATACATGGTGTTATAAAGCATACCGCCCGGCACAAGCGGAATGATCGAGCAGGCAATATACGGCGTTGAAGGCGATTTTGTCAGCCTTGCAAAAACTTCGGAATATGCCGTTGCAAAAAGCGCCGGAAACATATTTTGAAAAAACTCATTTTTAAACCACAAACAGCAAAGCACATATACCAGACAAGTGAGTGCTCCGCCGATGACCGCCCAAACGATTTTTTTCTTGTTCATTCTGAAAAACAGCGAAAAGCCGAAAGTTCCGACCGTACCGGCAATAATAGTTGTTAACGCTTGTTCAAGTTGCATATTTATGACGCACCTTTCCGTTTACACAAAATGATTATACATCGTTTTTTCGTGCCGCTTTACCAACCTAATTTTCCGAAAATCAGAATCGGAACGGCAAAGCCGCAGGCGATTGCCAATGCTATTATGATGGATTCTGTCATGCGAAGAAGTCCCGAAACAACGTCGCCGCAAAGCATTTCCCGAACGGAGTTAATCAGCATCAATCCCGGAATGATCAGCATGATGTCACCGATCATAATCATCTTTGCATTATCACCAAAGCCGATTTTGGTAAACAAAATTGCAAGCGTGCCCGAAAGTGCAGAGCACAAGGCGGTATAAAAAAGCTTGTTCATGGAGCGGGTTTTGATGAATGTGTTCATCATGTAAATCAGCACGGCAATAAGCATCGCCGCAAAAGCGTCAGCCGCCGAGCCGCCGAAAAAGACAGTGAATGCACCTGCCGCAATCATGCTGCCGAAAAGAGCTGTCGGGTGAAACTTGTTTTTTTCTTTGTTAATTTCTTCAAGCTCTGTCCTTGCCTGATTAATCGTGCACTTGTTTTCGCAGATTTTTCTTGAAAGCGCATTGAGCTTTTCAAGGCGACCGAGGTTTGTTGAATAAGAATAAACTCGTCTTGACTGCGTATAGGTGTTGCCCTGTTCGTCAACCGCAGTGACGCTCATCATGGAAACAATTGAAAAAACCTCTGTGCGCTTCATGGAATATGTGGCGCATATTCTTGTTATGGTTTCTTCAACACGGTTGATTTCCGCACCGCACATAATCATGCTTTTGCCGATGTCCATTGCAAGGCTGAGCATTGACTGAATTTCATCTGTCTGCTGTTTTGTCATATATTTTCTCCGCTTTAATGTTCTCTTTTTTTGTATTATATATCCTGACGGCAGCAAAATCAATAACATGAAAGTAAAAAAAGCAAGCCGCCTTTTACGGCGACTGCTTCCATGAAATCAAATCATATTTTCTTGTGTATTCCTTTGTGCTTTCATCTTTCACAACCGTTGCCCTGTTTTTTGAAAGGAGCTTGACAAGATTATACATATCAAGCCAGATCTGGTTTGTTCCCTCTTTCTGGCTTTCATCAAAAACAAGCTGCATTCCGAAATGCAGATGCGGAACATTCATTCCGTTAACATTTTCTTTGTCGGAATAGCCTGTCATGCCCATATAACCGATGACCTGACCCGCTTTGACTGTGCTGCCCTCTTTTATGCCCGCCGCATAAGGGTGATCCTTTCTCAGATGAGCATAGTAATAGGAACGCTTGCCGTCAAACGAACGGATTCCGAGCCGCCAGCCGCCGTATCTGTTCCAGCCGTAACATTCAACCGTTCCGCCCTCAACTGCAACAATCGGCGTTCCGACATATCCTAAAAGGTCATTACCAAGATGCGTGCGCCTGTATCCATATGATCTGCTGTTTCCGAAATCGTCATAATGACTGTAAGAAAAGCCCTCGGCAATCGGACTGTAGGCAATCATGCCGTAACCTTTTTTGACCGTTATGCCGCCGTTTCCGTCCGGTGCCTGTTTTTCATATTCGCCGAGAATTCCGCCCAGAGCCGCAGTGAAAGCTTCTTTATAAAACGCATAATATTTGTTGTCTTTCATAAGGTCATCAATTGTATAAATATCCCCGAGCTCCTCTTTCATTTTTTCAAGCTGACTTGTTTTATATGAAGAAAAGCTGTTGCCGTTTTTGCAGGCAAGATATGAAAGTGAATCAATCCAGCTTATATGATAAAGCTTGTCATATGTTTCAATATCAAGCTGCATGGTGTCTTCAAGCGCCTTATATGATGCATTAAGCTCGAACCATTTGATATAGCTTTTTTGCGTCTGCGTATTTTCGGCATAAACAAAGGTATAAGCAAACAGCAAACAAAGCACCGCACAGATAAGCGATATTATACCTATAATAATTTTGCGTTTTTTCAAATGAATAACCATATTTTCACCTTATGACCTTCGTTTCGTCATAAGTATATTTATGAAAAAAATTCAGGTTCTATGCTTTGATCAGGCAGAACAAAATTCGACCGCCGGAAAACCGACGGCCGAATTTTAAGTTATTACGGATATTTAAGATGAATTATCTTTTAAAAGATACTTTCATAAATACCTTTGCAAACCAATCCCAGATTTTTTGGAAAGCTGAAATGATTTTCATCATGAATGCGGCAAAAGCATTCGGAGATTCGGGATCATTGCCGCCAAAAGCTTCGGCAAGCTTCAAAAGAAGATCGGCGGTGCTGTCAACAAATTCCTTGAAGGATTTTTCATCCATGCCGTTTATGTTATCAAAGGCTTTTTTGATCTTATCCGAAACAAGAACAGTAACATTATCAAAAGCTGTTACGCCTGTATTGACTCCGAAAAATGCATAGAACAGAACGAAAAGAACCTGATCCGTGCTGAGGTCTCTGAGAGAATTAAGCACTTTTTCGATGTCCTGAATGTCTTTTTCACTGACTTTGCCACTGTCTCTGATTTGTTCAACAATCGTTTCAACATTATCGGAGAAGCAGAGCGTTTTAACTGCCATGCGCAAAATCACTGTTACAAATTCAGGTGTAAGCGAATCTTCAACAACAAGCTTCACTGCCTGGCTGCCGTTTGCAGAAGTATATTGCTGCATTGTACCCAAAGCCATAACAGCCGATGAAAGCTCACTGTAGCCCGGAATCTTGATTCCTGCGCCCTCGCCTACCTGTGCAAGAAGATCGGCAAGAAGTTCTTCAATGCCAAGATTGATTGTCAGGTTAACATCGGCAATCGGACGAATTACATCAAGAACAACATAAACCGGCTCAAGCAGATTATCCACTGCCTGTTCAAGTCCGCCGTAGCTGATGAAATAAAGGATATTCGGCAGAAGATCAACAACTTTGTTTATCGGATCGTCCGAAACGCTGTCAACAAGGTTAAGAATCGGTGAAAGAACAGCTTCAACCATTTCCCTGTCGCTGAGTGTAACAAACTTATCATAAGATGTTATATCCGCGCTGTTGCAGCCGAGTGCTTCAAGAACGGGGATAACTGCGTTATCATAACCGTTATAGCCGTAAGCTTCAATCACGTCGACAACAACAAGGCTGCTTCCCTGTGCGCTGTCAACAAGCAAAAGCTTCAGAACAGGAACGGCAGGTGTTATGAAATCAACAAGTGCATTTGTAAAGGCGTCTCTGTCGCCGTCGTTAATGGACGGTGCGCTGTATGACATCAGAGCTGAAATTATTGATTTAATATCAATGTTCAGAAGCGGAGAAACTGCATCAATCACAGAAGCGATGTCTTCGTTTTCCGTCAGAGAGCTCAGCAGGTTCTGAACAAGCTCAACAAGCTTATCAAGATTTTCTTTTGTGTAAAGATTTGAAAGCAGGTTTTCAATTTCATTGCTGATATCAAAGCCTAAAAGTCCGGCAAGCTTTTCAACAAACGGAATAAGATTGTCGGCAACATACTGTGCCTTTTCTTTCGTCCAATAATCCGAATAGATAACTGCCTTGCCCTGATTTTCATATTCTTTGAGTTCTTCTTCGGTCATCTGAGATGTATCAACGACTTCTTCTTTTTCGCTTTCAACATATTCGGGATAAACAAATGTTGACTGCGGATATTTTTCAGTGTTGAGAAGTTCGATTGCCGCAGCAACAACGTCTCCGGTGGACTTGAGAGAAAGTGAATCAAGAATTGAAGTTACGGAAGAAATCTGTTCTTCATCAAGGAATTTTGAAAGAAGGGCATTCAGTGCTTCTTTGTCTGAAATCAGGTCAACAACATAAGTAAGAAGATAATAGGCAATGTCGGCTTTGTCCGCTTCAATTGTGTAAGCCTTGCCGCTTGCAAGGGTGCTGTTGTCATAGATATAATCAAGTCTTACGGTATCTTTTGATGAAAGTGTGCCTGCTGTTGCAAGCTTTGCTGTGTCAATTTCGGGAATTTCAATTCCGATAAGTTCAAGAATGCCCTCAAGGCCCTTTGAAAGGTCAAGTCCGAGACTCTTGAGGTCAAGCATTTCGCCGACATCAATGTCAACACCGTCAGACATTACTGTACCGACAAGGTTTGCCGATGCTTCATAGGCAATTGTTGTTTTCAGCATGCTGAGAATCGGTGTAATCATATCGAACGAAAGTGCATAAAGAACGTTCGGAAGAACACTGATAATTGTATCAACCGGATTTTCACCGATCTTGTCAACAAGTGAGAATATCGGTTCAAATATTGCTCTTGCAACCTGTTCAAGCTCTGTATAGTTTCTGACCTCGTCAGCAGTCGGAATATTTTCACAGCCGAGAGCTTCAAACACAGGAGCGAGCGCATTGGCATAGCCGTTGTTTGCCGAGGCGGAAAGCTGAAGTGCAACATTGAGTGTGATTGTAATAATAATTGAAACAGAGCCGGTTGCAATATCTTCGGATTTTGCGGGAAGCCACTGCTGATCGCACAAAAGAGCCATAACAAGCGGTTTCAGTCCGCTCATTGCAGCAGAGAAAGCGTCATAGAAAGCTTCTTCTTTGTTCTCTGCCTCATCAACACCCCAGGTAAGTTTAAGCTTGCCTGTGTCTCTGTCATAAACTGATGTGCTTTCCCATGTTCTGGCATCAAGAAGCATTTGTTTTGCATCTGCATATTCATCGGGAAGAATTTCAGCCAAAGATGTCGGATAAATTCTTAAATTTCCTTCGTCAAGAATGGTCTGAAGTGTCTTTTTGTAGTTTACTTTAACGTCCATTCCGGAATACTGAACCGTCAGCGGAAGCGTTTCCCAGACTTTTTCAAATTCACCGAGAACAAGCGGATAAAGAAGCTGAACAACCGTGTTAATAAGTGAATCGGAATAAACCGCTTTTTCAACAGTTTCATTCAGAACGGTTTTTATATCCTTGCCGCCGATAAGCTCGGAGAACGTTTCACCGGTAAGGAACGTGTCGAGTTTTTCAATCGTGTTTTCAAGGTTTTCAGCCGTTACGTCATAAGCTTCTGTCTTTATCTGATCGTTCGGATAAACCTCGCGCGAAGAATATTCAATTTCGCTCTTTTCATATTTTGAAAAACCGAAAGTGGAAGCAAAAGCAAGATATTCATCATAAATGGAAGCTTTCAGGGCGTTATAAACAGCCATGGTTTCTTCACTGATATAATCGGAAACACCTTTTTCTTCAAGATAAGTCAGAATTCCGTCTTCCAGACCGACAAAAGCGGTTTTGAGCTTGATGAAGCTGTCAACATTCAGTTCGGTCGGTGAGCCGAGAGCCTTATAAACGCTGTCGGCATAAGACACTTCCGCTTCAAAGCGCTGTGCAAGAAGCTTGTAAAGTTCTGTTTCGAGTCCGTCTGCTTTTTCGCAAAGAGCACCGACAAGTTCGTTTGCTCTTTCTTCGCCGACAGAAGCTTTCAGTTCATCGGCAAAGCTGTTAAGACCGCTGAGTTTTTCGGGAAGCTCTGCAATGATTGCTTCAATGTCCTCAGTTGAAACATCAACATAGGAAACGGTTGTCTTTTCAGTAAAGTAAATGACGTATTCGTTTGTTTCGCAGAAAAGTTCTTCCTTGAGTGAAACAAGATAATCATATCCGTCGGGATAAATTGTGTCAATTACCTGTCCGCTGTAAGTTTTGATTGAATCAATATATCCGACAAGGCGTGAATAAACAGCCTGCTGTTCTTCGGTTGAAAGCTCCTTATATGTATCTATTACGCTGTCATAAAGAGCTGTTGCCTCGTCTTCAAGGCTGTCAAGGGCATAAGCCTTGATGTTATCGGTAAAATTATTATAATAATCAAGGCTGATTTCACCGTGCTTTTCAAGATAAGCAAGAAGCTCCGAGCCGCCGTCTGCAAGATTATTATAAATCTGAACGAATTCGTTATATGCTTCGCTCATTGCATCATAATCGTATGCGCCGTAATCATAAATGCCGTAATCCGGGTTAGCTTCAACAAAAGCTTTCCACTGCTCGGCAATGGCAAGATAGGTCTGAACGTCCATTGCGCTTTCGCAGCTTGCCATGAAGTCACGAACCTGTGAAGCACGGTCGAACAGTTTGTCATAAACCGTTTCGCCGCCGACATAGTCAACAATCTGGCTATATTCTTCTTTGAAAGCGTTATAAAAGCTTTCCATTGTGCCGTCAAGCACCATGTCGAGCATATCCTCATAGGAAAGGCTCATGTCAACGCTGTCAAGATAGGCATTATATTCGTTGAGTTTTTGTTTTACTTCTGTGTTGTTGTTTGTGTCATAAACCAAAGTGATCGGATAGGAATCAACTTTGAAAACATTGTGATAATGGTAGTTCCACAAGCCGGTCTTATAACTTTCCCTGCTCATGGTGATGGTGTAGGTTATACCGAGAGAAATTGTGTCTTCAACCTCGGAAAGTGAATTCTTCTGCGCAAGATAGCCCTTATAATCGCTTGTTGTGACAACAGTCTCATCAAAAACACGGGCAGGAACCTTTGAAGTGCTTCCCTGATTACCGCTGTGAGTAATTACGCCTGTATTGCTCATTACATTTGAAAGAAATGTTGAAACATTGTATTCGGCCAGCTCTGTCGTTGTCATAAAACCAAGGTCGGTAAGTCTTGAAATAATTTCATCCCTGACCTCGCCTGCATTGACGCAGTTGGCAGAAGAACCGTCGCCGGGGAAGGTTGCCTTTGAAACATAAGAGGGGCTTTCTTTGATTGCAGCATCAAGCTTTTCAATCAGCGAAACAACCTCACTGTATTTTTCATAGGTATCCAGCGTGATTGTTGTTTTGTTGGTTTTTTGCACATTTGAACCGCTGCCCGATGAAGTGTTTTCAGTCACAGTATAGTTTGAAAGTTCTTTGACTGTTTCACTTTTGAGCGCATCCGCAAATGCTTTCAACGCATCATCTGCCGCAAATGAAGAAAAGCAGACACTGCAGCTTGTCATAATCATGACAACGGCAAGAAAGATGCTGAGCAGCTTTCGGGTTTTTTTCTTTGTGTTTTTCATTCCTGATACATCTCCTAACACTTTTTTAAGCGAAAACAAAGCTTTCACTTCTATCGTCATTATATACAAAAAAAATTCGTGTTTTGTTTCAAATCAGAATATTATGACATTTTTCGATATTTTATTACCAATTTACACCTTATTAACAAATATGTTAAACTGTTTTCGCAAGTTTTATAATACACTTATTTACTTTTGTCGATTTTCTCAATAACTTTATATATTTGTGCAAAATGACAAGAAATAAAGTAAAACAAAAAAGAGCGACACATTTTCTGTGCCGCTCAAAAAGCATTTAAATATTTGTTTTTTATCAGTTATTTCCAAAAATATTTCTGCCTCTGAAAATCGGAAGGACATCACTTTCGTCCTCATCGGGATCATCAAAAATTGAAGATGATTTTTTTGCCGGAGTTTCAACAACATCCTGCTGAACTTCCTGTGTGGTTTCCTTTGCTCTGACAGCTGCCTCACGGTCAGGAGTTGAAAAAACATCGTCATATCTGTCTTCGGGTTCGGAAACTTCCTGTCTGGGTGCGCTTTGAGGTTCTGCCGTTGCCGCACCGTAAGCTTCCATGAGCGATCTGCCGAATTCGCTTGGCTGAGAATTATTTGTGTCAAAAGAAGTGAAAATTGAACGTCCTTCACTCTTCGGCTTTGTTGACTGGCTGATAAACGGTGATCTCGACTGTGCCGACTGACCCTGATTGACGGGAGCGGAAGTTTGCTGTTTAGGCTGTTCATCTTCCTCTGCACCGGTAAAGCCGGTTGCAATAACGGTAATGAGCATTTCATCGCCCATTTCTTCATCAAATACCGAACCGAAAATGATGTTTGCATCTTCGTTTGTTGCCTGAGTGACAAGTTCGCCTGCCTGTTCAATCATGTCAAGAGACATATCCGACGAGCAGGTGACGTTGATGATAACACCGCTTGCGCCGTCAATTGCGGTTTCAAGAAGCGGACTTGTGATTGCCTGTCTTGTTGCTTCGTTTGCACAGTCTGCTCCGCGTCCGCGGCCGATTCCCATGTGTGCGCGTCCTGCATCTTTCATAACGCTCTTGATATCCGAGAAGTCAAGGTTAATATAACCGGGAACTTTGATTGTGTCAGAAATGCTCTTGACACCCTGCCAGAGAACTTCATTGGCTTTGCCGAAAGCATCTTTCATGCTCAGAGATTTGTCGCCGAGAAGTTTGAGTCTTTCGTTGGGAATAACGATAAGGCTGTCAACATGCTTCTGAAGCTCGGCAATTCCCTCTTCTGCCTGTCTCATACGTCTTTTTCCTTCAAATTTAAACGGCTTTGTAACGATACCGACAGTTAAAGCGCCGAGTTCTCTTGCAACTTCCGCAACAACGGGAGCTGCGCCTGTTCCTGTTCCGCCGCCCATACCGGCAGTGATAAATACCATATCAGTTGAACGAAGAGCATCGGCAATTACGTCTCTGCTTTCTTCGGCAGCCTTTTTGCCGACAGCCGGATCGCCGCCTGCACCCATGCAGCCTGTTACTTTTTCACCGATCTGAATTTTGTGCGTTGCCTTTGAATTTTCAAGAATCTGTCTGTCGGTGTTGATTGTGAGAAATTCAACGCCGAAAACGCCGGCGTCAACCATGCTGTTAACAGCGTTTCCGCCGCCTCCGCCGACACCTACGACCTTAATTTGATTATAGGAAATATTGTCGTTGTCCATTACGAAGCCCATTAAACTTCCTCCTTGTGATGTTTTTGTAACCGATTATTACGACTTCGGTTACTGTTGACTGAAAACAAATTTGCCCGGTTTAACAACCGAAAGGAATAAACTCATACGCTTGACCAAACCCGAAGCATCTGAATCAAACACCATATAAAACGAAATAAAAACAGAATTTAACGCCGTATTCATTTTGGTCATTACATACTGTATCATTTAAATCAGATGCTAAATCAAAGATTTGGCATCGAAATCAACTTATTCGGCTTGATTTCGATGTCTTGTTATTATTATATCATGACTTGAACAAAAAAACAATAAAAAAATGTGCAGATATTAGATGTTTTTTTATCTTTTTTTGGGATAAATCTACAACACCTACTTAAAATTTTCTATAAAAGTTTAAACTCATATATGTTAATCTTTAACACTCTGATAAATTTTAACAAAGCGAAAGCAGACGTCAGTCAAATCCGACAGGTTAAACTGATGTCTGCTTAAAAACTGTTGAGCTGTTATTTGAATATTCTTCTCTAAAATATCGTCTTACTCCAGATCTCCGTTATTGAGCACAACCGGATTTTCATAGCGAATGTCAAAATAATAAGAGCCGGAAGAGCTTATCGGATTATTTGTCAGGAAATGAGAAACCAGCACAAGGCGGTTTTCAAAATCCGTTTCGGAATTTGCGTAAATATTAATGCTCTTTGAATATCTGATTTTGATTAAGTCAAAGTCGGAAATGTCAATACCGATAAAATCCGTAATACCGACATCTTCCATCGCATCAATAATTTCAAGCACAAGCTCATATCTTTTTTTGTTTCCGTTGTCCTCATTCGGAACAAAGGCTTTTCCGAGCTCATAAGACTGTTCTTCAAAGCCTTCGATTTTATATTTTCCGCTTTTGACCTTTTTCTTTGAGTCGGAAACAACCTTTCCGTTTTTGTCAACACAGATATATTTATTGCCGTTTACAATCAGAAGCTTATCATCGGTTTCTTTTATCACAAGCCTGAGAGTGTCGGGAAACTGCCAGTCAACTTCAACCTTTGAAATATAAGGCAGACTTTCGCTGATTGCTTTATTGGTTTCTTTCTGCCTGATTTTCAGCATATTTTTTCCCTTTTCAATTGAGCCTGCCTGAAGAATCTGACTTTCTTCATAAATTGTGCTGCCCTCAATAACAATGTTTGAAACAGGAAAACCGTGTGCAAAACAGAAAATGATGAATGCGGCAACAATTACCGACACAACACCGATAACACAAATCGCAGCATAAAACTTGTTGTTTCTTTTTTGCTCTTTTGAATGATCTATGCGAAGATCGTCGCCGGATTTGCCCTGAGTACGGGCTTCTTCACGCTGTCTGTTTATCTCTTCGATTCTTTGCCTGCGTCGCTGGTTTTTTCCTTCTTCAATTCGTTTTGCAGTTTCATCGGAAATAATCTTTTTGCGTTTGTTTGGTTTGTCAGTCTGAGAAGGTTTTACTTTTGCAGATTTTTTTGCGCCCGCATTATTTGAATTTTTTTGCTGCGGCGGTCTTTTGCTTTTCGTTTTTTTGTTTTGTCTTGCAAAGTCACTTTCAGCCGGTCTTTTTTCAGTCGGACGTCTGTCAGGTGCTTTTGAACCTTTCTGTGGCGGTCTTGCGCTTTTTTGAGAAGCACTGTTTTGCCCTGCCGCACGCCTTGCGGCATTCATGTTATCCGAAGCCGCTTTTGATCTTGTTCGGTTATATTTTGCAAGACCGTCGGCATCGCTTTTTTGCTTTGGTTTTGCCTGAGAAATAAATGTGTAATCCGCAGACGGTGAATAAACATAATCATCATCTTTCGGAAAGTCATATTTAAATCCGGACTGATTAACGGATTTTTCATTGCCGAATTCAGGCGAAGCGGTAAAAATCGAATTGTTATAATCAGTGGTCGGTTTATATTTTTTATTGTCACTTTTGTCAAGTGCGGCATTTTTTTCGTCTGCCCAACTAAAACCTGTTGTTTTGCCGTTTTGGTTGTTGCCGTTATCTGACATTTTTAACTTCTCTCCTTTCGGCAGTCCTGATTCGTTCGGTATTTTTAAATATCTGCAATTTTTATATCTGCACCTGTGTTTGAAAGGCAGACGTCAATATTTTCATATCCTCTTTCAATATGGTTGATTTCGCTTATCACGGTTTCCCCTTTTGCACACAAAGCCGCAACAACAAGCGCGCTGCCGCCGCGAAGATCCGTTGCGCAGACATTGGCGCCATGAAGAAACGGCACACCGTCAATTATTGCAACCCGACCTTCAATTTTGATTTTTGCGCCCATTCTTGCAAGCTCGCCTGTATGCTTAAACCTGCTTTCAAAAATATTTTCAACAATTACGCTCGTTCCCTTTGCGGTGCAAAGCATCGCCGTAACCGGCGCCTGTGCATCTGTCGGAAATCCGGGATAAGGCATTGTCCTTATATCACGCACACACCTAAGGCGTTTATCTCTTGAGATTCTGACTTTTGTTTTTTCGGTCTGAACCAAACAGCCCGCCTTTTCAAAAACAGAAAAAGCTGACATGAACGCCGTCGGGTCAACCTTATTCAAAATCACATCGCCGCCTGCCGCTCCGACGGCAGACATATATGTTAAAGCGGCAATTCTGTCAGAAATTACGGTATGCTCACAGCCGTGAGCTTTTTTGACGCCGTCAATGATAATCGTACCCTCACCGACAATGTTCACCCTGCAGCCGCATTTTCCGAGAAAAGCGGCAAGGTCGGAAATTTCCGGCTCTCTTGCGGCATTGAGAACGGTTGTTCTTCCCGGAGAAAAAACGGATGCAAGAATAATGTTTTCGGTTGCGCCGACACTTGGAAAAGAAAGACTGATAACGCAGTCTTTCGGTCTTTCGGCAAACTCAAAGCTTATGTCGCTGCCGCTTTCATCAATTACCGCACCGAGTGAATGAAGCGAGCTTAAATGCAGATCAATCGGACGAAGCCCGATCTCACAACCGCCGGGCGAAGAGATACTTGCTTTTCCCGTCCTGCTTAAAATTGAGCCGAGAAAAACAATTGACGAGCGCATCTGCTGCATAAGACTTTGAGGAATATTATAGCATGTTATGTTTCGTGAATCAACACACAAGGTATGATTTTCTCTTTCAACACTGCAGCCGAGGTGCTCAAGTATTCTGACTGCGGCGTCAACATCGGAAAGCAGCGGCACATTATGTATAACGCTTATTCCGTCAACAAGAACACAGGCGGCAAGAATCGGAAGCGAACTGTTTTTTGAGCCCTGAACATCAATTTCTCCGCTGAGCTTTCCCGCATCGTGAACAATGATTTTTCTCAAGTTTATCACACCTTTTAAAGGATAATTACATCCTTATCCTATGCAAAAGGTGCAAAAACGGTTAATTTTGCCTGTCCGGTTATTTTTTTGCAAGAGAAAGAACAATATCTGCAATTTGCTTTTTAGCATCGGTAATTGCCATTGCTTTTGCGTTTTTGCCGATTTGTTCAAGCGCAGCCTTGTCCGAAACAAGAGAAGAGAAAACCTCTTTCATTTTTTCTTCGGTGAGATCTTTTTCTTCAATAAGCCTTGCGGCGTCATTGTTCACAAGAGCCATTGCGTTGTGATACTGATGATTTTCCGCAACATTAGGCGACGGAATAAGAATTGATGCTTTTCCGAGTGCCTGAAGCTCTGAAAGTGTGCTTGCTCCCGCACGGCAGATTACAAGGTCTGCGGCGGACATACAAACGTCCATATCGTTTATGTATTGCCTGATTTCAACATTGCTTTCTTTTTCGCAGTCAACACCGTTTTCTTTAAGCTTATCGGGCACCCAAAGTCCGTATTGACCCATTGCATGAAGAAAATAAAGCTTTTTATTGTTGTGATATTCACTGATCAGCGAAACCATTGCATCGTTAATTGCCTGCGCACCGAGAGAACCGCCCATTGAAAGCACAAGCGTCTGATCATCGGCAATCCCAAGCTGTGCACGGCTTATGTCCCTGTCTGCACAAAGCATTTCGCCTCTGACGGGAAGTCCCGTAACTGTTACGGGATTTTTTGGCTTAAGATATTTTTCGGCTGCGTCCGTTGTGAGCATGACACGGTCAACCTTTTTGGCAAGAGCCTTGTTTGTAATTCCGGGAAATGCGTTCTGTTCATGAATTGCGGTGGGAATTTTAAGCTTTGCCGCCATTCGAAGCACCGGTGCGCTGACATAGCCACCGAAGCCGACAACAACATCGGGCTTGAAATCAAGCAGGATTTTTTTTGCCTGAGATGAAGAGCGTGCAAGCTTAAACACGGTTGAAATGTTTCTTTTAATGTTTTCAAGGTTAAGCTGACGATAAAAGCCCGAAATTTCAATTGTTGCAAAATCAAAACCCGCCTGCGGCACAAGCTTTGATTCCATTTTTTCTTTTGTTCCGACAAAAAGAATCTGAGCATCGGGGTATCTTTCTCTGATCTCACCTGCAACGGCAAGCGCAGGATTGATATGTCCGCCGGTTCCTCCGGCCGCAAAAACAACTTTCATAATTTATTCTTTCTGCAAAAGCAGAATTTTCCTTTCTAT
>JBJEOJ010000062.1:0-15258 GCA_051880655.1 Acutalibacteraceae bacterium | reverse complement strand
GTGGTTTTTGTGCGGAATTTATCGCGAAGTTTATCTCTTCAGCGAGCCGAAGCAAACGCTTCGCGATGTTTATGTTACAACCGAGCTTGTCAATGACTATACCGACGCAGACCTCACAATCGAAGCGTCAATCCGTGATTACACCGAAGGCGGAAAATCAGTAAACTTTGAAGCGGTGCTTCTTGACAAAAACGGCGAAAAGACCGTTATCGGTTCAACCGAAATCATCACAGCTGCACGCTGTGTCAACAAAGTCGTTTTCAAAAAGCGTATTCTTTCGCCCGAGCTCTGGTCAAGCGAAAAGCCGAATCTTTACACGCTCCTTTTCAAAATTACCTGTGACGGCAAAGATACCTATAAGGCAATCAGAATCGGCTTCAAGCAGGTTGAAATTGTGGGTGAAAAAATTCTTGTCAACGGTCAGCCGCTTCTTATCAGGGGCACAAACCGTCATGACTATGACCCCGATTACGGCTGGGCAGTTCCCGACGAAAGATATATTCAGGATCTTGGCATCATGAAGCGTGCCAACATCAACGCAATTCGAACAAGCCATTATCCCAACGATCCGCGTTTTTATGATTTGTGCGATGAATACGGCTTCTGGGTCATGGATGAATGTGACCTTGAATCCCACGGTGTCAGACGCAAGAACATTCCCGGAAGCAATCCGATGTGGACAAAAGCGGTTGTTGACAGAATGGAAAGAATGGTTCTTCGCGACAGAAACCATGCCTGCGTTTTCATGTGGAGTCTCGGCAACGAAAGCGGTGACGGAGACAACTTCATGAGAATGAAAGAAGCCGCACTCGCTCTTGACAAAACAAGACAGTTCCATTATGAGGGCGAATTCGATTTCACAAAAACCGATGTAATCAGCCGCATGTATCCGCTTGAAGCTATGGTTGAAAAACTCGGTAACAGAGAGCCGATCACCGTCAGCTTTTTTGAAAATGTTGCCAATGCCCTTGCCGCAGACAGCAAACCCATCAAAGCTTCGGATTACACAAAACCTATCGTTTTCTGCGAATATGCTCACGCAATGGAAAACAGTCTCGGCAACTTCCAGGAATATATGGACGCCTTTGAAAAATACGATAATCTTTGCGGCGGCTTCATCTGGGATTTTGTGGATCAGGCAATCCATAAAAAAGACGAAAACGGCGAAGATCTCTGGCTTTACGGCACCGACTACAACGAAAAGGCACACTGGTTCGTTCCGCCTTATAACATTTGCGCAATTGTCGGCAGCAACACCTATTACAACGCAAACGGTATCATTGCTGCGGACAGAAAAGTTCACCCGAGCATTTATGAGGTTAAAAAAGTTTATGCCGAAATGAAAGTTGAAGCAAGAGACGCTTCAAAGGGTGAATTCACTGTTAAAAACAAACAGCTTTTCTCCGATCTTTCGGCCTTTGAGCTTGTTTATAAAATTCTTGAAAACGGAATTGAAATTTCAAGAGGCTGCATTCCTTCCGAAGATTATGAAAACACCGCTCCGCTTTCAAGCGCAGATTTTACGGTTGATTATAACTTTGAAAAAATTCCTACCGGCGAGGTTACAATCATTTTCTCATTCCTGAGAAAAGAGGATTGCCGCTTTGCCGAAAAAGGCTTTGAACAGGCATGGGATCAATATATAATTAAGCCGGCAGACAAAAAAGAACCTGCACTTGAAGAAGGCAGTGTTGAAATCAAAGGCACAGAAAAGAAATTCACCGTTTACGGCGATAATTTTGAATATACCTTTGTTGACGGTCAGCTTTTCTCGCTGCAAAAAGACGGCGAAGAATATCTGCAAGATGCCTTTAAGCCGAATTTCTATCGTGCGCTGACAGATAACGACATTGATTTTCTTAATTATGTTCCGCCGCTTATCCCCGTTCATCCGCTTTATTTATGGAAGCTTTCAACCGACAAGGCAAAGAGCAAGGCCACCCTCGTTCACAAATACAGCCACAGCGCCTATGTTGAAACAAAGATTTCTTCTCTAGGCTTAAAAGATGCAAAGCTTACCTATACCGTTCATGCAGACGGCAAAATTGATGTTGCCTTTGAGTGTGTACCGACCATGGATATGCTCAGATTCGGACTGAAATTTGTTATGCCGAAAAAGTTCGACAACGTTAAATGGTATGGCAGAGGACCGCACGAAACCTATTGCGACAGAAAGACCGGAGGTAAAATTGCCATTCATGAACGCAGCGTTGCCGACCTTGAGCATCACTATATGCGCCCGCAGGAAAACGGTCAGAGAACCGATGTCAGAAGCATGGAAATTTCAAGCGGCGACGGCAGAAGCCTCAAATTCACCATGACAGGCGAAAAACCGTTCTGCTTTGAATGCTGGCACTATTCCATTGATGACCTTGACAAGGCACAGCATATCAATGAGCTTAAACATAAAGACATGACAACGGTTTGCATCGACCTGATGCAAAGAGGTGTCGGCGGTGACGCACCTGGCAATGCCTGCCTGAGAGAACCGTACATCATGCACAAGGGAACAGCATTTGCTTACAGCTTTGAAATCGAAGCAAAATAAAAGAATCAGAATAATAAAAAGAGCCGAAAACAAAATCGGCTCTTTTTTATTGATTAAGTTTTCACCGTAAGCCTACCCTGCAACTTGAAATGACAGCTGCATTTTCCGTCGCGGGCTGAAAAGTAAATAATGTCGAAAGCCCAAAGTGCGTGAGAAAAATTTACATAACAAGAAGAAGTCCGACAAAGCCTGCAACCGCAATAAGAAATGTTATACAGTATTTTTCGGCATATGCTCCGACATAAGTGAATAAGAAGCCGGGGGCATAAACGATTTTCTGAAGAATCGTACCGTTCTTGTATACCTGATATTTCATGTTAAGCGCATCTTCAACAAGAGGATAGCTGTTAACATAAAGAGAAAATGCGAACCAATAAGCAAGAACATTCGGGATAACGTTCAGCACACCGCTGATGTTGAAAAAGAACAGACCGCAGATCGACGGAATTGTCAGAATCAAAGCGAGTATTCCGTTCATAAACGCCGGAACGAAGCAAAGTGCAAATGCTTTTCGTGAGGTCGGCGCAAGCTCATGCTCAACGTGGCTGCTGACTTCATCGTTTCTTATCAGTCGGTTGTCTTCAACGGGAATGCCGCAGATTTTGCAAACAAGATGTTCCCAGAAACCTCTTACCATTGCACCGGGTAAGGTCAGATATTTTGTTATTATATAAAGCACTGTCATGCGATTTCGCCTCCCTTATCCGTCAGAACTTCTGTAATTGTAAGCTTGCCTTTTTTGTATTTTTGAATAAGTGAGCTAAGCTCCATGCCGTTTTCTTTAAACATACTTTCTATTTGATTATAGGTATCTTCTTCTCCTGCCGCAAGAGCGCACAAAGCATAAAGATTATAGTCAGCAACACCTGCGCTTCCGCCATAGCTTTGAAGATTCTGAAGATAAAGTTCAAAATTGGTGTATGCCTCATCATATTTTTCCTGCATCAGATAGGCAACCGTATAGGTTTTATAATAGTATGGGAAGGTGTTCTGCGAACTGTTTTTTGCAGCCTCCTGAGCAATTTCAAGCATTTTGTCTGCATCGGGCTTGTCGCAGAAGCGGAAAGCGTTTGCATAGTAGGTATAGGTGTAAGTGTCCTGCTTGTTTATTTCAATCAATTTATCAAAATAAATCTTTGCATTTTCCGTATCACCCATGTTACTGTATACGCTCAGAATGTCCGTGTAATAAAGAAGCGGAAGCTGACCTGCGTCGGTTTCTTCAACCTTTTTCAGCTGCTTGAGCTGATCTTCATAGCTGTCGCCGTTGCTTGACATGATGATATATTTTGCATATTCAAGATATGCCAGCGTGAATTTTCCGCAGTTTTCATCTTTTTTGTTTTCTTCAATAAGCTTGTCTGCCTTTTCAAGTGCCTCTTTATAATCAAAATCCGCACCGCCGAGAACATCTTCGAAATTGTTTGTGACAATTGTCTGTGCAGCCTGCATCTGTTCATAAAGGCCAGCATAAGAGTTAAATTCCTTGTTCCACGGAAGTTTCAGGCGAGATGCCGGGAAATAACTGTCAACGGTTTGCTGAGCGTAGCTGTAATAGCTCAAAGAAGCATAAATTCTTGAAAGGTTTTTAACAGCTGTGATTGATATTCCGTCGGAAGAATCCGCCGACTGCAAATAGGACTGATACTGACTTGCGGCGTCAACATATTTACCCTCTGTGTAGCTGACGTTTGCTTCAAGCAAATCATTCCATGAGGAAACGTTAACAACGGCTCTGCTGAGCGAAAAGCCCGCAATGAAAATCATGATAATAAGAGCAATGATGCCAAGGGAATTGATCGGATTTGCTTTCATAAGCTCGCGGCAGTCGCTGCAATAAGGATAATCGTCACCGAAAGAAGTGTCACGGATTTTTTCGCCGCAGCATTGGCAAAGATCCTCGGGATCAGGCTCTTTTTCTTCTGTTTCGTCAGGCTCCTCTTCAATTTCATCAAGTTCCTGAATGAGCATATCCGAATCGTCAGCGTTTTTTGCGTTGTCAAGTTCTTTCTGGAACATATTGCGAATTTGCTCAAGCTCGGTGTTCAGCGCATCTTCTTCGCTGGTCTGCCCGTCCGGTTCATCCGAAGCAGCTTCAACGTCAGCTTTGGCATCGGTTTCCGGCTGAGCTTCGGTTTTGTCGTTGTTTTCCGACGTGTCGGCAAAGCTTATTTTTTCATTCTCAGTTTTGCCGCCACTTTCTTCGGGAGTCATGTCTCCCTTTTTAAGTTCGTCCAAGAAAATTCCTCCTGTTAATTAAAATAAAAACATATTCATTCTATCACTGACTGATTCAAAAGGCAACAATAATATATTGCACAGCATAATACTGTCAGTTTACCTGTGACAGTATAAATGTTAAAACTCAAATTAAGTTTAAAAGAAATATTTTTATACGCTTAGTCCGCCGTCAACGCAGATAACCTGTCCTGTGATAAAAGATGCCTCCTCTCCTGAAAGAAAGAGCGCAAGAGCAGCAACATCATCGGGTGTTCCGATTCGTTCAACCGGGGTTTGCTCAACAATTTCTTTTATATCCCGGGAAGAGAGGTTCGCATTCATTTTTGTGTCAATCAATCCGGGAGCAATGCAGTTGACCGTTATACCGCTCGGTCCGACTTCTTTGCACAAGGCTTTTGTAAAACCGATCAAAGCCGCTTTTGAAGCACTGTAATGCACTTCGCACGAGCCTCCCGAAACGCCCCACATCGAAGAAATATTTATAATTCTTCCGCATTTCATTCTTATCATCTGAGGCAGAATATATTTTGTAACACTCATTGCCGACTGCATATTGACCGAATAAATTTCCTGCGCTTTTTCATCGGAAACAAGCTGAAAAACCTCACTGTAAGCAATACCGGCATTATTGACAAGGGCATAAACACTGCCAAACCGGGAAACATTTTCGCAAAGAGCTTTCACTTGTTCCGGCTTTGAAAAATCCGCACCGAAAGCCTTTGCACGAATATGATAAATTCCTTCAAGCTGTCGGCAGAGCTTTTCTGCCGCTTCTTCGTTTTTAAAATAATGAGCGGCAATGTCATAGCCGTTTTCGGCAAATCGGCGGCAAATTGCACTGCCGATTTCACCTGATGCTCCGGTGATAAATGCAAGTTTAGACATAGAAAATCTCCCGCTGCGCTGCTGCGCCGAAAAATACGATAGATATATGTTATCAGATATAAAGCCTTTTTTCAATAAAAAGTTTTAATGTAAAAGACTTTTTTAATAATTCAATGTTGTTATTTTAATAAAAAGATTTTTCCTGCAAAATATAATACTGTTTAAACTAAAAACTTCCTTTTTTTACCGAATCGGGACAAATAATCAAAAAACAGCAAATTTTTTTAAAATTTCTGTATCTTCATGATGAGATTTTAATGTTTTTTGTATTTACATCATCACTTTTTAGTGGTAGAATATATACTGTTGATTTATGGGCTTAATAAAAGCTCCTATGCCATAAGTCAGTTTATTTGCCTTAACTTAAAATATAAGGAGGATCAGTCCAATGGCAAGAAAAACCAAAACAATGGATGGTAACAATGCTGCCGCTCACGTATCCTATGCTTTCACGGAAGTTGCGGCGATTTATCCCATCACCCCGTCTTCGGTTATGGCTGAAGTCACGGATGTTATGTCTGCAAAAAATGTGAAAAACCTTTTCGGTCAAAATGTAAAGGTTGCAGAAATGCAGTCTGAAGCAGGCGCCGCAGGCACTGTTCACGGTTCACTTTCAGCAGGCGCTCTGACAACAACCTACACCGCATCTCAGGGTCTTCTTCTCATGATTCCGAATATGTATAAAATCGCAGGCGAACTGCTCCCGAACGTTATTCATGTTTCGGCCCGCTGCGTTTCAAGCCACGCTCTGAACATTTTCGGCGATCATTCAGACATCTATGCCTGCCGCCAGACAGGTTACGCAATGCTTTGTTCAAGCAACGTTCAGGAAGTTATGGACCTCGGCGCAGTTGCTCATCTTGCAACAATCAAAGGCCGTGTTCCGTTCCTTCATTTCTTTGACGGCTTCCGCACTTCTCACGAAATTCAGAAAATTGAAGTATGGGATTACGAAGATCTTGCTGAAATGCTCGACTGGGACGCTGTTGACGCTTTCCGCCGCCGTTCTCTCAATCCTGAGCATCCCGTTCTCAGAGGTTCGGCTCAGAACCCCGACATCTTCTTCCAGGCAAGAGAAGCCTGCAACAAATATTATGACGATATTGTCGGCATTACCGAAGATTACATGAATCAGGTAAACGACAGAATCGGCACAAACTATAAGCTCTTTAACTACTACGGCGCACCCGATGCCGAAAAGGTTATTGTTGCAATGGGCTCAATCTGCGACACCATTGAAGAAACCATTGATTACCTTGCCGCAAAAGGTGAAAAGGTCGGTCTTGTTAAAGTCCGTCTTTACAGACCGTTCTCTGCAAAACATCTTATCGATGCAATCCCAGACACCGTTAAATCCATTTCCGTCATCGACAGAACAAAAGAGCCCGGCTCACTCGGCGAACCGCTTTATCTTGATGTTGTTGCCGCTCTTCACGATTCAAAATTTGCATCTGTTCCCGTTTACGGCGGACGTTACGGTCTCGGCTCAAAGGATACCAATCCTTCTCATATTATTTCTGTTTTCCGCAACATGGACGAAGCAGAGCCTAAGAAGAGATTCACAATTGCAATTGAAGACGATGTAACAGGTCTTTCTCTTCCCGTTACCGAAACTCCGAACACAACACCCGAAGGCACAACCTGCTGCAAATTCTGGGGTCTCGGTTCTGACGGTACGGTCGGCGCAAACAAGAACTCAATCAAAATCATCGGCGACAACACCGATATGTACGCGCAGGGCTACTTCTCCTATGACTCCAAAAAGTCGGGCGGCATCACAGTTTCGCATCTGCGTTTCGGCAAAACACCGATCAAATCAACCTATCTTATCAACAAGGCAAACTTCGTTGCCTGCCATAATCCCTCATATGTAAACAAATATCCGATGGTTCAGGACCTTGTTCCCGGCGGAACATTCCTGCTTAACTGCTCATGGGATCTTGACGGACTGAATGAAAATCTTCCCGGCTCAATGAAGAAGTATATTGCAGAAAACGACATTCAGCTTTATACCATTGACGCAACGCATATTGCTCTTGAACTTGGACTCGGCGGAAGAGTTAACACCATTCTTCAGTCGGCATTCTTCGGTCTTTCCAACATCATTCCTGCCGACAAGGCTGTTGAACTGATGAAAGAAGCCGCAACAAAGTCATACAGCAAAAAGGGTATGGACATTGTTGAACTGAACCACAAAGCAATTGAAAAAGGTATTGCAAGCGTTGTTAAGGTTGACGTTCCCGAATCATGGAAGAACGCAGAAGAAGAAGTTAAGGTTGTTGAAGTTAAGACAGACAGACCCGAAATGAAGAAGTTTGTTGAAGAAATTCTTGAACCGACTTCTGCTCAGCTCGGCGACACCCTTCCCGTTTCAACCTTTGTTGACGGTGCTGACGGAACCTTCCCGCAGGGCTCTGCCGCCTTTGAAAAACGCGGCATCGCAGTTAAAACTCCCTGCTGGATTCCTGAAAACTGCATTCAGTGCGGCTTCTGCTCCTATGTTTGCCCGCACGCAGTAATCCGTCCTTATGCACTGACTGCCGATGAAGCTGCAGCTGCTCCCGAGGGCACCAAAACTGCTGATATGACCGGTATGCCGGGATATAAATTTGCAATGGGCATTTCCGTTATGGACTGCACAGGCTGCGGCTCATGCGCAAACGTCTGCCCGGGCAAGAAAGGCGCAAAGGCTCTTGAAATGAAAGAGCTTGCAACACAGAAAGAACAGCAGAAGACCTTTGATTATCTTTACTCACTTGATGAAAAGCCCGAAGTGCTTGAAAAATTCAAGCCCTCAACCGTTAAGGGCAGCCAGTTCAGAGTTCCTCTTCTTGAGTTCTCCGGCGCTTGCGCAGGCTGCGGCGAAACACCTTATGCAAAGCTTGCAACTCAGCTGTTCGGCGACAGAATGTATATCGCAAACGCAACAGGCTGTTCTTCAATCTGGGGCGGCAGTGCACCGAGCACACCTTACACCATCAACAAGAAAGGTCACGGTCCTGCATGGTCAAACTCACTGTTTGAAGACAACGCAGAGTTCGGCTACGGTATGCTTCTTGCTCAGCAGGCAATCAGAACAAGACTTGGCGAAAAAGTTGAGCTTCTTGCTGAAAATTGCCCGGTTGAAGAGATAAAGACAGCAGCAAAAGCATGGCTTGACACAAAAGAAAGCAGTTCGGACAACGCTGAACCCTCACAGGCTCTCATTGCCGCACTCAAAGCAAACGATACTCCTTGCGAGAAATGCACAGCAGCAAAGAAAGAAATTCTTGCCGACGCCGATTATCTTGCAAAGAAATCACAGTGGATCTTCGGTGGCGACGGTTGGGCATACGACATCGGCTTCGGCGGACTTGACCATGTTATCGCTTCGCATCAGAACGTTAACATTCTTGTTTTCGATACCGAAGTTTATTCAAACACCGGCGGACAGGCTTCAAAATCAACACCGACAGGCGCTGTTGCTCAGTTTGCCGCAGCCGGTAAGGAAGTTAAGAAAAAAGACCTTGCTCAGATTGCAATGAGCTACGGTTATGTCTATGTTGCTCAGGTTGCAATGGGTGCTGACTATAATCAGTGTCTCAAGGCGTTCAGAGAAGCAGAAAGCTATGACGGTCCGTCAATCATCATCGCTTACGCTCCCTGTATCAACCACGGAATCAAGGGCGGCATGGGAATCAGCATGACCGAAGAAAAGAAAGCAGTTGCCGCAGGTTACTGGCACAACTTCCGCTTTGACCCGAGACTTGAAAAAGAAGGCAAGAATCCGTTCACGCTCGACAGCAAAGAGCCGACAGAAGAATACCTTGCATTCATCAAGGGCGAAGCACGTTATGCAAGACTTATGCGTGAATTCCCCGACAGAGCAGAAAGACTCTTTGATGCAAGCGCCGCCATGGCAGGCGAAAAATACGAGCATCTCAAGAAGCTTCAGAAGCTCTATGCACCGGAAGAAGAATAATTGCTCTTATACAAAAGACCGGGAGACCTTAAACGGGTTTCCCGGCTTTTTGTATATTTTCTTGACTATGTTGTATAAAACAGATATAATATTATTAGAATATTACTATCAAATTAAAGAAGGTGTCGTTATGAACATTCGTCCGTCAGCGTCCATTCGCCAAAACTATAATGAAATTGCAGATATATGCAGAAAAACACAGGAACCGGTTTTCCTCACCAAGAACGGAGAGGGAGATTTAGTTGTTATGGATATTGAAGCCTACAATAAAAGGGAAAAAATGCTCAGACTCCGTGAAGAACTTTTATCGGTTGAAGAAGAAAGGCTTAATGGAGACAGCGGATTTTCCATTGATGAAGTTTCTGAAATGATGAAAAATGCCATTAAGGAGGCTTCCCAAAACAATGGCTGATAAATATAAAGTTATTGTTTCGCAAAGAGCGGCTCAAATGCTTGTTTCTCATTCGGCTTTTTTGGCTCAGACAAGTGAAAAAGCTGCTCAGAGGCTTGTTAAATCTTTTGAACTGACAGCAAAATCTTTGGAAACAATGCCGCACAGATGCCCTTGGCTTATCGGGGAATTCATTCCGCGCAACACATATCGTTTTATTCTGTTTGAAAAACGTTATATGATATTATTTCAAGTGAAAGATGAAACAGTATATGCCGATTATGTTATTGACTGCCGTCAGGATTATAATTGGCTGATAAGATAAAGTATGGTTTAACGTTAAATCGGAAAGGAAGAATAAACAATGGCTTTGGTTAACTGCCCTTATTGCAATAGAGAAAATGTTTCCGATGATGCTCTTTTCTGTCCGCAATGCAATAAAAATGTTCGTGAATATTTCTATCAGCTTGAAAGAAAAGAAAATCTTAAAGCTGAAAGAGCAAAAATGGAACAAGAATTAAAAGAAAATGCTGAAGAAATTCAAAGAAAAAAGATTGAACAATTAAACACAGAACGCAACGATGCGGTACCTAAAGCAGCATTGTTCGGTCTTTTGACCCTGTTATTTTTGACAGTTACAATTCTTTCAATCAAACCGCCTGACGGAACAGGATTTCAGCTTGGTTGGTTCTGTATGGGGCTGTTTATGTTTATAGTTTGTGTGTCTGCTTTTTTCGGTTTTGCCAAAACAGGAAGAGAGCTTTCCAAGAAAATAAAGCTTGCAAAAAAAGATATGCATGCATATAATGAAGCGGTACTTAAACGTCAGGAAGAAATCAGGGATGAATTTCACCTGCCATACGAACACCATAACATTAAATTCTTTTGTGATGGTTGCGGTAAAGGCATTGAAAATAATTCAAAAAAAATTTGTCCGGAATGTGGCAAGTCAGTAATTGATGAGTTTAACAGGGATCTTCTTTCCTATCATTATAGAGCTGTTCTTAATAAGCACGGAGAATGGTGTCATAAATGTGGTTCAAAGCGTGTCAGATTGGAGCTTATTAAAGAATCAAAGAGAGTTCACTTTAAACTAACCTGTGAAGATTGCGGTTATACATGGAGCTAAAAAAACACGGGACTTCCACTTGAAAGCCCCGTGTAATTTTATTAACTTTTAAATTCACGCACCAATTGACTTAATCAGCTTCACAAGAAGCATGATGAACTCACGGATTGCGCCGATGAATCGTTGCATCAGATCTGTTGTAACCCTTGTCTGCGTGTTTGCCGAAACGGTTTCATCTTCAGCATTAAACTTCAAGAACTGCGGATATTCCTCAAGGCTGTTAACCGTGATTTCCTCATCTTCCGAATAAAGAATTGCCGCAAACAGCTTTCCGAGTGAATCATGACCCGAAGAATGCTTCAGATCCCTGACAAACCATGTTTTATCCGGGAAAAGGCAGGTTGAAGCATCAACCGATTTCTCCGGTGAAATATATTTGGGATCTGCACTTGAAAGATATTCACTGCCGAGCGTTTTGCCGTAAGGCGCAACGGTTGCACCGAATGAAGTGCTCTTTGTGTCAACAACACCGTCACCCACAACATCCCATGAGGGTGTAATGGGAATTGATGAATAGCCATAGCCGGAAATAACGCCCATCGGACGTGTCGCTTCAATTTCTTTGAGCGTTTCGGTCTTATATGTTCTGACCCGATTGTTATAGTCTTCGATTTTTTCAATCAATCCGCTGTAATCATCTCTGTCTTCGGCGCACATATTATCGAAAACAAACTCCATTGCATCATCTATGTATTCATCGGGTGACATCGCCCAGATGGTCGGCCATCTGCCAAAGAACGGAAGAAGAACTTCTTCAAGAGCACGATCCTCAATGTTTGCAATCAAGGTGTTGCCCATCGCCATAACGAAATCAAGAACTCCGCCTTTTCTGAGCATTGCAATAATCGTGTTTATCGTGTTTTCATATTCGCTGTCATCCAGAGCATATTCAAGGAAGCTTTGAACCGAATCTGTTGAAAGCTTAATCTGACCTGTGAGAAGTTCACCGGTATAGGTTTCGCCGTAAATTGCGGTTGAATCAAAAACAACGCCCTCTACCTTGTCATCCCCGTAAAGTCTGATATAGGAAAGCATAACGATTCCGCCATAGGAATGAGCCGTGAATGTTACCTTGTCACAGCCGCTGCATTTTAAGACATAATCAACATAGTCATTGAGTTGTTTGGCAATTTCAATCGGGCTGAGTCTCCAGTCATATTTAAAATTCAACAGAGAATTCTTGGTGATTGTGTTTGCCGCCGGCCATTTGAAATCAACGCCGGTGTTGTTTGAAGCTTCACCGCTTTTGTCAAGATAGGCAGGCTCAAAAAGTGCTTCAACCTCCGGTAAAAGAACATCTGCAAATGCGTCCCAGTCCTGCGTTAAAGCAAGTTTACCGAAAGCCGGTATGCAGTTTTTAACCGCTGAAACAATGCTTTCGCTTGACGGCGGCCAAACGGCTTCCTGCTCTGCTGTTCCGGGATTTTTATAAATTGTGCTTGACATAAATCCGGGAACATAAATATTCGGACAGTCCATTGAATATAGTCTGTCTGCCGCCGAAGCCATGACTGTCAGACAGCATGAAGCGAGCATAACAACGGCAAGAAAGACAGAAATTATTTTCTTCATTTTCATAGATACCTTCTCCTTTTATTATTTTTTATATTGTATCATGGGATAAAATATTTGTAAACACTATAGCAATACATCAAAAACAAAATTTAACGGTCAAATTCAAAATTGTCTGATTTTTATTTCAATTTTATACGCATCCGAAAATACGCTGAGAAAAAATTTTCCGCCTGCCGGATAAAGCAAAAAATCCGCCGACAACTGTCAGCGGACTGAAATTTAGTTAATTTTACCGTAAAGCGAAACACCCTGAGCGCCTGCATCGGTTTTCGGAGCTCTTTGCGGTACGTCGGTTTTGGCGCCGCCCTTTCCTGCACCGGAACGCGGACGATTGTTCGGACGTCCTGAGCGTGAACGGTTATATCCGCCGCGACCTCTGTTGTTATAGCCCTTTGACGGATGTGTCGGTTTTACGCCTTCTGCAAGCGAAATGACAACTCTTCTGCTGTCATCAGAACCGACAGAGTGCGATGTCACACCTTCGATGCCTTGAATAGTTGTGTGAATAATTCTTCTTTCATACGGATTCATCGGCTCAAAGGTTACGTTTCTGCCATATTTAAGCACCTTTGCTGCGTTCTTTTTTGCAAGCTCACTTAAAGTATGCTTTCTTTTTTCACGGTAATTGCCGACATTGATTGAAATTCTTGTGTAATCGTCCTCGTCCTTTTTTCTGCCTGCGGCAAGACGGGTAAGATATTGAATTGAATCGAGAGTATCACCTCTTCTGCCGATTACAATACCGTAATCATCACCGCAGTCGAGTTCAAGAATGATTTCCTTGCTTTCCGTTTCAAAAACTTCAACATCTGCTTTTTCGGCACCCATGCCGAGAACAATTTCTTTCAAGTAATTTACAGCCGTTGCAATTGACGGCTTGGAATCAGCTTCAATTTTTGTCAGAACCGGCTCTTTTTCTTCCGGTGCTTCCGGTGCTTCTGCCGCAGCTTTGGGCTGTGCTGCTTTCGGAGCGGGAGCAGCTTTCGGCTCAGCCTTTTTTACAGGTTTCGGCTCGGGCTTCTTTTCTTCCGGAGCATCATAGCTGACTTTAACCTTTGCCGGAACGGAACCAAACAGACCGAACATCTTTTTCTTCGGCACATCAATAACTTCAGTGTGAATTTCAGCATAGGCCGGTGCACCCAGCTCAGCTTTTGCTTTTTCAAGCGCTTCTTCAATTGTTGCGCCTGTTGCTGTTGCTTCTTTAATCATTTATATCACCACCGTTTTATAAGTTTAACTTGAATTTAATCATCTGCCTGCGAAGTTGACGCAAGCTTCTTTGTGTTTTCATATGAGCGTCTTTCAATTGTTTCTTCAATCATAAGCTTTGCAATTGTCTTTCTCGGTGAATAAACATGACCGAGAATCAGAGTCTGGAAGAAAGCAAAAATGTTTGAAAGAATCCAGTACATACCCATTCCTGCGGGGAACTGGAATGTAAAATACAGCGACATAAGCGGCATCATATACATCATGCAGCCCATTGACATTTGCTGTTGTCTGTCCATACCGGGACTGTTCTTTTTCTGCCTTGACTGAGAAAGAAAGCTTGTCATCATTGATGTGACAAAGGACAAAAGCGGAATGAGAAGAACAATCTTTTCGTCAAAAGATGCCGAACTGAAATGTGTCAGCGTTGAAAAATGAGGAATGGCTCCAAGCTCAATTCCGAAAACAGTGAAATCAAAATTCCGGATATTTGCAATATCTGCTGCAAACTGCTGCGCCGTTGCGGGAATTTTATAAATCAAGTCATCAATATGAGTGATGATGGTTGTTTCCGCATAGGCAGTATTACCCGAAAGAATGGAGCTGTTTTGTGCAACGCCCGTGAGAACATTAATAAGCTCTGACGGACTTTGAAGAACATAAGTCAGCGGCTGACGAACAACACCGTAAAGACCCCAGAGAATCGGAAGCTGAATCAAAAGAGGCAGACAGCCTGCCGTCATGGCGCTGTAGCCTTCACGCTGATAGAGAGCGTTTGTTTCTTCCTGAATTTTCTGTTGCCTTTCCTGCGGCGAATAGTCTTTATATTTTTCCTGAATACGCTTAATTTTAGGCTGAAGTCTGACTTGCTTTGCCGAGCTTTTCTGTGTTTTGATATTTGTCGGCAAAATAAGTATACGGAAAAATATTGTGAAAATCAGAAGCGCAAGGCCATAGTTACTGATGAATCCGTAAAGAATTCTGAACAGAAAGCCAAAGATAGAATAAAAAAATGCGAACATTGATTTTCCCTTTCATGATGTTTTTTCGTCTTAACGAACAAGCATATCATTTATGACAGCAGCTATGCTTGTCCTTTTTCGGCGGAACGGGATCGTAGCCGCCCAAAGACAGGGGATTGCAGCGCAGAAGTCGCCAAAGTGCAAGAAAAAAGCCTTTAAATGCTCCGTGTGTTTCAATTGCTTCAATTGCATAAACACTGCATGTCGGATAATATTTGCACATAGGCGGAAGATGCGGCGAAATATGCTTTCTGTAAAATCTTATAACAGAAAGAAGAAATTTTTTCATAAAGC